>NZ_JBEYFB010000003.1:0-442778 GCF_040634135.1 Streptomyces sp. NPDC007164
CAGGGCGCCCAGATCGTCGAATTCGTCAACGCCATCCTGGACGCCGTCATCGCCATCGCCAACGGCGGCACGGCGGGCGTCCCGAAAATGGTCGAAACCGCCCTCGCCGCCAGCGTCCCCCTCCTCATCGGCTTCCTCGCCTCACTCCTCGGCATCGGCAGCCTGGCCAACAAGGTCAAGAGCGTCTTCCATGCTGTCGCCCGCCCCGTCAACCGCGCCGTCGACAAAATAGTCAACTTCATCGCCAAAACAGGGAAGAAACTCTGGGCGAAGCTGAGAGGAAAAAACGGACATCCCAAAAATGGAGACTCCAAAAAAAGCAAAGACGTAAAGCGCGAAGCCCGCAGGATGCTCGCACTACGCACTGCCTCACCGCTGGAAAACGAAAAAGAACTGGACTCTATCATCTCCAGCGTCGCAGCAGAGCTTCGCCCTCGCGGGCTCAAGTCTCTACGCTCGAAGAAGTCCAGAAATAAGCCGGCAGAAATAAGCGTGATCGCAAAGGCCAGCCCAGAAGAGCAAGTTGCCAAAGTATTACTCCTGAAGCCCCAAATCGATAAATACCTCCCCGAACACGGCATCAATCTTGCGAAAGATCTAAAAAAGCACTGGTGGGACGCACAACTCAAAGAAACCAAGGCCTGGAACGGAATAGATGCGCTGGATAGATTCGAAGAACCCGCCATCGAATATCTCCGCGAACCGAGCACACACGAAAACCTCAGAGGATACTTCGACCCAGCAAAGAATGGCGGAACGAATCGCACCAAAGACGCCAGTGCGGACTCATTCAAACAGTATGCTCTGCATCAACTGGGTCCGAAGCCAAATCATTCGACCCGACCTGCATTCTATGAGAAGGTAGGGGACAACGCAGTCGCGAAACTCAGAAACAGCGCGATTGAAACAATCACTAGCAACCCCGACCTGAACGGTAAACTCAAGAGCCTTAAGTTTGGCGCCGACAGTCAGTACGGAAGGTTCTCCTCCCTGCCTGTCGCGAGACGTGAAGTCGACCCGAGGCTTGTAGCAGCTGCTGGCAAAGGCCGCGTACTTGAGTTCCTCAAAGAAATGGCAGAGGAGAAGAAATCGAGTGGTCTCACTTTGTCCGAATTGAAAGGACTTTGGGATGAAAAGGGGATTGGCGAGAACCCGCACAGAAAATGGCTTAAGGGCGAATTTCGTGCACTGGCCGATGGTCATCACGAGTGGATTCCCACGGATCAATTGCTCAAGATACTGGACACGGACATGAAGCAAGCGAACACTCAAAACTCCACGGGATGGATCGACCTCCAGGACGACCTGCGGTCACTCACAACCGATGTGATCTGGGAGATACGCCTCTCTGACAACATGACCGAAGTCGGTAGCCACGACATGGACGCCCACGTGGGGGCATTCATGACATACGACGGAAATCCAATCTATAACGGTCGAGACAAAAAATGGCATGACAGCCTGCGTGAATACTTCAAGAATTTCATAAAAGATAAACCGAATGGGAGCCCGGACCAATTCCTCGCCAACTTGCGCAACTTACTCGAGGAAGGGAAGTTGATGTGGAATGGAGACACTTCTAACTTCTCCGAGAAGCAGAAGAATCTGAAGATACTGGCAATCTATAAATCGATACGAATCGAAAGCACCCGCGTCGGCGAAGCCGCCCAAAAGGAAATCCCCTTCACCGTTGAGGAGTTGGGATCCGCACAGGAAGCCGCTTTTGGTCGCCTTCGCGACAAGATAGACACGCTGATCGAGAAATATTCCGGACGGAGTGCCTGAGTGAACTCGAATTTGGACCCGGCGGTTTCGAAATCGATTGCACGGGCCACTGGCCACGAACCACCATTCTCGAAGGAGGAATGCGAGGGGATCCAGGATCTCCACATCAGAAATTCACGCAATCTTGAGGTCCTGGCTCAGTGCGGCTCGCTTGAGATCTTGCTTCTCGTCGCATGCGACCCAGTGGATACAGATAATGTATCCCGCCTTGGGTCATTGCGTTCACTGACTGTCAGAGACAGCGGAATGGCTTCCGTTTCAGGGCTTGCCACTCTTTCGTTACTCAGCTTCTACGCGCCGCGAAATTTTATCTATGACATCACTCCACTGATGTCGATTTCGAGGCTACGCAACTTGGATCTGACTGGGAACCCCTTGTCCGAGAACTCCTACCGCCATCTGGTTCCACAACTCATCGAAAGAGGATGCCGGGTCATCCTCTCGGATGAGTTCGAGTGGAAGCTTACGCTCCATCTGCATGCCGAAGGAGTTCCTGTTTCCTGCTACAAAAGTCCGCAGGGATACAGGCTTTGCCGCCCCGGACTGAAGTTGACCGATTCCCCCGAATACGCCCATCCTGTGGTTGAGAAGAGTGACGCCGCGTCGCTCCTCTCAGGCAACCCCCAGAGGGCGTTTCAATACTTTGAAAACGACTGAAACACTTGCCGGTGCATGGCCCCCATACACCGGGCCGCCAACGCGCTCAACGGCGGGCTTCCTGCAGCGTCCCCCTAGTCTCAGCGTTCCAAGACACCGCAGCCAGCAGCCCAGCAGATCTGGCAGCCAGCTACTCATTGATCAGGTGGTCGAACTCCCCCGCCTCCACGCCCTTGGTCCAGGCGTCCATCTCTACAGCGGTGAAGAACACGGCCCCTGCATCAGGGTGGCTGCTGTTGCGCACGGCTATGCGACCGTCTGGCAAGGGGGCGGCCTCCACGCAGGCGCCTTGATCACCGCTGAAGGTGGACTTCCGCCACGCCAGAGCGTTCAACTCAGCGTAAGGCGAGGTGCGTTCATTTCGGCTCACTCGTACTCCTTCGCAATTTCTCGCACCACCACCACTGAACTCTCCGGGCTCAGCGCAAGCGCTACGAGGTGCTCGAAGGCCGCAATATGTGCCTCGATCTCGTGGGCACGTTCGAGGTAGCAGGCGCCCGCCCGGTGCTCCACATACGCCACGCCAGAATCGTCCGGCCACGGGGAGCTGAGGATCTGGAACGGGCCTGCCGCCATGCCCGGGTGCGCTCCGTGCTCGTAGGGGAGTACTTGCACGGTGATCTTCTGATGGCGAGTCATCTCGGCCAGATGAAGGAGCTGGCCCTTCGTGATCGCCGGGCTGCCGACCACTCGGCGCAGCACCGCTTCATTGAGCGCGGTCCAGAGGCGTAGTGGAGTGGATTCCCGACTCAGTGCAGCCTGCCGCGTCATGCGCAAGTCGACGAGGCGCTCCACCTCGTCGTCTCCCCGCTCGGCGGTTCCCCGCCACGTGATGGCATCGGTGTAGGCCCTGGTCTGGAGAAGCCCCGGGATGGCCTCGCTCTCGTACGCTCGGACTTGCGATGCCCCCTGTTCCAGTCCGACGAACAGGGAGAACCAACTCGGCATGGACATGCCTTAGCTTCCTTCCCACCAGCCCTTCTGGCGCGCGTTCCTGGCAGCCCTGAGGTAGTCGTCCCAGCGGTCCTCCGGGACGTTGTGGAGCGGAAGTAGAACTTCATCCAAGTCCCGCAGCGCAACCGGGCGTTCGGATGTCTCGTAGTAGGACACCTTTGCCACTGTGCAACGCAGCGCCTTGGCCACGTCATTCTGGTCGAGCCCAGCTTCCTTCCTCAGCCGGACCAGATCAAAGGCGAGCCAACGTCGCCTGAGGAAGTAGGCGCGAAGCTGCCTGCGTTTCTCCGCCGCTGCACGCCGAGTCAGCCAGAGAGACACCGGTCGAATACCTGCGTTGCGCGTGTAGCTGCCATCGTGAAGGATGCCCGACTCCGACCTGAGGAGTCGACTTCCTTCGGAGTCATCCACCTTCCCGGATGAGCAGGAAGGCACGCCGGTATGAATACCTTTCATTCCTGGCACTCGGTAAAGCACGGGCTTGTCGCGACCCGCCAAGAATACGAATCGGCTGTCAGTTGCCAACCACCCGCACCGGCAGCGACTTCAGACCGTTGATGAAGTTCGACACCAGACGCCCCGGTGAACCCGCCGGCTCGAGCGATCCCGGAAGCAGGCGGCACGTCTCCGCGTACAACGCCCGCAGCTGCAGCCGCGCGAAGTGCGCCCCCAGGCAGACATGCGGGCCGTCACCGAAGGAGACGTGGGGGTTCGGGGACCGGGAGAGGCCCAGCACGTGCGGATCGGGGAAGACGCGTTCGTCGTGGTTGGCGGAGGCGTGGAAGACGACCACCTTGTCGCCGGTGCGGATGCGGGTGCCTGCCAGCAGCGTGTCCTCGCGGGCCGTGCGGCGGAAGGTGAGGACCGGGGGGTGGCGGCGGAGGAGTTCGTCGACGGCAGTCGCGAACCCGACCTCGCCGTCGCGCAGGCGGCGGTACGCCTCGGGGTTCTCCG
Source organism: Streptomyces sp. NPDC007164 (assembly GCF_040634135.1). NCBI lineage: Bacteria > Bacillati > Actinomycetota > Actinomycetes > Kitasatosporales > Streptomycetaceae > Streptomyces > Streptomyces sp. NPDC007164. Next base: position 4,351 of record NZ_JBEYFB010000003.1, read on the forward strand.
CCAGGAGGTGCAGGCCGCCCGGAGCCGCGCTGCGTACCGTGTCGTTGCCGGCGATCACCAGTAGGAAGAAGAACATCTCCAGTTCGGGCGCGGTCAGTTCGGGGTCCGTGGCCAAGGACGTCATCACGTCGTCGGCGGGGTGGCGGCGCTTGTGGGCAGCCAGGGCGTGCGCGTAGTCGAACATGTCGCGCAGGGCGGACGGGGAACGGGGGTTGAGCGGTCGCCCGTCCGGGCCCTGTTCAGGTGTTCCGGCCTCGTCGGGGTCCTGGTAGCCGATGACGCGCTGCGTCCAGTGGAGGAGGAGCGCGCGGTCGGTGTCCGGTACGCCGAGCAGGTCGGTGAGGTTGAGCAGGGCGTAGTCGTCGGTGACCTGGGCGACAAGGTCGCAGGTGCCGTCGCCGGCCCGCGCCCCGGCGACCGCGCGGGTGAGCAGGGAGCGGGCGCGTTCGCGGACGAGCACGGCGAAACGGTCGATGCGCTTCGGGGTGAAGGCGCGGCTGACGAGTACGCGCAGGCGTCGGTGGTGCGGCGGGTCCTGGTTGAGCATCATGCGGCGGAGGAACGGCAGGTCGGCGGGGTCCGGGTCGCGGATCTGGGTGGCGCCCAGGTACGAGGAGTACGTCGCGGAGTCCTTCAGGACCCGGACCACGTCCTCGTGCCGGGTGACCGCCCAGAAGCCGGGGCCCGCCGGCCAGCCGAGCACCTCCGGTTCGTCCTGCCAGGAGACGGGGTGGTGGTCGCGCAGGTGGCGGTAGTGGGCGTGGGGGATGCCCTGCCCGTACAGCCTCGGGTCGAAGACATCCGGTACGGGCATTTCGGCGGGGGCGGGACCGCTCATGCCTCCGCGTCCGCCCGCAGGAAGTCCTCCACCGCGCGGATCAGGTCGAGCGGGGCCTCGTCCATCGCGTAGTGGCCGCACGACGGCAGCTCCACCAGTTCGGCGCGGGGGAACCAGCGCATCCAGGTGGCGCGCTGCAACTCCGCGGAGAGGGCCGGGTCCAGCGCGCCCACTACGGCGAGGGCGGGCACGGGCGAGCCCTCGATCTGGTCGTGGAAGTCCTCGCCCGCCCAGGAGTCCAGCCAGGCCCGGAACGCCTTCGCGTCGCTGCATGCGACCGAGCGGCGCACCATGCGGTCCAGCCAGCCCGCAGGACGGCGGCCTCCGGTGGTGGTGTCGAGGATGATCCGCCGGTTCTGCGGGGTGTGCGCCGCCTCGGCGAAGAGTTCCCACTGCTCGGGCGGGAGCGGAAGGCCGGACGCGGGGACGGGCGAGACGCCGACGATCCTGCGTACCCGGTCCGGCGCGGCGGCCAGTGTCCGCTGGATGACGGAGCCGCCCATCGAGTGGCCGACCAGCGAGAACCGCTCCCAGCCCAGCCGGTCGGCCAGCGCGAGCACGTCCGACGCCCCCTCCGCCGTGGTGTACGAACCGTCCGTGTCCCGGGCCTCGCCGTACCCCCGCAGGTCCACCACCGCGTACTGGAACGAATCGAGGTCGAGATCCGGCAGCACGGGGGCGTACGCGGAGCGGTCGGCGAGCCAGCCGTGCACCGCGATCACCTTGTGCGGGCCGTCGCCGTGCAGTTCGTGGGGCAGAACAGGCAATGCGGTCACGCTGACTCCCGTCGCCGTACGGAGGAAAAGCGGCCGTTCACCGACCGACCCGACCACGGTCGCGCCAACTTCGGGTCCACGCAAGGGGCCGAGCCATGGGCCCATCGCTCTGTCACGGCAAACACAGCCCTCTACCAGTTCATGTATTAGATTGGTGTCATGAGTGATGACACCACCTACGGCCTGGGCGAGGGCCCCACCGCCAACGTCTCCGTCAGCCTGCACTCGGGCAATATCGCGGCCGTCCGTGCGCGCGTGGGGAAGCGGGGTTTCTCCGCCTACGTCGACGCAGCCGTGCAGCGCCAGATCGAGCGGGACAGCCTCGCCGAGCTGACCAACGCGCACGAGGCGGAGCACGGTGCGCTGAGTCGTACGGAGATCGATGCCGCCCGAGCGCTTCTGCGCGGCGACGCCGACGATGCACAGAACGCCGCCTGATGGCTCGGGCGGGGACGATCGTGCTGGACAGCGAGGGTCTGTCCAAGGTCGTGGCTGATGACCGGCAGGTCATGACGCTGCTCCGCGGAGCGGAGCAGGAGGACATGAGGGTGATCGTCAGCGTCCTCACCCTCATCGAGGCCCCCCACCGGAAAGTGAACGCCGCCCGGTTCAACTGGGCGGTGTCCAGGCTGACGGTCGAGCCCGTGAGCGAGGAGATCGGGCGCTCGGCCATGAAACTTCTGACCGATGCCGGACTCCATGGGCACAAGTACGCCATCGACGCCGTCGTGGGAGCGACTGCGTTGCTGATGCCGAAACCTGCGGTGATCCTTACTTCGGATCCTGAGGATCTGGGCCTGCTGTGCGGCGATCGGGTACGGATCATCAAGGTCTGAGCGTCAGGCTCCGCGCGGCACCGCACCTCACGCCAGCAGCTCCAGATAAGGGCCGAACTCCGACGCCAGCGTCAGCCGGCCCAGTTTCTGGTACTCGCGCTGGATCGCGTGGATCAGCGTCGGCATCGTCACCGGCTCGTCCGTGTCCGCCGCCAGGTACGCGGACGTCACCGCGATCGAACGGATGTTGCCGCCCGCCAACTCGAAGTTCTCCGCGCAGAAGGCGAGGTCCAGGTCCTTGCCCCGGGGGAGTACGGGGCCCAGGCAGCGCTCCCAGAGGACCAAGCGCTGTTCGGGGTCCGGGACCGGGAAGTCGATGACCAGGTCCAGGCGGCGGGTGAACGCGTCGTCCAGGTTGGCGCGGAGGTTGGTGGCGAGGATCGCCAGGCCGTCGAAGGACTCCATGCGCTGGAGGAGGTACGCGCTCTCGACGTTCGCGTAGCGGTCGTGGGCGTCCTTCACATCGGAGCGCTTGCCGAAGATCGCGTCGGCCTCGTCGAAGAGGAGGACGCCGTTCACGCCTGCGGCTTCCGAGAAGATGCGTTCCAGGTTCTTTTCCGTCTCGCCCACGTATTTGTCGATCACCGTCGCCAGATCGACCGTGTAGAGATCCAGGCCCAGGTCCGCGGCGATGACCTCCGCCGACATCGTCTTGCCGGTGCCGGAATCGCCGGCGAAGAGGGCGGACACACCTCGTCCACGGCCGCCGCCGGGGCGCATGCCCCACTCCCCGAGGACCCGGTCGCGATGTCTCGCGCGGGCGGTGAGTTCGCGGAGCTGGGCGTGGGTGTCCGGCGGGAGGACCAGGTCGTTCCAGGTGACGGTGGGTTCGATACGGCGGGCCAGGCGGTCCAGGCCCGCGGCGTTCTGGGCGCGGGCGCCCTGGCGGACGTGGTCGGGGGTGAGGGTGCCGCCGTCCAGGTGGGTGGTCTGGGCGGCGCCCCGGGCCGCGCGGGTGATCTGTTCCGGGGTGAGGAGGAACGGCGCGAGCAGCCGGTCCACGTCGATGGTCCCGGGTACGGGGGCGTCGTACGCCTCGGTCCAGAGGGCCGCCCTGGTCGAGGGTTCCACGCGTGGGGCGTGCAGGAGCAGGGGCGGGGCGGCGGACCAGGCCGCGTCCCAGGGGGCCCGGCCCACCAGGATCGTGGGGACCGGGGTTCCGGTGAGCAGCCGGAGGAGCTCCGGGTGTTCGCGGCAGACCGCGTCGACCGGGGCGCAGACCACGCCCGCACCGGTCAGCCGGGCCTCGCGGACCAGGGAGCGGACTGCCTCGACGGGGGACGGATCCTCCGCGAGGCGGGCCAGGTCCAGGCCCAGGACCCGGTGGCCCGCTCGGGTCAGCGCGGAGGCGGCGAGGGCGGTGCCCGCACCGCCCTGGTCCTCGCGGAGGTAGGCCAGCGAGGCGCCGTGGGCGAGGGCCCCGGCGAGTGGCGCCGGGTCTCCGACGCCCGCCACGGCGTGCCAGGGGGCGAGGAGATCGGCCAGTCGCGGGTCGGGGGTGTCGTCGCCCAGGAGGTGTGCGGTGACCCGGTCGGGGACGCGCAGCGCCCGGCTCAGGAACGGCCGGTCCAGGTCCTCGACCAGGAGGAGGCGGCCCTCACGGAGCGGGGCACGGGCGGCCAGCCGGCCACGCGCCTCCTGGTCGGCGGGGGAGAGCCCGCACAGGCCCAGCACCAGGCCGATCGACGGGCGGCGACGGGTGACGTCGTCGTTCAGGTAGCCGTAGAACGCCTCGAAGCGGTCGTCGAGATCTGGTACGAGCGCGATGAGGAGGATCTCGGTGTCGAGAGCGGTGAGGCCGAACTCGGCGGCCAGGACCGTGAGTCCGGACTGTTCCGTCGGCCCTGTGCCGTAGTCCGGAGCGGACGACGGTACGGGGTGGGGGAAGGCGCGGGCCTCGTCCTCGTCCAGCAGACGGGCGATGTTCTCGTCCGTGAGGTAGAGGCCGCGGAAGGCGTCGTCGGGGTCCGGATCGGTGAGCTGCCGGGCCTCGACCGCCCGGCGGATGCGCTGCTCCACCGCCACCGCGCGGGCGAGGAGGTGGCGCAGGTTCGGATCGCGATCGCCCGCGGTGGTCATTCGGCGCTGCCCTCCGTACCGGCCTTCCGGCCTTCCGTGCGGGTGTCCTGGTCCTTCCGGCTTTCCGTGCGGGTCTCCTGGTCCTTCCGGCTTTCCGTGCGGGTCTCCTGGTCCTTCCGGGTTTCCGTGCGGGTCTCCCGGTCCTTCTGTGCCTTCCGGGTCTCCACAATGCGGAGGGACAGACCGCGTCGTCGTTCCGCGTCGGGGATGCGCGAGGCGGCGCCCCCGCCCGGCCGCCCCGGGCGGCCGCCGTACACCGGGAGGCCCCCGCGCCCCGGCATCGGTTCCGACACCGGCTCGGCCCCCTCGGGTACGTCCCCGAAGCGGGTCTGCAGCCCCTCGTCCCCCACCGGCGGGCCCACCACATAGCTCGGCGACGCCGTCACCGGCACGCTGATCACCAGGTCGAGCGAGGGCTTCAACTCGCCGCCCAGCGCGCTCCACACGTCGGCGAACGATCGGTCCTCCGGTGGCGGCAGCGCGATCGACATCGGGACCGGCGCCCCGATCTCGGCCAGGGTGCCCGCCAGCCGCTCCGGGGGCAGGGCCTCGTAACGCAGCAGGCAGCCGAGCAGCGACGAGAGCAGCCGGTGTTCGTCCTCCGGGCGCTTCGTCCATGCCGTGATCAGGTACGACAGCTTGAAGAACCGGGGCGGGCGGCGACGGGCGATGATCGTGCCCCGCTCGTCGTAGTCGTTGTGCAGGCCCCGTTCGCGCCTGCGCATGTCCTCGCGGATGTCGTAGAGATACAGGTTGACCATGGGCGCGTTGACCTTCGCCGCCCATTCCCGGGTCGGGGCGTCGAAGACCACCGCGATCTGGCCGCCTTCGAGCACCTCCGCCCTGATCAGTGCCCGCAGTACGTCGTCGACCTCGTGGATCACCCGATCACTCCTGTGCGGTCATCGGCCGTGTGGTCACCGGCGCTCATGCGCGGCCCGCGAAGTCCGGTGGCTGGAGATTCCGCTGCACCACCAGGACCGGCTTCTTCAGCCGGGCGAGGTCGCGCGAGTCCGCTCTCAGCTCGCGCGGACCCAGCTTGTCCTTGCGCAGGACCAGGACCTGGACCTCGAAGGTGCCGTCACGTCCCACCGTGGCCGTCGCTCCGCCGGGAGTGATCCCGATGTTCCACGTGAAACGTACGGTCGCGCCCGGCGGATAGTTCTTGCCGCGGGCCAGTACCGGCTGGCCCGGCTTGGCCACCTGCGGAGTGACGGTCAGCGAGGGCTTCAGGACGCGCAGCCGGTCGGTGTCCTGGTTGTTGGCGCTCCGGCGGTCCGGCAGCGTGCCGCGCACGGTGGCCCGTACGTCCCCGGTGACCGCCGCGCGATACGTACCGGTCTGGGTCACCTCGATGCGGCCGCCGGCCGGGATGGTGCACGGTTTCGCCGCTGTGCAACGGGTCAGGGCAGGCAGGCTGCGGTCCTTGCCCTTGGACGGTTTCGGCCAGCTGGAGCCGATGACCACTCCTGTCGCCGGGTCCGGACCGGCGTTGGTGACGGTGAACCGCGCACGGGCCGGGCGGCCGGTGTACGTGCGGTCAGGGCTGATGTCGACCTTCATCGTCACATCCGCCGAGGGCGGTACGGGAGCCTCCAGGACCTCGATCTCCGCCGTGTCCGTCCCCGTGTTGCCCGCCGAGTCCGTCGCCGAGCAGGTCACCGTGGTACGGCCGACCGGGAAGAGCGAACCGGAGGCAGGGGTGCAGGTCACCGGCAGCGTGCCGTCGGTGACGTCCTGGGCGGTGGCGGCGTACGTCACGCGCGCGCCCTTCTTGTCCTTGGCCCGGACGGTCAGATCGTCCACGGTGACGACGGGCGCGTCGATGTCGTTCACATCGATGCTGATCTGCTCCTGGAAGTCCGGGTCGGCGGCCGCGGCCGGCCCGATCGTCTCCGTGCCGGGAACCTGGGTGCCCATCAGAAACTGGACGGTGCAGGTCAGGGTGGTGCCCTGCGGCGCGTCCGCGGCGACGTCGATGTTCTCCGCGAACGACGCGGTGTCGCCGCTCGTCACGCTGCGGGTGGGGGGATCCAGGGCAACGGTCAGGGACGGGTCGCAATTGTCGAGGCGGTAACCGACCGTGGTGGGAAGGTTGTTGAAGCCTTCGGCGATCGCCTCCGCGACCTTGTCGCCGTCGATCCCCTCCAGCAGACGGCCGTTGGTGGCGTTGATGATGCGGGTGGCCTGGTCGGGGGTGGTGAGCGGATCCTCGACATATTCGGGATCACCGGCATCACCATTGCCGTTCAGGCCGTCGCCGATCTTGCTCGCCACGTCGACACCGATCACCCGGACGCTCCGGTCCTGAAGATCGAAGATCGTGTCGTCGATGCTATGCCCGTTGCTCGGGGCGTGGCTGGAAGCATCGCCGACCAGCACGATGACCGGACTCGCCCCGTCACGGAAAACAGTTTGGCCACCGGCCCCGTTGGCGATCTGCCACAACCCGTTGATCCAGTCCTCGGACGGGCCCCGGCTCTTGCCGCCCAACGCGGTGTCCAGCTTGTTGACGCCTGCCTGCACCGCTTCGAGGTCGTCCGTCAGCCCCTGGAGCACGCTGAAACCGGCGTTGGGATCGCCCTCCTGATCGCCGAACGTGGCCACGGCGAACCGGGAGTCGGGCTGCTCGGCAAGGATCTTGTCGGTGATCTTGGGCAGGTTCTCCTGCACGCTCTTGATCGGGTCGGCCATGCTCGCGGTGCCGTCCACCAGCAGGATCACATCCGGCCTCGGCGGGATCGTCGGCGTACGCACCTGCTTGGCCACGCCCGTGGAACCGCCCGGGTCGACCGCGTCGGTGAACTCGGCCGGAGTGACCCAGGGTTCGGGCACCGACACCGACGGCGCCCCGGACGTGACGGCTGAACCGGGTGCGACGCCACTGACCACAAGAAGCAGGGCGAGGGCCGGGATCCGGAGCGCGGTGAGGGTGCGGCGCGAGGCGGACGGCCTGGGCCGACGCGTCCGCGGCCACAGAGCTCGCGGCGCCCGCAGCGCCCGCGCCACCCGCAGCGCCCGCCGAAGCGGCTGGAACCAGCGCACGGAAGTCCTCCCCCACCCTAGGCCGATCGGCACACCGGACGTCAGGGTCCTGTACCGGCGGCGGACGCACAGCGGAGCGGGAGTCACATCCTCGGGAAGCCCCCGCTGCCCGAAAGTGCATCCCGGGGCCCTGCCGAGGCGACGCACACACCAGCGTGGAAAGGCTCGGATCAGCCCCTGCCGAGGCGACGTGCACACCGGCACGGGAGCCGCAGATCAGCCCCTGCCGAAACGACGCACGCAGCAGCGCGGGAAGGCTCAGATCAGCCCCTGCCGCATCGCGTACGCCACCGCGTGCGACCGGTTCCGCAGCTGCAGCCTGGTCATCACCGAGTGCAGCACGTTCTTTATGGTGCGCTCGGAGTAGGCCAGTTTCGTCGCGATGTCCGCGGTGTCGTACCCCTCCGCGACCAGCCTCAGCACATCCACCTCGCGCGCCGCGAGGCCGGTGAAGTGCAGCCCGCGCGGGCCGAGCACCTGACCCTGGAGGCGGCCCACCTCCTCCAGCAGCCGTCCCAGCAGGTCGGACGGGAGATGCCCCTCGCCCCGCGCCACCGTTCCGATGACCTGCACCAGATGCTCCGGAGTCGCCTCGGAGCGCCTGACCACACCGGCGACACCGCACTCCGCGGCACTCACCAGCTTCTGCTCGTCGATGTCCGTGGTGACCAGAACGGTGCGTGAGGTGCTGGTGCGCTGTATGTGGCGCAGCATCGTCAACACCGCCTCGTCGACCGCGTCCACGACGACGACCACGATCCGGGGAGAGGTGTCGCCCTCCCCCCACTCCGTCACGCTGACCTCGGGCCGAGTCCGTAACTGACTGGCCACGCCCGCTTGCGAGATCGGATCCTGAGCTCGTAATGCGACAGTGATGCGCTCCATGGCAATGCTCCCCCTGGGCAACAGCCGATGGCGTCGCAGCGAACACAACCAACACGGCTGTTTTCGTATGCCTCACTCGTCTGAGGCGGTCAAAAGATGCCCGCGTATCCGTACAGGGAAACAAAAAGGCCGATCCGGGCACAGAATCTGCCCGGAAGTGTTCCTCCACGGCCGATGTCGGCGTTCAACGACGAACCTACGGTGCCGCCTATGAGTCTCACGGCAAGCCTCGACGATTCGTCCGTCACTGCCGCACCGGGCGAGGAGACGGCCCTCCCCCTGCGGATCCTCAACTCCGGCAGCACCGTCGAGGAGTACCGCTTCGAGGTGGTCGGCGCCTGTGCCGCCTGGTCGACGGTCGAGCCGGCGACGCTCTCCCTGTATCCGGGCGACTCGCAGACGGTCTCCCTCGTACTGCGTCCGCCCCGGGACTCGACCGTACTCGCGGGGGACACGCCCTTCGGGATACGGGTTGTGCCCACCAGCGAGCAGGGCGACACGGTGGTGCCCGAAGGGCGGGTGACCGTACTCCCCTTCACCGAGACGACCGCCGAACTGGTGCCGCGCAGCTCGCACGGGGCCTGGCGCGGCAAGCACCAGCTCGCCGTCGACAACCTGGGCAACGCCCCGGTCACCGTACGGCTGGGGGCCCAGTCGGGCACGGAGCGGGCACGGGTCTCGTTCGCCGAGGACACACTGCTGATCGCGCCCGGACGGGCGGACTTCGGGAAGGTACGCATCCGTCCGGCCAAGCGCGTGTGGCGCGGCATCCCGGTCACGCACCCCTTCCAGCTGGTCGCCACCCCGGACGTTGCCGAGGGCGAGGCCCCGGTCGCACCGGTGGTCGTGGACGGCACGTACCAGCAGGAGCCGATCCTGCCGCGCTGGCTCCCCCGCGCGCTGATCACCGCGGCCGTGCTGCTGATCGCGCTGGTGGGGCTCTGGTACGCGCTGCTGCGCCCGGCCGTGAAGTCGGCGGCCCGGGAGGCGATCACCCCGGACGCGGTACGGTCCGCCGCCGCGGCCGACAAGAGCAAGGCGCCCGAGAAGGGGTCCTCGGCCGGCGCGTCGGGCGGCGGCGGTGACTCCTCCGGGGCGAACGGGGGCTCGCCGAAGCCCAGCCCCTCACCGAGCGCCGGCGCGGACTCCGGCGCCTCGGCCGCGGCCCCGACCAGTGCGCAGGTGCAGGTCAGGGACTCGGTGGGCGGGGGGTCGAACACCGAGACGGCCCTCCAGGTGCCCGGCGGCCACACGTTCCAGCTGACCGACATCGTGGTCCAGAACCCGCAGGGCGACGCGGGCACGCTCGTGGTCTCGTCGGGGCGGGACGCGCCCGTGCTCCGGCTGGCGCTGGAGAACTTCCGCGACTCCGACTACCACTTCGTCACCCCGATCCTGGTGCTCGGCGGCGGGCAGGTCACGCTGACCGTGGACTGCCGGAAGGTCGGCAAGCCGGTGAACGCGCCGACGCCTTCGCGATGCTCGGAGTCGCTGTTCCTGGGCGGCACTATGAAGACCGACTCGGAGGACTGACGCGGCGGGGCGGATACGCGGCAGGGCTTCCGGTGAAGCTCCGGCTCCACCGGAAGCCCCACCGGAAATCCGCCCCTCCCTCACTCGGGCGGAGCCTCTTCCTCCTCCTCGGCCCCTTCCTTGGCGCGCTGTACGAAGGAGCCCTGCACGTCGGCCGGTTGCTCGTCCTCGTCCTCCGTCGCGGCCCGCTGCACGGACGCCGCCGAAGCTGGGGCGGAGGCCGAGTCCGGGGCGGAGGCCGAGTCCGAAACGGGGGCCGACGCCGGAGCCGGGTCCGACAGCACCCGGTCGGCGTTCGCGACGGCCTCCCGCTCGAACCGGTCGGACGGGTCGCTCACCCGGATCCCGCCCGCCGCCTCCGTGCCCTCCACCGGGCCGTTGCGCTGCTGGATCACATGGGTCAGCTCATGGGCCAGCGTGGTGCGGCCCTGCGTCGAGGACGGGTCGTAGGCGTCCCGCTGGAAGACCACGTTGTTGCCGACGGTGTACGCGTGCGCGCCCACGCCCTTCGCGGACTCGTGGGCGGCGGAGTCCGTGTGGATACGTACGTCGGAGAAGTCCGCCCCCATCCGCCCCTCCAGATCGGCGCGGGTGTCGGTGTCCAGCGGCTGCCCGCCGCCCGACGAGACCACGTCGTGCACGGGGGAGCGCTCTTCCTCCTCCTTGCGCTGGAGCATCGACCCCACGGCGCTGTTGCCGACCGCCCGCTGGAGCACGCTCATGCCCCCGGCCCCGACCACATCGGGCCGCCCGGTGGCCGCCGCACGGTAGAGGTGCGGGGTGTCCGCCGGCACCCGGCCCTCGGACGCCCGCGACGCGTGCACCGGCTCGTCGTGCTCATGCCCGTGCCCGTGGTCCCGCTCGTGGTCGTGGTCGTGTTCCTGGTCCCATTCCGGTGCGTGCATCGTCATCTCCCCTGACCGCGCCCCGGTCGAGGCGCGCCGTGATGGCCTCACCACTCCACCTTCACGACGCCGCACTGCCCCGTCCAGCCCGGACCCCGCCGGCCGGGGGCAGCCGCCGCTGCCCCTTCGGGCACCCGCTCCGTCCGTACGGCAAACGGCCGCACCAGCGGGCAGTGCGGTGGCCGGGCCGCACCGCCATCGGGATGATCGAAGACATGACCAAGAGCGACGTGACCGAGAGCAACGAGGACCAGCACATCACCCTGCGGATCGCCCAGGAACCGAAGGCGGACGAGCTCCTCGCGCGCAGCCCGCTCGCCGCGCTGGTGGGCATGCTGCTGGACCAGCAGGTGCCGATGGAATGGGCCTTCTCCGGCCCGTACTCGTTGGCACAGCGGATGGGCGGGGACGATCTGGACGCCCATGAGATCGCCGCCTACGACCCGGAGGCGTTCGCCGAACTCTTCACCACGAAACCCGCCCTGCACCGCTATCCCGGCTCCATGGCCAAGCGGGTCCAGCAGTTGTGCCAGTACCTGGTCGCAGAGTACGACGGCGACGCGAGCGCGGTATGGACCGACGTACCCGACGGGGCCGAACTGCGGCGGCGGCTGAACGCGCTGCCCGGGTTCGGCACTCAGAAGGCCCAGATCTTCCTGGCACTGCTGGGCAAGCAGTTCGGGGTCCGGCCGAAGGGCTGGCGAGAGGCTGCGGGCCCGTACGGAGAGGCCGGCTCGCACCGGTCGGTGGCCGACATCACGGGCCCGGAATCGCTCGCCGAGGTCCGCGCGTTCAAGCAGCACGCGAAGCAGGCGGCCAAGGCGGCCAAACGCGCCGCCGAAAAGTAGCCCCCGGGCCTGCCCGCCCCTAACGCCTGCGGCGGGCAGTGCCGAAGAGCGAACGCGAGATCTCCCGGCCCAGCTGCGTACCGACGGACCGGGCCAGCGACCGGAACATCCCGCTGCCCACCACCTGCTCGACCAGTGAGGCATCCTCCTCGGCCGCCTTCCCGCCCCTGCCCCCGCGCCCCCGCTCCCCGCGAACCGCCTCCTCCACCGCCGCCCGATCCGCAGCCTCCGCGGCCTTCGCTGCCTTCGCTGCCTTCGCTGCCTTCGCTGCCTTCGCTGCCTTCGCTGCCTTCGCGGCCTTCGCGGCCTTCGCAGCCTCTGCGGCCTCCTTGCCCGTGGCCACCGCCGCCGCCTCCGCCTCGGCTGCCCGCCGCTCCGACTCCTGACCGGCGCTCAGCTTCTCGTACGCCGACTCCCGGTCCACCGCCTGCGCATAGCTCCCGTACAGCGAGGAACCCTTCACGGCCGCGTCGAGCTCCGCCGCCGGCCACGGCCCCATCAGCGACCGCGGCGCCCGCAGCCGGGTCGCGGCGACCGGCGTCGGCGCGCCGTTCTCGCTCAGCACCGTGATCACGGCCTCGCCGATACCCAGCCGCGTCAACAGCTCCTCCAGGTCGTACGGCGAATTGGGGAATGTCTTCACCGTCGACCGCAACGCCTTCGCATCGTCCGGGGTAAAAGCGCGCAGCGCGTGCTGAACCCGGTTCCCGAGCTGCGCCAGCACCTCCGCCGGCACATCGCGGGGCGTCTGCGTGACGAAGAAGATGCCGACGCCCTTGGAACGGATCAGCCGCACGGTCCGGGTGATCGACTCCAGGAACGCCTTCGAGGCCCCGTCGAAGAGCAGGTGCGCCTCGTCGAAGAAGAAGACGAGCTTCGGCCGGTCGAGGTCGCCGACCTCCGGCAGATCGTGGAAGAGGTCGGCGAGCAGCCACATCAGGAAGGTGGAGAAGAGCCGGGGCTCGTCCTGCACCGCCGCCAGTTCCAGTACGGAGACGAGCCCGCGCCCGTCCGGCTCCTGCCGCAGCAACTCGGCCGTGTCGAACTCCGGTTCACCGAAGAAGTCGCCCGCGCCCTGCTGCTCGAAGGCGGTGATCGACCGCAGGATCACCCCCGCGGTGGCGGTGGAGAGACCGCCGATCCCCTTGAGTTCGGCCCTTCCGGTGTCCGAGACGAGGAACGCGACCACGGCCCGCAGGTCCTTGAGGTCCACCAACTCCAGGCCCTTGGAGTCGGCGTAATGGAAGATCAGGCCGAGCGACTGTTCCTGCGTCTGGTTGAGCTCCAGCACCTTGGACAGGAGTACGGGGCCGAAGCTGGTGACCGTCGCGCGCAGCGGGATGCCGGGGCCGATTCCGCCGAGCGCGTAGAACTCGCACGGGAAGCCCTCGGCCCGCCACTCCTGCCCCACCTGCCCGGCCCGTTCGGTGACCCGGTCACCCGGGGTGCCGGGGGCGGCGATGCCCGAGACATCGCCCTTGATGTCGGCGAGAAAGACGGGGACGCCATTGGCCGAGAGCTGCTCGGCGATCAGCTGGAGGGTCTTGGTCTTCCCGGTTCCGGTGGCGCCCGCGACGAGTCCGTGCCGGTTGAGCATCGCCAGCGGGATGCGGATCTGCGCGTCCGGCAGGCAGGTGCCGTCCCAGAGCAGCGCGCCCAGATCGAGGGCGGCCCCGGAAACGGCGTAACCGGCGGCGATCTCCCGCGCCGGCTCCGGCAGCACAGCGGCATTTTCGGCCGTACTCTCGCTGTCGCTCATCGGGGCCTCATTCCGTAATGCCTGCTTTTGTGGCGTTCTTGCCAGCATCGCAGTACCGCCCCGTGGCTGCGCCCGGAGGCTCTTGCCCGGTAGGCTTTCCGTGTGATCTTCAAGCGCATCGGAAATGGGCGGCCTTATCCCGACCACGGCCGGGAAAGCACCCGGCAGTGGGCGGATGTCGCGCCGCGCCCGGTCCGCCTCGATCAGCTGGTGACCACCAAGGGCAACCTGGACCTCGAAACCCTCCTCGCCGAGGATTCGACGTTCTACGGCGACCTGTTCGCGCACGTCGTGAAGTGGCAGGGCGACCTCTACCTGGAGGACGGACTGCACCGCGCGGTCCGTGCCGCGCTTCAGCAGCGCCAGGTACTCCACGCCCGCGTGCTCGAACTCGGCTGACCGAAGCGGCCCCGTCCACGGACCGGGCAGTGCCGGCAGGACTTGCGGTGCCGGCAGGACTTGCAGGACCAGCGGTACTGGCAGCACCGCCGCTACTGGCAGCACTGCCGGTGCCGACGAAACCTTGCGCGGCCTCGGGGCCGCACCGGGGTTCGTTCGGGTGCTTTCACACTCGGACGGGTGCGATCCATTGATCATTTAGTAGGCATCATCACCGGGTCGCACTACGCTGCGCCCATGAGCATGCTCACTCCCCCCGGCATGGGCGGAAAGTACCGCATCACGGGCGACAAGTACCCCCGGATGCGCCGCCCCCGGCGTCGCGGCAAACTGATCCTCGCTGCCACCGCCTCCGTGGTCGCCCTCGGGCTGGCCGGATGGGGCACGATGCAGCTCATCGACGTCTTCACCGGCGGCGACCGGAAGGCCAGCGCCGCGGACCACAAGACGGACTGCCCCACCGCCAGGCCGTCCGCGCCCGCGAAGGTGCTGCCGAAACCCGCGAAGATCACCGTCAACGTCTACAACGCGACACCGCGCAGCGGCCTCGCCAAGAAGGCGGCCGACGAGCTGAAGAAGCGCGGCTTCGCCATCGGCAAGGTGGGCAACGCCCCGGCCGCGTACGACAAGAAGGTCCCCGGCCCCGGGGTGCTGCTGGGCGCCCCGTCGGCCACGAACGGCTCGTTCCCGGTCCTCGGCACTCAACTGGTGGGCGCCACGCCGAAGACCGACGCCCGCAGGACGGCGGACATCGATCTGATTCTCGGTACGAAGTTCAAGACGTTCAACACGCCTCAGTCGGCGGCCGCGGCCCTCGCCGCCCTGACGAAGCCGGCCCCCGCACCGTCGTCCTGCTGACAACTGCGGGCACCCCTCGTCCGGGTGAAGATGCGAAGGCCCGGCGGAGGTGCGTAGGCGCGGGGGAAACCTCCCGCCCGCCGCCTGAAGCTAAATCACGCCAGGGGCCGGCCCGCGGCGAGGGCGCGCCACGAGTTCGCCACCGCAGTTGGGGCAGGCGTTCTGCATGAGGTCGCTACAGGGCACGCAGAACGTGCACTCGTACGAGCAGATACGGGCGGGCGAGTCCTGCGGCAGCGCCGCGTTCCCACACCGTTCGCAGCGGTCGCGCATCTCCAAGGCCATGGCTCCCCCAACGGATTCGGATGCCCGTCCTTGGCACGGTGGCACAGTGGCGCAGAGATCCCGATCGCGCAGTGCCCCGGCCGGGAAACGGAATCCCGGCCGGGGCACTGGCGTCTGCCCGGCCTCACACAGCCTCACACGGCCTGGTCCGGCCTGGTCCTGGTCCGGCCGAACGGTCCTGCTAGTCGACGGTGCCGTACATCCGGTCGCCCGCGTCGCCGAGGCCGGGGACGATGTAGCCGTTCTCGTTGAGCCGCTCGTCTACCGAGGCGGTGACCACGGTCACCGGCGTACCGGCCAGCTCGCGCTCCATCACCTCGACGCCCTCGGGCGCCGCGAGCAGCACGACCGCGGTGACATCGTCCGCGCCGCGCTTGATCAGCTCCTGGATGGCCGCGACGAGCGTGCCGCCGGTGGCCAGCATCGGGTCCAGGACGTACACCTGGCGGCCCGAGAGGTCCTCCGGCATCCGCGTGGCGTACGTCTCCGCCTGGAGCGTCTCCTCGTTGCGGATCATGCCCAGGAAGCCCACCTCTGCGGTCGGCAGCAGCCGCACCATGCCGTCGAGCATGCCGAGGCCGGCCCGCAGGATCGGCACGACCAGCGGCCTGGGGTGCGACAGCTTCACACCGGTCGTCGGTGTGACCGGGGTCTCGATGTCGACCTGTTCGGTGCGCACATCCCGGGTGGCCTCGTAGGCGAGCAGGGTGACCAGCTCGTCGGCGAGCCGCCGGAAGGTCGGGGAGTCGGTGCGCCTGTCGCGCAGGGTGGTGAGTTTGTGCGCGACCAGTGGGTGGTCGACGACGTGGATCCGCATGGGTTCAACAGTAACCGTGCCTCCCGCACCCGTGCGCTGGCATCAACCGCATGTTCGGGGGGAAGGTGGGGGCATACCGACCCAGCCTTGGGGTGATGAGCCGATGCCGGACGGGGAAAAGCGGAAGCGGGACCAGCCGGACACGCCGGTCCGGCCGGACGCACAGGTCCAGCAGGACACGCCGGTCCAGCCGGACCCGGAGGAGACCTACGCGGCGCGCCGGAGGCGGCGCGCCCAGTTCCTGCGCGAACTCCACGAGGCGAAAGCCCTCCGCGACCGGGTGCAGCCCCGCCGCGCCAGGGCGGCCCGGATGCGCCAGGCCATGCGCATGCGCACCTTCCGCTGGTAGCCGACGGCTGTCCGGCATCCCCCGCATTCCCCGGTGACGGCGCCCGGCATCCCCCTGGTGGCGGCGTCCGGCAGAACTGATGGCCGACTCAACGGCCGAACTCCTCTCTCAAAGCCCTCGTTTCTGCCACGATTCCGATGGGCGGGACCCAGGGCAGCCGGACAACCGACTTCCCTCCCGCCGGACCGACACCCCTAAGACCAGTGGGAGAGTCACGGTGTACTTCGCCGCACTGCTCGCGCGCACCGAAGACGGGTGGGAAGCGAGCGACACGGAGCTCGACGATGTGGAGACCCTGTCCGACCTGACAGATCTGGCCCGTGAAGCCTCGGTGGACGAGGACACGGTGCTCGTCTTCATCGAACAGGAGGACGCCTGGTTCGGCGTCGTCCGGGTGGACGGTGAGGAAGATCCCCGGATCTTCGTCTCGGACGCCACCGCCGCCGCACGCTCCTCGTACGGGGAGATCCTGCTCACCGACGAACTGCTCGGCCGCGAACCCGGGGCCGAGGACACGATCGCCGCCCTCGAAGAGCTCGTCGGCCTCGACGGCACGGAGGACGGCGACCCGGACACCACCCCCGACAACAACAACACCACTACCACCGACGATGACGACGACGGCCTCGACGCCGACGCCGTACCGGCGGGCCCGCTCGGCGACACCCGGATCCTGGCCGACCTCGGCCTCCCCGAAGCCGAACTGCTGATGCTGCGCACGGACGCACTGGTGGAGATCGCGGACGCGCTCGGCGCGGCCGAGGTCCTGGAGACCGTCCGTTAGGGTCCGCGGGTGAGCGAACCACCGCACCCGCAAGAAGCACCGGAAACGTCAGAACCGCACGACCCCGTGAGAGACCCGTGGCGGGCGCACATGCGCCGTGCCCTGGCCGAGGCCGATCTGGCGGCGCGGGCCGGCGATGTGCCGGTCGGCGCCGTCGTCCTCGGCCCGGACGGCACCCTGCTCGCCACGGGCCACAACGAACGCGAGGCCACCGGCGACCCGACCGCGCACGCGGAGGTCCTGGCCATCCGCAGGGCCGCCGCGGCCCTCGGCCGGTGGCGGCTGTCCGGCTGCACCCTGGTGGTCACCCTGGAGCCCTGCACAATGTGCGCGGGCGCCCTGGTCCAGTCCCGCGTGGACCGGGTGGTCTACGGCGCCCGCGACGAGAAGGCGGGCGCGGCGGGCTCCCTCTGGGACCTCGTACGCGACCGCCGCCTCAACCACCGCCCCGAGGTCATCCACGGCGTCCTGGAGGAGGAGTGCGCAAGCCTCCTGACGTCCTTCTTCCGCACCCCCTTCCGCACCTCCTGAGAACCGATTTCTGTCCACGGCGGGGGATGGTCTAAGCTCTCTCTCGGTAGCGTGTCCGAGCGGCCGAAGGAGCTCGCCTCGAAAGCGAGTGTGGGGAAACTCACCGAGGGTTCAAATCCCTCCGCTACCGCCATCGACGCCCTCCCGGACTGCGGAAACGCAGACTGGGAGGGCGTTCGCGCATCACTGGGCCCGCCACGCCAGCGCCGACGTCGGCTCTTGATCCCCGCGCGGACTTAAGCACCACTGGTCGAGTCGAGCGTGCGGCGAAATGTCCGAATCTCAAGAAGTAAGCAAAAACAGGCTCCCCCTGCCATAAACCAGCAGGTCAGGAACTGTGGTCCCCGCGCATGCGGGGTTGGTCCCCCGTGATCGTCGGCCAGGCCACGCAGCGAGTCGTGGTCCCCGCGCATGCGGGGTTGGTCCCTGGGTGCGGGTCAGCCTGGCGCGCTCCTCCATGTGGTCCCCGCGCATGCGGGGTTGGTCCCTTCCGGCAGCAAATGGAAGACGCCGAACTGAAGTGGTCCCCGCGCATGCGGGGATAGTCCCGATCTCGGCGTAGTACGCGCCGTTTGCGGCCGGCGGTCCCCGCGCGTGCGGGGGTTGGCCAACACACTGCGAGAGCCAGTATTCGGGAGCACAGTTCCCGCGTGTGCGGGCTCACCCGCTCCCGGCGCCCGCAGGCACACACCGACTACCGTATGAGCCACAGGGCGTCCCTGAAGTCTTGACCACTTCAGGGACGCCCTACTTCCGGTGGCCCTAATCAGCCACTTCGGTGCCCTCGCGCCCGAGCGCGAAATCGACCGTACGAAGCACGCCACCAGCGGCTTCGCCTGCGATACGCACGAACTCCTGCAGACGCCTCAAGTACAGGCACGGCCCAGCCCGACCGCATGCGTCGCACAGCACCGTGTGGTCGAGAACAGCCCGGTGCAACACCGCGTCGTCGGCCACTCGACGTCGGTCGGGGCCTGTCACCATGTGATCACCACCCACACGATCTTCCCGAACGGTCGTTCTGCGACGCCCCATTGCGCGGCCAGGGCCTGAACCAGATGCAGCCCCCGACCCCGGGCACGCTCGTTCGAGACGGGCCGAGCGCGCGGCTGCCTTCGGCGAGTGTCATGCACCTCGACCCGACACCGCCCTGGTGACGCTTCGACAGTCACCTTCAACGAGTCGCCGGGCTCCTGCCCGTATCGCACCGCGTTGGTCACCAGCTCACTGGCGAGCAGTTCGAGCGTGTCGAGCGCGTCATCGGGGATGGACGGTTCCTGATGAACGGCCGCCTGTAGGACGTAGCGCCTGGCGGGACGCACCGATTCCGGCTCGGACAGGTAGATCGCCTGCGGGGGCACAGCGGGCGGACCGCAAGAGTGGATGGACGGTAAGGCACCTGAACGTGCAGTCGTCATGCGACTCCCTCATGTACAGAACATGCACAGCCGACATGGCAGCGTCGCGCATCCATGTCGACACCAACGGGATTCCGATTACAGAATGCACCACGTGCATCACACTTCGCAACATGCATACAACGAATATGCACATGTGCATGCACCAATGAGAATGACTGTAACTAGGGGTCTCCGACGTGACACGGCACGACGCATCGCGGCAAACTGAGCCGACCCCCGTACGAGAGGCGGAATTGGTGAGCGCACCGACGGTGAGACGGCGGCAACTCGGCCGCACGCTCCGGGCCATGCGCGAGCAACTCGGCCTGAAGCAGGAAGATGTGGCACTACGCACGGATGGGGCGGTCAACCGGGCGAAGCTCTCGCGTATCGAGACTGCCCTCACCGCAGCGACGGCCGCAGACGTGGGCCTGATCCTCGATGCACTCGGCTGCACGGAGGACGGCCTGCGAACGTCACTGCTCAAGCTGACTCGCGAAGGCGCACGGCGCGGATGGTGGCAGTCGTACCGATCGGTCCTGTCCTCGGCCTACGAAGACCTGATCAGCCTGGAGAGCGAGGCCGATCACCTGAGCGCCTGGCAGCCAACCGTCATTCCAGGGCTGCTCCAAACCGGAGAGTACGCACAGCAGATCATTGCGGCCACAGCCATGAGCACCGCAGCCGAAGACCGCGTCGACGCCCTGGTGGAAGTTCGGCTCGCTCGCCAGTCAGTACTCACCCGCGAAGACCCGCTGAACCTCTGGGCAATCATCGGCGAAGCCGCACTTCGCACGCGCTGCACCGACTCCCAGATCATGTACGACCAACTCAATCGTCTGGTCACCGTGTCCGGCAGACCGACGATCACCATCCAGGTGCTCCCGTCGAACGCGGCACCGCACGTGGGGCAGATGGGGGCCTTCTCCATCCTCGGATACGGTACGCACGCCGATCTGTCAGTCGTACACGTCGAGTCGCTGACCAGCGCGTTGTACGTCGAGGAACGCACCGACGTGGCCGTATATCAGGACGCGGTTCAGCAACTTCGCGCGGCGGCACTGTCCGTTGACGAGTCCAGGCAAATGATCAGAGAGATAAGGGACCAGCAATGAACACCAGCCCCACCGTTGCCAACGCTTCGGACCTGCACGTGATCTGGTGGAAGTCCAGCGCGTCCGGGGCCCAGTCCGACTGCGTGGAGTGCGGCATCGTCGACACCGCAAACGTCGCTGTCCGCGACAGCAAGGTTCCGAACGGCCCAGCTTTGATCTTCGGTCGCGACGCCCTCTCCGCCATGGTCGACGCGGTAGCCGGCGGCCTTGTCTGATCCGGGCGGTGGACACGCCAAAGCGCATCGAAATGTCCGAATCTCAAGAAGTAAGTAAAAACAGGCTCCGCCCCGCATGAACCAGCAGGTCAGCAACTGTGGTCCCCGCGCATGCGGAGTTGGTCCCCAGTCCATGACGGTCAGCGCGTCGGTGTCGTTGTGGTCCCCGCGCATGCGGGGTTGGTCTCCGGCTTGGGACCGCGGTGACGCTCGCGGACCAGTGGTCCCCGCGCATGCGGGGTTGGTCCCCTGCGGGCCCGCCGGCAGACCTACGCCGACGTGTGGTCCCCGCGCATGCGGGGGTGGTCCCTGCTCGGCGGTTGATGCCACGAACGCCACGGCGTGGTCCCCGCGCGTGCGGGGGTGGTCCCCCGCAGTGGGTGTACGACTGGCAGGACGCCTAGTGGTCCCCGCGCGTGCGGGGGTGGTCCCGCGTCGTGCATTTCCTCGGGTACGCCGAGGACGTGGTCCCCGCGCGTGCGGGGGTGGTCCCTCATGGTCGACCTCTTCAACGCCGGGGTCGGCGTCTTCAGCGGGACGTCGTGGTCCCCGCGCCTGCGGGGATGGCCCCCAGACCGAGCTTCTCCGGGACCTCATGAATCCATGGTCCCCGCGCCTGCGGGGCCGTCCTCGCAGTGAGGTCGAGGCCGGGTTTCGGGGGTGGGCGGGGCGTAGTGGTCCGGAGGTGGGGCGTACACGGCTGTGGCCCCGCGCGACGGGCGTCGTGCGGGGCCACAGTTCCCCCACGCTCAGGTCGGGGGAAGCGGCATCGGGGGGACAAGCCGCTTCCCCCGATGGGAACGGGGCCTCCGGTCCTCGCCGCAGCCAGGGGGGGTGGCCGGCGGCGGGGATCCCACAGTGGGGGCCCGTTCCGAGCCGCTCGGAATACCTGCCGTATCCGCTGGGCTCACCGTCCATCCTGCTCCCCCTCGGGGGCCGGGCGGGCGGGCAAAAGGCCTCGATCGTCGGGTCCTTGGTCCTTAAAGGCCATGTGAGTGGACGGAAACCTCCCGGGGAGGCGGCCATCCGTGCGGATAGACTCGCCGCACTGCACAAAGGATCGAAACAGGGGACCGAAGGGGAGGCGGGGGCTGATGGTGCAAGCGAAGAAGATAGTTCTCTACGTGATATTCGTCTTCGTGGCGTACACGATCATCGCCTCTCCGGAACGGGCGGCCGAGCTCGTCCAGGTAGGGTTCGAGGGCGTTTCGAGTGCCGCACAGAGCGTCGGCGACTTCATGTCCGAGCTCGTGAAGTAGGAGTACACCGTGATCCGCCATCTGGTCCTGTTCAAGCTGAACGAAGGCGTCGAGCGGGACGACCCGCGGGTCGTCGCCGGGGCCGAGGCCTTCCGGGAGCTGGAGGGGCAGATCCCCGAGCTCGCGTTCTGGGAGTGCGCCTGGAACATCACCGACCGGCCGATCGCGTACGACTTCGCCATCAACTCCGCGGTCGCCGACCAGGACGCCCTGAAGCGGTACATCGAGCACCCCGCGCACCAGGCCGCCGCCGGACAGTGGCGCGAGTTCGCCACCTGGGTGATCGCCGACTATCCGTTCTGATCCGGTTCGGCACGGAATCTGGTTCGGTACGGATCCGGTTCGGTCCGCCACCTGGCCCCTCACCAATGCGGTGAGGGGCTTTTTTGGTGTTTAAACCAAGTTGAACCCAACACGACGCTATACGGTGCTTGCACACAGTGGACATGTCTTGTGATGCTATGACCGCTTTTGATGGATGAGTTGACCGAAGTTGACTGCAAAGGGGTGGCCTCATCGTGCCGGCCAGTACAGCGCCTCAAGTGCCTCCCCAGTCCGTCCAGACCGAGGCGCCCGACAGTACGACGACGCCCGCCAGGACCCGGGGCGCGGACACCAGGGCGCTCACCCAGGTGCTCTTCGGCCAGCTCAAGAACCTGGAGCCGGGGACCCCCGAGCACGGCCGGGTGCGGGCGGCCCTCATCGAGGCGAACCTTCCGCTGGTGCGGTACGCCGCGGCGCGGTTCCGCAGCCGCAACGAGCCGATGGAGGACGTCGTCCAGGTCGGCACGATCGGGCTGATCAACGCCATCGACCGGTTCGACCCCGAACGCGGCGTCCAGTTCCCGACCTTCGCGATGCCGACCGTCGTCGGCGAGATCAAGCGCTACTTCCGGGACAACGTACGGACCGTCCACGTCCCCCGGCGCCTGCACGAGCTGTGGGTCCAGGTCACCGGTGCCACCGAGGACCTGACGACCGCTCACGGCCGCTCGCCCACCACTGCGGAGATCGCCGAACGGCTGAGGATCTCCGAGGACGAGGTGCTCGCCTGCATCGAGGCCGGGCGCTCCTATCACGCGACCTCACTGGAGGCCGCCCAGGAGGGCGACGGGCTGCCCGGACTGCTGGACCGGCTCGGTTACGAGGACCCGGCGCTCGCCGGGGTCGAGCACCGCGACCTCGTCCGGCATCTGCTCGTACAACTGCCCGAGCGCGAACAGCGCATCCTTCTGCTGCGCTACTACAGCAATCTGACGCAGTCCCAGATCAGTGCCGAACTGGGTGTCTCCCAGATGCATGTGTCAAGACTGTTGGCCCGCAGCTTCGCCCGACTGCGATCCGCAAACAGGATCGAGGCCTAACCGGATCGGGTAGAGCAGCAGAAGTCCCGTTTCCGGCGGCCCAAATGACCCACACCCCCTGTTAACTGCGCAGACGTCACAAAGACTTGTCGACATGTCACTACAGCGTGTTGCCGACATGTGACATTCTGCGGGAACCGCGTTTGCCGTGGCCTCGCCTCCGGTATTCAGGTGGAGGCTGCGTTCCTCCGATGGTCGCGGCTCAACGCGACCGTCCGCGACCTCAAGGGGGTGGCATGTCCGCAGAACAGGGCAGCTCGAAGGTGCTCACGCTCACGAAGAGCGAACCCGCACCCGTTGTGCTCACCAGCTCGTCGGAAGCCATCGACACCCGCACTCTGTCCCGCTCCCTGTTCCTGCGGCTCGCCGCGCTGGGGCCGGCACCCGGCCCCGGTGGGACGGACAGCCCGGAGCGTGCCTACGTACGGGACACGCTCATCGAGCTCAACCTCCCACTGGTGCGATACGCCGCGGCGCGGTTCCGCAGCCGCAACGAGCCGATGGAGGACATCGTCCAGGTCGGCACAATCGGCCTGATCAAGGCGATCGACCGGTTCGACTGCGAGCGGGGCGTCGAGTTCCCGACCTTCGCGATGCCGACCGTCGTCGGGGAGATCAAGCGCTTCTTCCGCGACACCTCGTGGTCGGTGCGCGTCCCGCGCCGGCTCCAGGAGCTGCGGCTCGCGCTGACCAAGACCAGCGACGAGCTCGCGCAGAAGCTCGACCGCTCGCCGACCGTGCCAGAGCTGGCCAAGGCGCTCGGGGTCTCCGAGGAGGACGTGGTCGACGGTCTCGCCGTCGGCAACGCGTACACCGCCTCTTCGCTGGACTCGCCCTCGCCCGAGGACGACGGCGGCGAGGGCTCCCTCGTGGACCGGCTCGGCTACGAGGACTCGGCCCTGGAAGGCGTCGAGTACCGCGAATCGCTCAAGCCGCTGCTGGCCAAGCTCCCGCCGCGCGAGCGCCAGATCATCATGCTGCGGTTCTTCGCCAACATGACCCAGTCCCAGATCGGCGAGGAGGTCGGCATCTCGCAGATGCACGTCTCGCGCCTGCTGACCCGTACGCTCGCCCAGCTCAGGGAAGGACTCATCGCCGACTGACCGCCGTGGACTCCTGTACCGGAGCACAAGGGTTCCGATTTGACGGACCGTCAGCCACACTGGCGCGATGCGACGTCAGATGCTCGGCTCGAACGGCCGCCGGGGCAGCGTGATCGCCGCCTCGGCGGCCGCGCTGTGTCTGGGTGGCGTGCTGGCCGCCTGCGGCGGAGGTGCGACGGACGAGGGCTATGTGGCGCTCGGCGCGGCGGGAACGGATTCCGGGAGAACGTCGGCCGGGGCGGTGGCGCCGTCGGGGAAGGTGACGCTGGTCCCGCTGGACCGGGGCGGCAAGGGCGACGGCAGCGGTGGCGGGAGCGGCGACGGCGGTGGCGGTGATGGCCGCTCCGGCGATCGTGGAGCCTCACCGGGGGCCTCGGCGCGCGCCGACGGGCCTCACGGGGACGGGGACGCCACGACCGGTGGAGCGTCCCGGTCGCCCGGACCGGGACGACCGTCCGGATCGCCGGGAGCGCACGGTACCGGCGGCAGTGGGAACGGGAGCGGGGGCGGTGCGGGGGGCGCCGGAGGGGGGTCCTCCGAACCCTCGGCGCCTTCGACGCCCTCCGCGCCCGGATCCGGCGCACCCGCCGGGCCCGCCGTCCTGGCGGTGGGCGAACCGGTGCGGGCCGTGGCCGACAAGCGCTGGTGCGAGAAGGTGACCGTGAAGTTCCGGAACACCGGAGGGTCACCGGCGCGGTCGGGGACCGTCACCTTCGCCACGCACATCATCGGTGCGCTCGGGGTCGACTGGGCGACCGTCGAGTCGACCGGGCCGCTGCCCGCGCCGATCGACGCGGGAGCGGCGCGGACGGAGACGTACACCGTCTGTGTGGACGCCTGGCGGGTGCCCCTGGGCATGCATGTCGAGACCCGGGACGTCACCGCCGTATTGAAGTAGTGACGGATGGATGCGTGCGGTGCCGGACAGGCCCCGGACAGGTTCGAAAGGCCCTAGCGGAGGGCGAGCCAGGCGACCGCGCCGAGGGCGACGATCACCACGACGACGGCGGCGATCACCCCGACACGCGGTCCGGACGAGGTGGCGGCCGGCTGCTGCCGACGCTGCGGCTCGCCCTCGTCGACGAAGGCGCGGAACATCTGGGTGCTGCCGGCCGGGTCGTGGTTGCCCTCGGGGCCCTGCGGGGCGTGGGGGTTGTGTGCCATGTGCCAGGACCCTAGCGAACTCGGCGTTGCGGCCCAACCCCCGGGTCCGCGAAGGGCCGAGGCCGGAGGCGCGGGAACGGCGAGGAAGCGGTCGGCGGGCTGCGGTGGGGCGGGGCCGGCGGGCTGCCGTGGAGCGGATTCCGGCACGCGTTCGGCACGTGTTCGGCACGCGTTCGGCACGTGCTCAGGTGCGTGTTCGGCACGTGCTCAGGTGCGTGTTCGGCACGCACTCAGGTGCGTGCACGGGGGCGTGCACGGGGGCCTGTACAGGTGCGTACGCAGGGTACTTGCGGGGTGCGGGGCGGAGGCCGGTCGGCAACTCGGTCCGTACACACGGGACTTGGCCTGCCGACTGCCTCCCGGGCGGGGTCGGGGGGCGCTCCGGGCACTCGGTGTGCCCGCTTCCTCACGCTGCCGGAGCCGCCCGGGGCGGCACCCGGGGAGGCGCCCCGTCCGCCCCGACTGTGGCGCGAGACACATCCCGCATCATCCGCCCGCCACACGCTGGACCTTTGACCGGAGCCGTACGCGGCCTTTTGCTTTCCTTTACTTCTGCAAGCCCCCTTTCGTTTGCCTGCAGCAACCAACGGCTTCTATGGTTGCCCTAAGCAACAAGATGAACCGGTGAGATGTCTGGGGGTCCCATGGCCGCACGGAGTCAGTACGAAGAACTGGCCCGGCAGCTGAGTGCCGTAGGGGCCGTCAAGAGAGGTCTCGCCCGCATCCTGCCCGCCGAATGTCCGGGCGGCTCCGCCGCCGTGCTGGCTCTTCTCAGGCAGCACGGCGAGATGCGGATCAGCCGACTGGCCGAGCTGCTGGACGTCGATATGTCGGTGACCAGCCGTCATGTCGCCCATGTGGCCGAGCGGGGCTGGATCGAGCGGTCCCCTGATCCGGCGGACAAGCGGTCCCGCATCCTGCGGCTGACCCCCGACGGACACGACGTGCTCCGCGATCTGAACCGGCGGACCACCGAGATGTTCGCCCACAACCTCTCCGACTGGTCGGACGACGAGGTCGGACAACTCAACACGCTGTTGGCCCGGCTGCGCGACAGTTTCGCCTGTCGCGGGCCCAGCGGGTGCGGCCCCGGAAAGCACAGCGGCGACTGCCGCTCCCGGCAGGCCGACAGCGACAACGACTCGCACACCCGTACACCCGTGTAACAGAAGCAAAGACAAGGACTTAAATGGCTACGACCACACCAACCGGTGTGCGGGGCGGCCACGCCAAGCACGGGGGATCCCCGGATCCCTCGTCCGGCGCGCCGATGACACACCGGCAGATCATGGAGGCGCTCGCCGGGCTCATGCTCGGCATGTTCGTCGCCATCCTGTCGTCGACCGTCGTCTCGAACGCACTGCCCGAGATCATCTCCGACCTCGGCGGCGGCCAGAGCGCCTACACCTGGGTCGTCACGGCCTCGCTGCTGGCGATGACCGCCACCACCCCCCTGTGGGGCAAGCTCTCCGACCTGTTCAGCAAGAAGCTGCTGGTCCAGATAGCCCTGGTCATCTACGTCGCCGGCTCGGTCGTCGCCGGTATGTCGACCAGCAGCGGCATGCTGATCGCCTGCCGTGTCGTCCAGGGCATCGGCGTCGGCGGTCTCTCCGCCCTGGCGCAGATCGTCATGGCGGCGATGATCGCCCCGCGTGAGCGCGGTCGCTACAGCGGATACATCGGTGCGGTGTTCGCCGTCGCCACCGTCGGTGGTCCGCTGCTCGGCGGTGTCATCACCGACACCAGCTGGATGGGCTGGCGCTGGTGCTTCTACGTCGGTGTGCCGTTCGCCGTCATCGCGCTGGTCGTGCTCCAGAAGACGCTGAAGCTCCCGGTCGTGAAGCGTCAGGTCAAGGTCGACTGGTGGGGCGCGTTCTTCATCAGCGCCGCCGTTTCTCTGCTGCTGCTCTGGGTGACCTTCGCCGGTGACAAGTACGACTGGCTCTCCTGGCAGACCGCCGCGATGCTCCTCGGCTCCGTGGCGCTCACCGGGCTCTTCGTCGTCATCGAGTCCAAGGCCAGCGAGCCGATCATCCCGCTGCGCCTCTTCCGCAACCGCACCATCACGCTGGCCTCGCTGGCCTCGCTGTTCGTCGGTGTCGCGATGTTCGCGGGCACCGTCTTCTTCAGCCAGTACTTCCAGCTGGCACGCGGCAAGTCGCCGACGATGTCGGGCGTCATGACGATCCCGATGATCGCGGGTCTGTTCATCTCCTCGACGGTCTCCGGCCAGGTCATCACCAAGACCGGCCGCTGGAAGGCCTGGCTGGTCAGCGGTGGCTTCCTGGTCACCGCCGGTCTCGGACTGCTGGGCACCATCCGGTACGACACGGAGTACTGGCACATCGCGGTCTACATGGCCGTCATGGGTCTCGGCATCGGCATGATGATGCAGAACCTGGTGCTCGCCACGCAGAACCAGGTCGCTCCCTCCGACCTCGGCTCGGCCAGCTCCGTCGTCACCTTCTTCCGTTCCCTCGGTGGTGCGATCGGCGTCTCGGCGCTGGGCGCCGTCATGGCGAACCGCGTCACCCACTACGTCAAGGACGGTCTCGCGGACCTCGGCCCCAAGGGCGCTGCCATGGGCCACGGCGGTACCGGCGGCGGGGGCATCCCCGACCTGGACAAGCTGCCCGAGCCGTTCCGTACGGTCGTGGAGAGCGCCTACGGGCACGGTGTCGGCGATGTCTTCCTGTACGCCGCTCCGGCCGCGCTGATCGCCTTCGTGGTCACGATCTTCATCAAGGAGGTCGCCCTGAAGACCAGCGCTTCGAGCGAGGCCCCGACCACGGCCTCCGAGGCCCCGGCCGTCGAAGCCGCCGAGGCTCCGGCCGCCATCGCGGACGCGCCGGTCGTCGCGGCAGCGGCCACGGCCACGCCGACGGCCACCTCGGCCGACACCCTGGAGGCCCCGGCCGCCGGCCTGCACGGCACGTCCGTGCACGGTGTGGTGCGCGGCGCCGAGGGCGCGCCCGTCGCACGGGCCGCCGTCACGCTGATCTCGCTGGCCGGCCGGCAGCTGGGGCGCTCCGTCGCCCAGGCCGACGGCAGCTATGGTCTGGACGCGCCGGGCTCCGGCTCCTACGTCCTGATCGCGTCCGCCGACGGCTTCCAGCCGCAGGCGTCCACGGTGGTCGTCGGTGCCGAGCCGCTCGCGTACGACATCCTGCTCTCCGGTACGAGCGGACTGGCCGGTATCGTGCGGGCCGCGGAGACCTCCTCCCCGGTGGAGGGCGCCATGGTCATCGTGACCGATGTGCGCGGCGACGTGCTGGCCACCGGCAAGTCCGGCGAGACCGGCGAGTTCACCTTCGGTGAGCTGGTCCCCGGTTCGGTGACCGTCGCGGTGAACGCGGCCGGCTTCCGTCCGCTGGCGCTGCCGGTGGAGATCGGCGGCCAGGGCGTCACCCGGGTCGAGGCCGCGCTGCAGTCCGGTGCGCTGGTGCAGGGTGTCGTGCGGGCCGGTTCCGCGCGGCGGCCGCTGCCGGACGCCCGGGTCACACTGGTCGACGCGGCGGGCAATGTGGTCGCCACCTCGACGACCGGGGAGGACGGGGCGTACGCCTTCACCGACCTGGACTCGGGCGAGTACTCGGTCATCGCGACCGGCTACCCCCCGGTGGCGAGCGCGCTGACCGTCTCCGGCCGCGGGGCCGACGGCCACGACATCGAGCTCGCCCACCCCGGCGAGTAATCCGAGCAACCCGAGTAATCACAGACCCCTGGCGGGTCGGCGTTTCGAGCGGAGACGCTGTACCGGCCGGTGGAAATGGGCCCCGGTGGCGGGGACGGCAGGCAGGGGACGGCCTGCCGTCCCCGCCCCGGGGCCCGACTCATTGAGTCGTTGAGCAAGGAGAGAGAACGGGATGGGACTTCGCGCACAGGTACGGACGCGGGACGGCTGGGCGGTCCAGCACGCGGTCGTGACGGTCACCGACATGACCGGCGCGCAGGTGCTGCGGGCCACTGCCGACGAGGACGGGACGGTACGGACCGACGGTCCTCTGCAGGCCGGCGCGTACACCGTGATCGTCACGGCGGTCGGGTACGCCCCCGCCGCCTCCACCGCCCTCGTCACGGCGAGCGGGCGGGTCGAGGCCGGCACGGTGGTGCTGGCCCGCCAGGGCGGCGTGGAGCTGCCGCCGCCGGGCGCCTGGTCCCTGGACCCGGCGCACTCCTCGGTGGCCGCGGTCGCACAGCACCTGGGGATCTCCAGCGTGCACGGCCGGTTCACCGAGTTCAGCGGCCGGATCGAGATCTCTGAGGAGGTCCACCGGTCCCGGGTCGACGCCGTCATCAGCGCGGCGAGCATCGACACCGGCAACGGCATGCGCGACAAGCACCTGCGGTCGCCCGACTTCCTCGACTCGGACCGCTTCCCCGAGATCACGTACCGCTCCATCGGGATCACCCCCGCCGGCCCCGACCGCTGGACCGTCCACGGCCGGCTGTCGATGCACGGGGTGGAACGCCCGGTCGACCTGAACCTGAGCTACCTCGGCACGGGCCCGGACCCGTGGGGCGGGGTGCGTGCGGCCTTCAGCGCCACGGCGGAGCTGCGCCGCGAGGACTTCGCCATGAACTACAACCAGGTGGTGCAGGCGGGCATCTCGGCGATCGGCACGACACTGCGGGTGGAGCTCGACATCCAGGCCGTGCAGGGCGAGTCCCTGCCGTCGTAGTCACGGTGCGGGGTGCGCCCCTGCCGTCCTGTCACCGTGCGGGGTGCGTCCCTGCCGTCCTGGTCACCGTGCGGGGTGCGCCCCTGCCTCGTAGTCTGCGGGCATGGCACCCAATATCGCGACGAACACGGCTGTGGAACTCGACGAGTTGCTGGCCTTCGTACGGCCGAGGCACCGGGCGATCCTGCTGACCACCCGGTCCGACGGCCGCCCGCAGGGCTCCCCGCTGACCTGTGGGGTCGACGACGCGGGACGGATCGTCGTCTCGACCTACCCCGAGCGGGCCAAGACCCGCAACGCGAAGCGGGACGCGCGGGTCAGTGTGATCGTGCTGTCGGACGAGTGGAACGGGCCGTGGGTCCAGGTGGACGGTTCGGCCGAGGTGATCGACTCGCCGGAGTCGGTCGAACCGCTCGTCGAGTACTTCCGGAACATCTCGGGTGAGCACCCGGACTGGGACGAGTACCGGGCGGCGATGGTGAAGCAGGGGAAGTCGATCATCCGGATCACTCCGGAGCGGTGGAGTCCGATCGCCACCGGCGGCTTCCCGGCCCATCTGGCGTCCGACGGCTGAACGGGGCGCTGAAGCGGGGCGCTGAGGGGACGGAGTGCGCCCCTCAGCAGTCCCCAGCAGTCCCCAGCCATCCCCAGCAGCACCTCAACAGTCCCGCATCGCCCCTCGCCGGTCCCGCATCGCCTCGATGCCCGCGATCAGCAGGTCCAGGGCGAAGGCGAAGTCCCGGTCGCGCATCTCCTCGACCGTGTCGCCGCCGCGGGCGTCCATCACCTCCTGCGAGGACTCCATGATGTCGCTGAGATGCGGCTGGTCGCGGATCGTGGCCATCGCCTGCTGGTAGTACTGCTCCTGGCTGATTCCCGCAGCCGCGCTGCGCTGCGCGAAGTGGCCCTCGACCGTGCCGAACCCGTACACGAACTGGAAGACCGCGGAGAGCGCGCCGGTCTGGTGTTGCAGCGGCAGACCGGTCGCCCGGATCACGTCCTGGACGGCGTACGACATCAGCATCGCGTGCGGGCCGATGTTGAGGAAGTGCCCGGCGAGCGTCGACACCCAGACATGCCGGACCAGCAGCTCCCGGTACGCGACGGCCATCCCGCGCAGCCGGTCGTGCCAGTGCGCGTCCTGCGGCGGCGGCGTGAACTCCCGGTAGACCGAGTCCAGGGCCAGTTCCAGCAGGTCGTCCTTGGTGTCCACGTACCAGTACAGCGACATCGCGGTGACGTCGAGCTCGGCGGCGAGCCTGCGCATGGAGAACTTGGCGAGGCCCTCGGCGTCCAGCAGCCGGACCGAGGTCGCGGTGATCCTGTCCCGGTCCAGGCCCGCCGCCTGGTCCGGTTTGCGGGTGCGCGACGGTGTCCGCTGATCCAGCCACACGCTGGTCCTGGCGGGGTTCTTCACGCGGTCGGCCGCAGACACCATGGCGCACTCTCCTCGTCTTGCCGGCGGGGCGGGCCGGCCGCGTACGCGTGATCCGCGCACGGGGCGGATCCGTTACGGTCCGGCGCGCCCCTCCCCGATGCTATGCCGCCGCCGCGGTGCCGGTGGAGTCCGCCCGGGCGGCTTCCGTCCGCTCCGCGCGGCGCAGCAGCACGGCCGCGAGCAGGCCGCCGACCAGCACCGCGACCGCTCCGAAGAGCTGGCTGGTCTCCAGGCCCGAGGCGAAGGCGTCCGTGATCCGGGCCCGCTCACCGGCGTCGCCCGCCGAGGCGAGCGCGGCGGGCAGCGACGCCGCCCCGACCGCCGCCGGCACCAGGGCCGCGAACCGCGAGTTGAGCACCGCGCCGAGGACGGCGACCCCCAGGCCGTTGCCGAACTCGGCGAGCGTGCCGTTGACCCCGGCACCCACCCCGGCCTTCTCCGGCGGAATGGCGCTCATGATCGCGTTGGCCATGGCGGGCATGGCGAGCGCGATGCCCGCGCCCATCACGACCAGGCCGAGCAGCATGCCGCCGTAGCCGTCGCCGCCGAGCAGCGCGATCGCGGCCAGGCCCGCGGCCAGCAGGCTCATCCCGGACGCGATGGTGAGCGGCGTACCCAGCTTGGGCACCAGCCTGGCGCCCAGGCCGGTGAGGTTGAGCGCGACGACGCTCAGCGCCAGCGGGGCCGTGCGCAGACCGGCCTCCAACGGCTCGTAGCCGAGCACGAACTGGAGCTGCTGGGTGAGCAGGAAGAGCGAGCCGCCCATCCCGAAGGCGACCAGGATCGCGCCCGCGACCGCCCCGACGAACTTCTGGTTCCGGAAGAAGTGCATGTCCAGCATCGGGTACGGGATGTGCAGCTCCCACAGCACGAAGCCGGTGAGGACGGCGACCCCGACGAAGGCGGTCAGCAGCACCTGGCCCGACATCCAGCCGTGCCCCGGGCCGGAGATGATCGCGTACACGACGGACGCCATGCCGATGGTGGAGAGCAGGGCGCCGAGCAGGTCGGGGCGCTCGCCGCCGGCGCTCCTGGACTCCGGGACGAGCCGGGCCACGGCGACCAGGCCGATGACCGCGACCGGGATGTTGATCAGGAAGATCGCGCCCCACCAGAAGTGGTCGAGCATCACTCCGCCGATCAGCGGTCCGACGGCGAACCCGAGCGAGCTGACGGTCGACCAGATGCCGATCGCCTTGACGCGCTCGGAATCGTCGAAGATCTGGACGACGACGGCGAGTGTCGTGGTCATCAGCAGCGCACCGCCGATGCCCATGCCCGCGCGGGCGGCGATCAGCTGTGCGGACGTCTGGGCCAGCCCGGCCACCAGCGAGCCGATGCCGAACAGGGCGAGCCCTGCGATCAGCATCTTCTTGCGGCCGTAGCGGTCGGCGGAGCTGCCGGCCGTGAGCAGCAGGCCCGACTGGACCAGCGAATAGGCGTTGATCATCCACTGCACATCGGCGGTGGAGGCGTCCAGCTCCTGGGTGAGGGAGGGGATCGCGACGTTGAGGACGGTGTTGTCGAGCAGCACGGTGAGCTGGGCGAGACAGATGACGCCGAGGATCAGCCAGCGTTGTGGATGGCTCGGCGACGAGAGGTGGTTCTGCTCGGCGGCGGTCGCCGTCATACGGACTCCTGATCCCTTATGCGGTGTACGAGTAGCAGGCGTCGTACACCGTATAGCTGTCCCTGTACGGCGTACAACACATTAAGGCGCGGTACCGTGCTCGCCGCTGATCCGACAAGGGCTGGAGTGGTATGTCACTGCGTCGTCGTACGGTGGAAGTGCTCGTCGCGGCAGGGCTGTCGGTGACCGCCCTCGCGCCGCCCGCAGCGGCGGCAGGGCAGGGGCACTCGGTGCCGCTGCGCGTGGCCACGTACAACATCCATGCGGGCGCCGGCACGGACAACGTCTTCGATCTCGACCGGCAGGCCGCCGAGCTGCGCTCGCTGGACGCCGATGTGATCGGGCTCCAGGAGGTCGACGTCCACTGGGGCGACCGCAGCCAGTGGCGCGACCTGGCCGGTGAGCTGGCCGAACGGCTGGGAATGCAGGTGTCGTTCGCCCCGATCTACCGCCTCGACCCGGTGACGCCTGGCACGCCGAAGCGGGAGTTCGGCGTCGCGGTGCTGTCCCGGTATCCGATCGTGAGCGCCGAGAACCACGACATCACCCGGCTCTCCACCCAGGACCCGAACCCGGTGCCGGCGCCCGCGCCCGGCTTCGGTGAGGTGGTGGTGCGGGTGAAGGGACTGCCCGTGCACGTGTACGCGACGCACCTCGACTACCGCGGCGACCCGTCCGTCCGGATCGCCCAGGTCGCCGACACCCGCCGGATCATGGCCGAGGACCAGGAGTCGGAGCGGCGGCCGGTGCGTCAGGTCCTGCTCGGCGACTTCAACGCGGCGCCGGCCGCACCCGAACTCGCCCCGCTGTGGCAGGAGCTCGACGACGTGGAGCCCGGCGGTCCCACGTACCCGGCGCAGGACCCGGTGCAGCGGATCGACTACGTGGCGGTGTCGAAGGACACCGTGCGGGTACGCGACGCGGCGGTGGCCGAGACGCTCGCCTCGGACCACCGCCCTGTTGTCGCGGACCTGTTGCTGCGGCGCTGAGCCCCGGGCCCTCAGCCGCTCTTCTTCGGCTGGGTCAGGTCGTAGAAGGTGGCGCTGCCGGCCGTGACCTCCTTGAAGTTCTCCTCCACCCAGGAAGAGATCTGCGAGGAGGTGCCGTTGCCGCCGCCCATGCCGCCGCCCCCGCCCATGCCGCCGGAGATGAAGTAGTGGATCCGGCCGTCCTCGACGTACTGCTTGAACTGGGCGAGCGTCGGGGACGGGTCGCTCCCGTTGAAGCCGCCGATCGCCATCACCGGGTCGCCGGTGGCGAGTTGGTAGCTGGCGGCGTTCTGCGAGCCGATGGCCGCGGCGGCCCAGGTGTAGTCCCCGGCGTTCTTCTCCAGGAGCTTCTTGGCCTCGGTGCCGACGGACGCGCCATTGAGCAGTCCGCCCATGCCGCCGCCTCCGCCTCCGCCGCCTCCTCCGAAGCCCTCGCCCATGCCCATGCCCATGCCGGGCATGGCGCCGGGCTGCTGCCCGTTCTGCGAGGTGCCGGGCCGACCGTTCGCCTGGCCTTGGCCCTGGCCTTGACCCTGGCCGGGCGGGGTACCGGTCGGGGGCCGGCCCATGCCTCCGCCCTGCTGATTGCCCTGCTGATTGCCCTGTTGGCCGCCTTGCGGGATGCCTTGCTGGTTGCCCTGCCCCGGGAATCGCATCCCGCCGCCCGGACCACCGCGGCCACCGCCCCCCGGACCGCCCATGCCACCACCGGACGGCCCGGCCGTGACGATCGAGCCCTGGTGCCCGGTGTTCAGCGTGCTCACGGCGTACGCGGTCGGCCCGGCCAGCGACGCGGCGAAGCCCAGCCCCACGGCGACGAGCGCCACCCGGCGCCCCGTCCGGGACATGAGCAGCAGTCCCAGCCCGCCGGCGGTCCCGGCGACGAGCACGGCCGTGCGCAGCCACGGCAGGTAGTCGGTGGTCCGGGCCAGCAGCACGTACGACCAGTACGCCGTCACGGCGACCGTGCCGCCGAGCACGGCACCCGCCCACCAGCGGGACCGCTCCTCCCAGAGGACCGTGGCGCCCATGCCGATCAGCGCCGCGAGGTACGGGGCGAGGGCGACCGTGTAGTACTGGTGGAAGATGCCGGCCATGAAACTGAAGACGACCGCCGTCATCAGCAGCGAGCCGCCCCAGGCGAGGAACGCCGCACGGGCCGTGTCGGTCCGCTTCGCCCGCCAGGTCAGCCAGACGCCCGCGACCAGCAGGATCAGCGCGGCGGGCAGCAGCCAGGAGATCTGGCCGCCGATCTCGGAGTTGAACATCCGGCCGATGCCGGTCTCGCCCCACTGGCCGCCGGACCCGCCGCCCGGACCTCCCCCGCCGCCGACGCTGCCGGTCTCGTCGCCGTTGATCCGGCCCAGGCCGTTGTAGCCGAAGGTCAGTTCAAGGAAGGAGTTGTTCTGCGAGCCGCCGATGTACGGGCGGGACGAGGCGGGCCACAGTTCGACGATCGCGACCCACCAGCCGCCCGCGACGACCATCACGAGGGCCGAGAGCCCGAGCTGGCCGAGCCGTCGGCGTACCGGAACCGGCGCGCACAGCGCGTACAGCACGGCCAGCGGCGGCAGGATCAGGAAGGCCTGGAGGGTCTTCGCCAGGAACGCGAACCCGACCGCGACGCCCGCCCACACCAGCCACTTGGTGCGGCCGCGCTCCAGCGCGCGCAGCACGCAGTAGACCGTGACGGTCATCAGCAGCGCCAGCAGCGCGTCCGGGTTGTTGAAGCGGAACATCAGCGCGGCCACCGGAGTGAGCGCGAACACCACCATCGCGATCAGCCCGGCGACGGCGTTGAAGCGGCGGCGTACGCCCGCGTACAGCACCCCGGCCGTGGCCACCCCCATCAGCACCTGCGGGAGCAGGATCGCCCAGGAGTTGAGGCCGAGGACACGCACCGACAGGGCCATCGGCCAGAGGGAAGCCGGGGGCTTGTCGACGGTGATGGCGTTGGCCGCGTCCAGCGAACCGAAGAAGAAGGCCTTCCAGCTCCGGCTGCCCGCCTGCGCGGCGGCGGAGTAGAAGGAGTTGGCGTAGCCGGAGGCGCCGAGGTTCCACAGGTACGCGCCCGCGATGACCAGCAGCAGCACGAGGAACGCCGGCCGTGCCCAGCGCGGGTCCTCCGGCCTGCCGCGCCGGACGCGGTGCGCCGGGGAACTGTCCGGGCGTCCATGGGCCGGTGCGGTGGCCGGCGCAGGTGCCGGCGGGCCCGGCGGGGCCGGAAGGTGGTCGGGATGCAGCGTGGTCATCGGGCGTTCCCCAGTTCGTGGTGAGTGTCATCGGCGTGCCCGGCCGAAGGGGCCGCCGCGGCCGGGCCGTCCTCGTACGCCTCGCGGCTCCGGTCCGCCCGGTCCGGGAAGACCCAGGCGCGGAAGAGCAGGAACCGCAGCACGGTCGCCGCGAGGTTGGCCGCGATCAGTACGGCGAGCTCCGTGCCGTGCGACGGGGATCCGGACGCCGCCCCCAGCGCGCCCAGTGAGCCGCTGGTCAGCGCGAGGCCGATGGCGAAGACGACCAGGCCCTGCGCCTGATGGCGGACGGCTCCGCCCCGGCCCCGTACGCCGAAGGTGAGCCTCCGGTTGGCCGCCGTGTTGGCGACGGCCGACACCAGCAGCGCACCGCCGTTGGCGAGCTGCGGGCCGACGCCCAGCCGGAACAGTGAGTACAGGGCGAGGTAGACGAGCGTGGAGAGGGCGCCGACGACGCAGAACCCGACGAGCTGACGGGCCAGTCCGCCCGGCACCCCGCTCAGCGCGCGGTCGCGCGGATCGTCCCCGAAGGGCCGGGCCAGCCGGTCCAGCGGCAGTGCGCCGACCGCCAGCGCCCGCCCCACCCGCCACACGCCCTTCAGGTCCTCGGTCGCCGTCCGCACGATGTGGACGGTGGAGTCGGGGTCGTCGACCCAGTCGACCGGCACCTCGTGGATGCGCAGCCCGGCACGCTCGGCGAGCACCAGCAGCTCGGTGTCGAAGAACCACCCCGAGTCCTCCACCATCGGCAGCAGCCGCTCCGCGACATCGCGCCGGATGGCCTTGAACCCGCACTGCGCGTCGCTGAACCGGGCGGCCAGCGACGAGCGGAGAACGAGGTTGTAGGCGCGCGAGATGAACTCCCGCTTCGACCCCCGCACCACCCGCGAACCACGGCTCAGCCGGGAGCCGATGGCCAGGTCGGAGTGGCCCGAGATCAGCGGGGCGACCAGCGGCAGCAGCGCGTTGAGGCCGGTGGACAGATCGACGTCCATGTAGGCCAGGACCGGCGCGTCCGAATGCGACCAGACGGTGCGCAGCGCCCGTCCCCGGCCCTTCTCCT
The DNA here is from genome assembly GCF_040634135.1 of Streptomyces sp. NPDC007164. Classification (NCBI taxonomy): domain Bacteria; kingdom Bacillati; phylum Actinomycetota; class Actinomycetes; order Kitasatosporales; family Streptomycetaceae; genus Streptomyces; species Streptomyces sp. NPDC007164. The sequence goes on from NZ_JBEYFB010000003.1 coordinate 41,552, forward strand.
CCAGCCGGTACGACCGCACCCGGGGCAGCGCCGCCGCGAGCCGGGCCGCCACCTCCGGCGTCCGGTCGGTGCTGGCGTTGTCCGCGACGGTGATCCGGAAGCTGTACGGGAAGGTGCGCGCCAGATGGTCGTGCAGACGCAGCACGCACGGTTCGAGGTCCTTCTCCTCGTTGTAGACGGGTACCACCACATCGAGTACGGGTGCACCCGCCGCGTCGACCGCTGCGGCGAGGAGGTGGTCCCGGGCCGGCAGGGTGCCCCAAGGAGTGTCGGTTCGCATGCGACCGACACTCGCCAGCCCCGCTGTCACGCCGGTGTGCTGAGCCTGTCCCTCCGCTGTGAGTACGGACCGGTCTACTGTGCGTACGGACCGGTCTGCTGCGAGCACGGAACGTCCTGCCGCGTGTACGGACCACCCTGCTCCGAGCTCGTTCCGGCCCCCGCCTCCGCAGGCAGATGGACGGCGAACACCGTGCGTCCCGGCACCGAGTCCACCTCGGCCCGGCCGCCGTGCGCGGCGACGACGGCCTGCACGATGGCGAGCCCGAGCCCGGTGGAGCCCGCGTTGCGGGAGCGCGAGGCGTCACCGCGGGCGAACCGCTCGAAGACGTGCGGCAGCAGCTCCGGCGGAATGCCGGGCCCGTCGTCCTGGACCTCCAGCATCACCCACGGCCGGCCGGCCGCGCACCGCACCCGGACCGTGACGGTGGTGCCGGGCGGAGTGTGGGTACGGGCGTTCGCCAGCAGGTTGACCAGCACCTGGTGGAGCCGGGTCGGATCGCCGTGCACGGTCGCGGGCTCGTCCGGCAGTTCCAGGCGCCAGTGGTGGCCGCTCCGGCCGGCGGCGCGGGCATCGCTCAGCGCGTCGACGACGACCGGGGAGAGGTCGGTGCTCTCCAGGCCGAGCGGGCGTCCGGCGTCCAGCCGGGCGAGCAGCAGCAGATCCTCCACCATGCCCGTCATCCGCTCCGCCTCGGACTCGATCCGCCCCAGGGCGTGCCGGGTGTCGGGGCCGGTCTCCTCGCGGCCGCGCCTGGTCAGTTCGGCGTATCCGCGGATCGAGGCGAGCGGGGTGCGCAGCTCATGGCTGGCGTCCGCGACGAACTGGCGTACCCGCGTCTCGCTCTCCTGCCGGGCCTCCAGCGCCGAACCGACGTGCCCCAGCATCCGGTTGAGCGCCGCGCCCACCTGGCCGACCTCGGTACGCGGATCGGCCTGGGCCTGCGGTACCCGTTCCAGCAGGGCCACCTCGCCGCTGTGCAGCGGGAGTTCGGAGACCCTGGTCGCGGTCGCGGCGACCCGGCGCAGCGGCCGCAGGGCGACGCCGACCATGGCGGCGCCCGCGATCCCGGCCGCGATCAGCCCGGCACAGGTGACGCAGACCTCGACGAGGATCAGCGTGGTGAGCGCGGAGCCCACCTCGGCGGCGGGCAGCCCGACCAGGACGGTGACGCCGTGCGGATCGGTGACCGCCTCGACCCGGTTGGACCCGAGCCCCGGCAGGTCCACGCTCTTCGCCCCGCTCCCGGCGGTGACTCCGGCCGCCGCCAGCGCCCTGCTCTGGGCGGCGGTCATCGGCTGCCCGCTGTCCTCGGAGCCGGGCCCCGGCGTGGTGGTGCTCGCCACGACCACGCGCGACTCGGTGACCGAGCCGTCCTCCAGTACCGCCCCGAAGGCACCGACGGGCAGTCCGCGGGAGTCGACGAAGGCCAGCGGGCCGAGGCTCTGCGGCACACCGCCGCCGGGCATCGGGCCCCCGCCGGGCGGCTTCGCGGCCCGCATGGCGACGCTGTGCAGCTGGTCGTCGAGCTTGCCGTACATGTAGCTGTGGAAGGCGATGGTGGTGACCGTCCCGATCACCGCGGCGACGACGGCGATCAGCGTGACCGCCGAGACCACCAGCCGGGTCCGCAGCGTCCACGGCCCCCGCCACCCGCGGGCGCGCCTACTCACCGGGCTTGATGAGATATCCCGCCCCACGCCGGGTGTGGATCATCGATGAGCGTCCGGCGTCGATCTTCTTGCGCAGATACGAGATGTACAGCTCGACGACGTTCGCCTGCCCGCCGAAGTCGTAGTTCCACACCCGGTCGAGGATCTGCGCCTTGCTCAGCACCCGGCGCGGATTGCGCATCAGGAAGCGCAGCAGCTCGAACTCGGTCGCGGTGAGGTGGATGGACGTACCGCCCCGGCTGACCTCGTGGCTGTCCTCGTCGAGCATCAGATCGCCGACCACGAGCGTCGACTCGCTGCGCACCGCCGCCGTGCCCGAGCGCCGGATCAGCCCGCGCAGCCGCGCCACGACCTCCTCCAGGCTGAACGGCTTGGTGACGTAGTCGTCGCCGCCCGCCGTGAGCCCGGCGATCCGGTCCTCCACCGCGTCGCGCGCGGTCAGGAAGAGTACGGGCACCTCGGCGAGCTCCCGCCGCAGCCTGCCGAGCACGGCGAACCCGTCCGTGTCGGGCAGCATCACATCGAGGATCACCACGTCGGGCCGGAAGGTGCGCGCCATCCGGACGGCCCCGGCACCGTCCCCGGCGCTGCGCACCTCCCAGCCCTCGTAGCGCAGGGCCATGGACAACAGCTCGGCGAGGGGGGCCTCGTCGTCCACCACCAGCACACGGACGGGGGTGCGGTCCGCCCTCAGCAGTTCGGTACGCCCCTGGGGCGAGGTCGTCGTCGTCATGCCCCAAACCTGTGCGGCTCCCGTGAAAGGGCCCTTACCCGTTTCTGTGAATTCCCTGAGAAAGGGGCCGGCCCGGCGACGGCGGTCAGTCCACGCCGAACAAGTCGCTCGCGTTCCCGTGACAGACCGCCCGCAGCCAGTCGTCCCCCAGCTCCAGCCGTTCCAGCGCGTGCAGTTGATGGGCGTACGGGTACGGGATGTTCGGGAAGTCCGTGCCCAGCAGGATCCGGTCCCCGAGCGCCGCGAGCCGCCCCCGTCCGTCCGGCGGGAACGGGCTGAAGTCCTCCGTGAAGTCCGTGAACGCCATCGTCGTGTCGAGCCGCACCTGCGGGTACGCCTCCGCGAGCGCCAGGAACTCCGCGTACTCCGGCATCCCCATGTGCGCCACGATCAGCGGCAGGCGAGGATGCCGGGCGAGCAGCCGGCCGACCGGCTCCGGGCCCGTGTGCTTGCCGGGCGCCGGCCCCGAGCCGCAGTGCATCACCACCGGGATCCCGGCCTCCGCGAGCAGCCCCCACACCGGATCGAGCAGCGGGTCATTGGCGTCGTACGCGCCCACCTGGACGTGCGACTTGAAGACCCGCGCCCCCGCCTCGACGGCCTCGCGCACATACCGCTCCACGCCCTCCTCCGGGAAGAACGTCGCGGTGTGCAGACAGTCCGGCGCCCGGCGGGCGAAGTCGGCCGCCCAGCCGTTCAGCCAGGCGGCCATCCCCGCCTTGTGCGGGTAGAGCATCGAGGTGAAGCGGAGCACGCCGAACGAACGCAGCAGCGCGAGGCGTTCGTCCTCGTCGTGCCGGTAGGCGATCGGCCACTCCATGCCGGTCAGCGGCCCCGCCGAGTCGAAGTACGCCCAGACCTTGCTGAGCACCCGTTCCGGCATGAAGTGGGTATGGACATCGATGATCCCGGGCAGCCCCAGCCGCTGCCAGAACCGTACGACGTCGTCGGCGTCACCACTCGTTCCGCTCATCCCGTGCCCCTCTCACCGTCCTCACCGTCCGGACGTCTCCGACGATCTCAGAACAGCCCGCCCTGCACGCCACCGCCCCCGAGGTCCGCCACCGGCACCCCCACCCCGGCCCGCGGGTCCGCCGCCACCAGCTCCCACCCGGTCATCAGCCGGGTGTCCAGCACCACGACCCCGTCCGTCGCCGTCGCCAGATGCAGATCGGGCCCGGCCGCCGCCACCAGCCGCCCCGCGACAGCGCCCCCGGCCACCAACTCGGTGACGGCCCACGCCGGCTCGGCCGCGCCGTCGAGCCCGAACACCCCGGCGTGATCGACCGCCTCGAACGGCAGCCGCTCCAGCGATTCCGGCCACCCGGCCCCTTCCAGCGCCACGGCCCGCCCGTACAGCTCCGCCACCTCGGCCCGGCGCTCCGCCGCCCCCGGCAGCGCCCCGCGCACGGCCCGCTTCCTCGCGTACGGAATCCGGTCCGGCACCCCGAGCGCCGACCGCAGCAGCTCCTCGGTCCGCCGGCACGCCATCAGCGGCCCCCGCCCCAGCCAGCTGAACACCACGGCCCCCTGCTCACGCAGCCGCGCCGCTTCCCGCTGCTCGGCGGTGATCCCGACCTTCACCATCCCCGGCCCGAACCAGGCGAGATACACCCGGTACGTCCTCGGGTCGTCGGCGATCGTGTCGGCGGCCACCGAATGCGCCCGGTCCAGCCGCGCGCACTCCGGGCACCGCGCCCCCGTGCTACGCCCCGACACCTCGGCCCCCACCGGACACACATTCCCGCGCGCCCCGACACACCCGCGCGCGCCCTCGGCCCGGAAGCCGAGCTCCGTCCCGTAGGCCGGCGCACTCCCCCGTACGGCCCCGCCCCGCCGCCAGCCCAGCACGGGCGGCCCCTGCGCGTCGGGCCACCGCAGCCCGGTGCACTGCCACCCCATGGTCACCACCATCGCCCTCGACACATAGAGGCACCCTCAGTCGGATGCGAGGAACTCGGCCAGCCGAAGGGTGTCCTGGAGGTAGCGCTCGTAGGGGAACCCGGCCGCGACGAGCCCGGCGCGGAGCTCGTCGTAGAGCGGCTTTCCGGTGGCGTGGAAGGCTTTCCGGCCGGCCTCGGTGAGGCGAACCAGCCGCCGCCGCGCGTGTTCGGGATCGATGGTGATCTGCACCAGGCCACCCGCTTCGAGTGGTCGTAGCGCCCGGCTGATCGCCGGGTCCGACACCGACAACGCCTGCGCCAGCCGATGCTGCGTCGTCGGCTCGATGTCCTCCAGCGTGCCCAGAAGCCGGATCTGGCTGTAGGTCAAGCCGCCGGGGTCGTCGGTGCGCTGCCGGGTCGCCTCGCCCAGCAGCATGACCACACGGTGCAGCAGGTCTGCGAGTCCATCATCCACACCACCACTATACCTAATCGTTGACTGGTTAATATTAACTAGGTAAGACTGAGGCATGGACACCTTCCCGTATCTCGCCCAGTCCGCGTTCCCTCTGGTCTGGATCCTGGTGCCGGCCATCGGCGCCTTCGTGCGGACGCGCCACGCCCGGTCCCCCCAGCAGGCACTGGAAACCTGGCAGCGCTGGTGGGCCATCGGCGCCTTCGGCTGCGGCAGCCTGTGGATGACGGTCGCGTTCCTGGCCTTCCCGGACGTCATGGCCACCGCGATCGGCTTCGACCGGACGCCCTTCATGTTCGAGATCGCCTTCGCCAACCTCGGGCTGGCCGTCATGGGCTTCCGGGCCGCCTCGGCATCCGCGCGCGAGCGCATCACCATCGGACTCGGCGGCGGAATGTTCCTCTGGGGAGCCCTGGCCGGCCACGTCCACCAGTGGTTCGCCAACGGTGACCACGCCCCCGGCAACACCGGCGGGGTCCTCGTCAACGACCTCCTGATCCCGGCAGTCATGATCATCCTGGCCGTGCGGTCCCGTCACCTGGAGGCCACGCCCCGGCCGGCCGCGGGCATCGCCGCCTGACCAGCTCGCCCCGGCAGGGCTGTTCACACCAGCCCTGAAGGCTCGACCCTGAAAGCTCGGGCCCTGAAGGCAGAGCCAGAGGCCTTGAAGACAAAGCAAGAGGCCCTGTGGACTGATCCACAGGGCCTCTGAACTGTTGTGCACTCGGCAGGATTCGAACCTGCAACCTTCTGATCCGTAGTCAGATGCTCTATCCGTTAAGCTACGAGTGCTTGCGCTTCCCGGTTTTTTTCTCCCCGGTCGGCGTTGCGAGAACAACATTACATGACCTGTGCCGTAGCGCGAAATCCATTAGCCACACCTGCCCCGACCTGCGGAAACACCGTGTTCGGCGGTTGTTCGGGCGGGGCGCCGCGCCCCGTGGGGCCGTGCCTTCCCCGAGGCGGCGGACGGGACGGGTCCGTATGCGGCCGGAGCCCCGCGTCGGCGGGCCGGGCGCCGGGGCGCGGGTCAGCGGCCCCTCTCTCCATGGACGTTCACGCGGTCGCCGCCGCGGCGCCGGAAGCGTCAACTTCGCCGGTGGCCGATTCACCCTGAGCAGGGGTGGGCGCACCGGGCGCAGCGCGGGCTTTTGGCCATGACGGCGCGGGCGTGAGGGAGCCGGGTGGCGGGTGCGACGGGAGCGGCGCGGCGACGGCGGCGCGGGGGACGGGACGGCGGAAGCCGTCCGGGGGCGGGTTCCGCAAACCTGCCGCGCCCGGGTTGACCGAACCACCCCGCTCCTCGCTTTACGCGATCAACCGGATGCACTGCGCTAGTGGGTGCACCGGCTCCGCGGCGGCGCGCAGTTGTGCGGCCGGACGGCGGCGCGCAGTTGTGCGGCCGGACGGCGGTGCGTTCCAGCAGCGCCGACCCGAGGGGAAGAACCATGTCCACACCTCCTGCTCCGCTCCGGGTCACCCTGGCCAACGGCAGCTTCGAACAGCCCGTCGTCTCCGGTGTGGAGATCCTGCCGGACTCCTCACAGACGCAGGCGCCCAAGCGGGTCCCGGGCTGGCTCACCACCGCCACCGACCACATGATCGAGCTGTGGCACACCGGCTTCAACGGAGTGCCGGCGGCCGACGGCGCCCAGTTCGCCGAGCTCAACGCCAATCAGGTCTCCACGCTCTATCAGGACCTGCCCACCACGCCCGGCACGAAGCTGTACTGGCGGCTGTACCACCGGGGCCGCCAGGGGGACGACACCATGGCCCTGGACATCGGCGCGCCCGGCGCCACGGTCCAGCAGAGACGCTTCACCGACGCCACCACCGCCTGGGGCCACTACACCGGCACCTACACCGTCCCGGCGGGGCAGACGCTGACGCGGTTCGCCTTCCGGTCCGTCTCCGCCGCCGGCGGCAACCAGAGCATCGGCAACTTCCTGGACGGCATCTTCTTCGGCACCGCCCCCCATGTGGTGCTCACCAAGACCGCCGCGCCCACGGGGCCGCTGGAGGTGGGCGACGTCATCACCTACCGCGTCAGCGCCAGGAACGAGGGCGGCGGCGCGGCCGAGAACCTCGTCCTGACCGACGTCGTCCCGCAGGGCACGACGTATCTGCCCGGTTCCCTGCGCATCGTCGACGGCCCGAACGCCGGGCCGAAGACCGACGCGCGGGCCGAAGACCAGGCGTACTACGACACCCAGGGCGACAAGGTGGTCTTCGCCCTCGGCAACACCACCACCGGGGCAGGCGGCAGCCTGCCCAATACCGAGACCCTGCCTGCGGGAACCACCGCCGAGTACCGGGTCACCATCGACCGGGCCGCCGGCGGGCAGCAGCTCAGGAACACCGCCACCGCCTCCTACGAGAACCGCCTCGGCGACACCCCGGAGCCACTGACGGCCACCTCCAACGAGCAGGTCACACAGGTCAATCCGGCCGCCGACCTGGCCGTGGCCAAGGCGGCCGACGCGACCACCGTCACCGTCGGCCAGACCGTGACCTACCGCGTCACCGTCCACAACGCAGGCCCGAACCGGGCCACCGGCGTCACCGTCACCGACCGGCTCCCGGACGGTCTCGCCTTCCTGTCCGCCGACGGCCCCGGCAGCTACGACCCGGCCACCGGACGGTGGGCCGTGGGCACCCTGGCCGACGGCTCCGGGGCCACCCTCGTGCTGCGGGCCAAGGCCACCCGGACCGGCTCCGTCGTCAACACCGCCACGGCCACCGCCAACGAAAAGGATCCCGACACCGGCAACAACACCGACGCCGTCACCATCTGCGTCGAGCCGGCCCCCTCCTGCTGCGACCCCTGCGCCACCCGGAAGTAGCCGGGGGCTGCCGCAGATCGCCGCAACGGCTCCGGAAACGACTCAGGGAGTTCAGCCGAAACGGGCTGAACTCCCTGGTCAGAGAGCGGAGGCGGAGGGATTTGAACCCTCGATGGGCTTTAAGACCCAAACCGCATTAGCAGTGCGGCGCCATAGACCGGACTAGGCGACGCCTCCATGCACACCCCGCGCGAGCGCGAGTGGTGCGTGCAGATGATGACACAACTGAGCGGTGCGTCACCAATCGATGCCTACGGTACTAGGCAGTCGGGCACGAGGGCAAAGCGCCTGCGGTGCGCAACGCCGTGGCGTGCGGAGCGTTAGTGATGTCGGAGGCGCCGCCCTCCCGTTATTCCCTCCGTTCCACCGGCACTCCCGCCGCAGTGCACGAGCACAGGAGCCCGCAATGTTGCGCCGCCTCGCCCTCACCGCCGTCACCTCCCTCGCCGCGCTGTCCGCCGTCGCCCCGGCCGCGACCGCGGCCACCGGCCCCCTCCCCCTGCCGCTGCCGCTGCCCGTGCTCCAGGACGACGCCGGTACCCGGCTGACGATCACCGTCTCGGGCTCGGCGGACTCCGCGGCCGAGGGGACCTTCGAGCTGCGGTGCGCGCCGGCGGGCGGCAGCCACCCGGTGGCGGAGCGGGCCTGCGGCCGGCTGGACGAGCTGGCGGGCGGGAGGAAGGACCCGTTCGCCCCGGTGCCCGCGGACACGCTGTGCACCCTTCAGTCCGGGGGTCCGGCCACCGCCCGGGTCACCGGAACCTGGCAGGGGCGGCACATCGACTCGCTCTTCAGCCGGACCAACGGCTGCGAGATCTCCCGCTGGAACAATCTGACCCCGGTGCTCCCCAACGTCCGATGACCGGGCCGGGTCGGCTCGGACCGGTGGCCGGGGTGCGTCCGGGCGAACCCCGCGTACCCCGTGAGCAGGGGATCGTGCCCCGGCCGGGGCACATCGACGGCACATGACGGGGCGGAGTCGTACACCGTATGCACAGAACCTTGGTGAGAGCTCCCCCTCATCCGCAGCCCCTCGCCGCTTCGCTGCCTTTAGACTCCTCCAGTGACAGCCCGCGGCCCGAGGGGCAAGATGGGGCCCGCTGTCGGCAAGGTGCGGTAACCAGGGAGGAAGCGTCGTCGTGAGCAGCAGGCCATCCCGAGGCGCTGCTCGCCTCGCAGCCATACTCGATGCACTCCCCGACGGGCTGCTGCTCGTCAACTGCAACGGCACGGTCGTCAACGCCAACACGATCGCGCTGGAGATGTTCGAGACGCCGGGCACCGCGCTCGTCGGGCGCGGGCTGCTGGACCTGCTGCCCGAGTTCGACTCCAAGCTGATCCCGGGCTCGATGCGCCGGGCCGACACCGCCGGCGACCGCAGCCGTACGAAGCCGACCCGGATGACCGCCCGGCGCACCGACGGCACCGAGTACCCGGTCGAGGTCACCAGCGCCAGCCTGGAGGACGGGCAGGCCGCGTACAACGACTTCCAGAGCACCTACAGCGGCAGCTACACGGGCGACGAGCTGCTGATGCTCGTCGTACGGGATCTGTCGGGCACCGTGGACACCGAGGCCGAACTGGCCCGTTCGCAGCGGCAGACCGAGATGATCCTGCGGGCCGCGGCCGAGGGCGTCGTCGGCACGGACACCGATGGCCGGGTCGTCCTGGTCAACCCCGCCGCCGCGCAGATCCTCGGTTTCCGCGCCAGCGACCTGGGCGGCCAGGAGCTGCATCCGCTGATCCTGCACTCACGGGCGGAGGGCGAGCCGTTCCCGTACGAGGAGTCGCCGCTCGCCGACACCCTCAGGTCCGGGCGCAAGCACCGGGTGCGCGGCCAGGTCCTGTGGTCCAAGAGCGGCGCGCAGGTCCCGGTCGACCTGACCACCGCGCCGGTCCGGGACGGCGACCAGCTGGTCGGCGCCGTCATGACGTTCACCGACCGCAGGCCGTACGAGGAGCTCGGCGAGCAGCACCGGGCCGAGCTCGCCGAACTGACCGACAGCCACACCGCCGAGGTCGCCGAGCTGACGGAGCGCCACAGCTCGGAGCTGGCCGACCGGACCGAGCGGTACGCGGCCGAGCTGGAGGCGCAGGCCGACCGGCTGACGGCGCTGACCGACCGGCACACCCAGCTCACCGCCGTGCTCGGCGAATCGCTGCGCGGCCCGCTGGAGGAACTGCGCGGCGAACTCTCCACGCTCGCCGCCGACCCGGCGGGGCAGCTGTGGCCCGAGGCCAACCAGATCCTGCACCATCTGGCGGCGGGCTACGCCCGGATGACCACCCTCGTCGACAACGTCCTCGGCTATCAGCGCCTGGACGCCGGCTCCGAGAAGCTGGTCAAGGCGAACGTGCTGCTCGACTCGGTCGTGACGGCCGGTATCGACGCGTCCGTCGAGCTGATCGGTCCCGGGCGCGCCCAGTTCGCCGTGCACGCGCCGCCGATCGAGGCCGAGGTGGACGCGGCCCGGCTGGTGACCGCGCTCGCCCACCTGGTCGCGGATGTGGCCGGGGTCGACTCCACCGGCAAGGCCCGGGTGGTGCCCGGTGGCGGGTACGTCGACTCCACGGTCGTCGTCGCGGCGGCGCAGCGCGGCGAGGTCGTACGGATCGAGGTGCGCGGACCGTTCGCCGGGGGAGACCCGGTGCACGAGCCGATCGTGCGCGGGATCGTGCGGGCCCACGGCGGTGTGCTCCAGACGCACGAGGTGCCGGGGATGAGCGGCAGCGCGTATGTGCTCGAAGTGCCGTTGGGGGCCGGTTCGGGGACGGTGACGGCGCCCGCGCCGGAGCCGGAGGCCGAGCCGGTGGCCGACCGGGGCGGGCCGGAGACCGGGCAGCAGACGGGCGGCGGGCGGCGACGCGCGCGGCGGGCGTCCACGGACGCGTTCCTGGAGAGCCCGGTGGGCGGTTCCGGGGCGGGCGCGGAGGCGGACGGCGACACGGCCGCGGCCGAGCCGACCGGGCGGCGGCGGGCGCGCCGTGAGCCCGTGGTGCCGGACGCGGCCCAGATCGCGGAGAGCGCGCGCAGCGAGGGTTCGGGGCGCAGGCGGGGCCGGCCGAGCCCGGCCGAGACCGGTGCGCAGCAGCCGTCCCCGGTGCCCGGGCCGGCTCCGTCTGCCGAGTCCCTCGAATCTCCCGGGTCTCCCGAGCAGGGTGCCGGGCAGGCGTTGGCGCTGCCCGCGCCGTCCGAAGGTGCCGTGGTGACGGCGGCGGAAGGCGCGCAGGGCGGCGGCGGCAACAGCCGGCCGCAGCTCGGCCAGACCGTGCCGCCGCAGGGCGTGCCGGTGCCCGCGGGCGGACACCGCGCGCGTCAGGGTGCCGAGAGCCGGAACCAGGGCCAGGGGCAGAACCAGCTGGCTCTGCCCGCCTCCGCTTCGGATTCGGCCCACGTTCCGGCACCGGCCCAAGCCCCGGCTCCGGATTCCGGCTCGGCCGGCGCTTCGCCCGTACCGGCGCAGGCGTCCCAGCCGACCGGGCGGCGGGCCCGGCGGGCGCTGGCGGCCACCCAGGAGCGGGCCGCCCAGGCCGAGCCCGCGGGGCCCCGTACCGCGTTCGCGCTGCCGCCCGCGGAGGCCGACCGGTCCCCGGCCCCGGCCGCCGACGCGGACGCGGACGCCTCGCTGCCGGGACGCCATGACGCCGTACGCATCGCACCGGACGACGACCACACACCGCCCCAGCCGCATCCGGTACCGACCGGCCGTCGCCGGGCCCGCCACCCCGAGGTCCCGCAACAGGCCGGGCAGCCCGAGCAGCCCGAAGACCTGCCCGCCGAGGATGCGGAGCCGCTCGCGGTCGGACAGACCACGCACGCCACGGGCACCACGGCCGTCGCGACTGCCGCGGCAGAGAGCGCGGAAGGGCCGGAGAGCATGGAGGGCCCGGAGAGCGCGGAAGGCCACGCGCGGAGCATCGCGCCCCTGACGGACGCGCGTAGCCGGCCGCTGCCCGCGGAGGCTCCGATGCCCGGCGGGTCGTCGGACTCCACGCAGGGACGCGCGTTCAGCGTGCGGACGCTCGGGCAGGGCGTGCCGTTCGCCCAGCACATCGCGCACCAGCAGAACCAGACGCTCGGCGGTGCCGGACGGCGCCGCAAGCTCGCGGCGCCGCCGGAGGGCGAGCGCACCCCGCAGGCCGCCGCGTCGGCCCCGTCCCCGTCCGTCCCCGCGCAGGGCCCGCTGCGCTCCGACCCGGAGGCCGAAGGGCGTTCGTACGCGATAGGGGCCCCCGACGAGGGCGCCGAGGGGCCGGAGCCGCTGGACGGTCCGGGCGGCGCGGTCGAGGTCGCCAACCGCCCCTCGCCGCAGCCCGTCGACGACGAGCTGCCCCCGGAGCCGCTGGACAACCCGCGCCGGCTGCTCGTCTGGCCCGCGCCCGATGTCTCCACCCAGCAGGCGCTGAGCGACCGCGGCTACCGGCCGGTGATCGTGCACTCGCGCGAGGAGGTCGACGCCCAGATCGCGGCGTTCCCCGCCGCGCTGTTCGTCGATCCGCTGACCGGCCCGATCACCCGCAAGGCCCTCCAGTCGCTGCGGCAGGCGGCGGTGGCGGCCGAGGTGCCGGTGCTGGTGACGGCGGGCCTGGGACAGGCCTCGCGGGAGGCGGCGTACGGTGCCGACCCCGCCGTGCTCCTCAAGGCGCTCGCCCCGCGCGACAGCGAACAGCATCCGCCCCGGGTGCTGTTGATCGAGGAGCACGAGGAGATCGCGCTGGCGCTGACGGAGACCCTGGAGCGCCGCGGCATGCAGGTGGCGCGGGCCTCCACGGACAGCGAGGCGGTGTCGCTCGCCACCCGGATGCGGCCCAACCTCGTGGTGATGGACCTGATGCAGGTGCGCCGCCGCCGGGCCGGCATCGTCGACTGGCTGCGCGCCAACGGTCAGTTGAACCGGACCCCGCTGGTCGTCTACACCTCCGCCGACATGCACGGGCCGGAGCTGCCGAAGCTCAGCTCGGGCGAGACCGTGCTCTTCCTGGCCGAGCGGTCCACGAGCGAAGAGGTCCAGGCACGCATCGTCGACCTGCTCGCGAAGATCGGTACGAACTGAGGCACCGGTACGGGACGAGGGCGGTACGGGAGTCTCCCGTACCGCCCTCGTCGTGTCCGCGGCCGCCGGCTCAGAGCTGGGTGATATCCAGCTCGCCCTCCGCGTACTGCCTGCGGATCACCTTCTTGTCGAACTTGCCGACGCTGGTCTTCGGCACGGCCGCGATGACCGTCCAGCGCTCCGGCAGCTGCCACTTGGCGATCCCGGACGTGGCGAGGAAGTCCTTCAGCGCCACGTAGTCGGCGCTCGCGCCGTCCTTGAGGACCACGGTCGCCAGCGGGCGCTCGCCCCACTTCTCGTCCGGGACCGCGACGACGGCCGCCTCGGCCACATCGGGGTGCGCCATCAATACGTTCTCCAGTGAAACGCTGGAGATCCATTCGCCGCCGGACTTGATGACGTCCTTGGCCCGGTCGGTGAGCGTGAGGAAGCCGTCCTCGCTGATCACACCGACGTCACCGGTCTTCAGCCAGCCATCCTCGCTGAACTTGTCCTCGGGGCGCAGGGTCTCGCCGTCCCTGCCTCCGTAGTAGGACCCGGCGATCCAGGGGCCGCGCACCTCCAGCTCACCGGCCGACTCGTTGTCCCACGGCAGGTGCTCACCGCCGGGTCCGACCAGCCGTGCCTCCACGCCCGCCGAGAAGCGGCCCTGGGTGACGCGGTAGGGCCGGCCCTCCTCCTCGGTCAGTCCGGCGGGCGGCTGGGCGATGGTGCCGAGCGGCGAAGTCTCCGTCATGCCCCAGGCGTGGCAGAGGCGGACGCCGAGCTTGTCGTACGCCGCCATGAGGGAGGGCGGGCAGGCGGCGCCGCCGATGATGACGCGGGCCATGGAGCTGACGTCGCGCGGGTTGGTGGTGACCTCGGCGAGCAGCGCCTGCCAGATGGTGGGAACGGCGGCGGCGTGGGTCGGCCGCTCGCGCTCGATCATCTCGGCGAGCGGGGCGGGCTGCAGGAACCGGTCCGGCATGAGCATGCTGACGCCGGACATGAACGCCGCGTGCGGCAGCCCCCAGGCGTTCACATGGAACTGGGGGACGACCACCAGCGTGGTGTCGTTGTCGGTCAGGGACATCGATTCGGCCATGTTGACCTGCATGGAGTGCAGGTAGATGGAGCGGTGGGAGTAGACGACGCCCTTGGGTTCGCCGGTGGTGCCGGAGGTGTAGCACATGACGGCGGCCTGGCGTTCGTCCAGCTCGGGCCAGTCGTAGTGGGTGGGGCGGCCGGCGATCAGGTCCTCGTACTCGTGCACCCGGGGCGCCGCCCCGTCGAGGAGCGAAAGGTCGCCCGGACCGGTGACGATCACGTGCTCGACCGACGTCAGCCGGGGGAGGAGCGGTGCGAGCATCGGCAGCAGTGAGCCGTTGACGATGAGGACCTTGTCGTCGGCGTGAGCGACGATCCAGACCAGCTGCTCGGCCGGGAGCCGGAGGTTGAGCGTGTGGAGCACCGCGCCCATCGAGGGGATCGCGAGATACGCCTCGACGTGCTCGGCGTTGTTCCACATGAGGGTGCCCACCCGCTGGTCGGCGACCACACCGAGTTCGTCGCGCAGCGCGTTCGCGAGCCGCGTCGCGCGCCGGCCGACCTCGGCGAAGCTGCGCCGCTGCGGCTCGGGCTCACCGGTCCAGGTCGTGACCTGCGACTTCCCGTGAATGGTCATCCCATGGTTGAGGATGCGGGTGACAGTCAGCGGTACGTCCTGCATGGTGCTCAGCACGGCGTCCTCCCGGTGGGCGCTACGCGGCAGTAAGGTTGGCCTGATTCTGCTCACATACCGTTCGGTATGTCACTACTTCCGGGAGTACGAATCGGTGTCGTCCGGCAAAATCAGGCCCGGCCGATGCGCTGCACAGGCCCGGCGGGTGCGCTGCCACCGCCCGGGGTCACCGCACCGGAGCCAGCTCCGGGTCCTCCCTGAGCTTGCCGAGCGCCCGCGAGACCGCGCTCTTCACGGTGCCGACGGATACCCCGAGCACCTCGGCCGTCTGGGCCTCGCTCAGGTCCTCGTAGTAGCGCAGGACCACCATCGCCCGCTGCCGGTCCGGCAGCTTCAGCACCGCTCGCCACATGGCGTCGTGCAGCGTCTGCTGCTCGGCCGGGTCGGGGGCCGGAGCGGCCTCCTGCTCGGGCAGCTCGTCGCAGGCGAACTCGTCGACCTTGCGTTTGCGCCACTGCGAGGTCCGGGTGTTCAGCAGGGCCCGGCGGACATAGCCGTCGAGCGCCCGGTGGTCCTCGATCCGCTCCCAGGCGACGTACGTCTTGGTGAGCGCGGTCTGCAGCAGGTCCTCGGCATCGCTCGGATTGGCGGTGAGCGAGCGCGCGGCCCGAAGCAGCACGGGGCCCCTCGCGCGGACGAACGAGGAGAACGATGGGTAGGGGGTGTGCGGAGCGTACGGGGCGTGCGGCGTCCGCGAGGCGTACGCGGCGCGTGCGGCCCGCGGTGCCTGCAGGCCGTGTGAGCCGAGCCCGGTGGTGTGCGAGGAGTACGAGGTGTGCGACGTGTGTACCGGGTACGGCGTGTGCGGCGCGTGTCCGGTGGCGGCGGCTCCCCCGGAGCTGCCCGTGCAGACTGGCGTGGTCATAGCTCCACGCTAGAAGCGGGCACCGCTCCGGGGGATCGGCCCCAGGTCCCGAAAGCGCGTCCGCCTCAGGGTGTAGGGGTAGGGCCTGCTCCACCTCCTGTAGGTGGAGTCGTAGTCTCCAGGGCTCAGGGGCGCCCCCTGATGCCGCGCCCCGTCGCGGACACCGCCCCGGGGCCGGGCGCGCTCAGTCGTCCGTGCCGAGGATCAGCCCCGAGGTGGGCACGCCGGTGCCCGCCGTGACCAGGGTCCGGGCCGCCCCGGACACCTGGTTCACCGATGTGCCGCGGATCTGCCGGACCGCCTCCGCGATGCCGTTCATGCCGTGCAGATACGCCTCCCCCAGCTGGCCCCCGTGCGTGTTCAGCGGCAGCGCGTCCGCAGCGACGAACCCGGCCGCCTCCCCCGGCGCGCAGAAGCCGAACTCCTCCAGCTGCATCAGGACGAAGGGGGTGAAGTGGTCGTAGAGGATCCCCACGTCGATGTCGGAGGGGGTCAGGCCGGAGCTGCGCCAGAGCTGCCGGGCGACCACTCCCGTCTCCGGCAGGCCGGTCAGGTCGTCGCGGTAGAAGCTCGTCATCTGCTCCTGCGCCCGGCCGGCCCCCTGCGCGGCCGCCACGATCACGGCGGGCGGCCGCCGCAGGTCCCGGGCCCGTTCGGCGCTGGTGACGACGATCGCCTGTCCGCCGTCGGTCTCCTGGCAGCAGTCGAGCAGCCGCAGCGGTTCGACGATCCACCGCGACGCGGCGTGGTCGGCCAGGGTGACCGGCTTCCCGTAGAAGTACGCCGCCGGGTTCCGGGCGGCGTGGCGGCGGTCGGTCACCGCGACATGGCCGAAGACGTCCGGCGTCAGCCCGTAGGTGTGCAGATAGCGCTGGGCGGCCATGGCGACCCAGGAGGCCGGGGTGAGCAGCCCGAAGGGCAGGTTCCAGCCGAGCGCCGTACCTTCCGCGGTGGGCTCGCGCTGCTGCACGCCGGAGCCGAATCTGCGCCCCGAGCGCTCGTTGAACGCGCGGTAGCAGACCACCACGTCGGCCACCCCGCTCGCCACGGCCATCGCCGCCTGCTGGACGGTGGCGCAGGCCGCCCCGCCGCCGTAATGGATGCGGGAGAAGAACGACAGCTCACCGATCCCGGCCGCCTGGGCGACGGTGATCTCCGGGCTGGTGTCCATGGTGAAGGTGACGAGCCCGTCCACGTCGGCGGGGGTCAGCCCGGCGTCGTCGAGGGCGGCCCGCACCGCCTCGACGGCCAGCTTCAGCTCGCTGCGCCCGGAGTCCTTGGAGAACTCCGTCGCGCCGATCCCCACGACCGCCGCCCTGCCGCCGAGCGAATCGGCCCTGCGCACACTCATGCCGCCCCCTGCGGTACGCCGACGGTCACCGTGCCGGTGACGTGCCGGCCGAGGCCGTTGGAGCCGACGACGGCCACCTCGGCGGTCCCGTCGTCCGCGACGGCGGTGACCGTGCCGCTCAGCACCATGGTGTCCCCGGGGTAGTTGGGCGCGCCCAGCCTGATGGCGACCCGGCGGAGCACGGCCGAGGGGCCGAGCCGGTCGGTGACGTACCTGCCGACCAGGCCGTTGGTCGTCAGGATGTTCATGAAGATGTCCGGGGATCCCTTCTCCCGGGCCAGCTCCGCGTCGTGGTGCACGTCCTGGTAGTCGCGGGAGGCGATCGCGCCCGCCACGATCAGGGTGCGGGTCACCGCGATCTCCAGCGGCGCGAGTTCGTCACCGGCCTTCACCTTCACTCCGTGCCCTCCTTCACCAGCGAATCGCCGAGTTCCTGAAGCACTTCGCCGCCGCAGCCCAGATAGGCGTCGAGCTGCCGCCCCCAGAGGAAGTGGCGGTGCACCGGGTGGTCGAGGTCCGCGCCCGTGCCGCCGTGCAGATGCTGTCCGGCGTGCACCACCCGCTTGCCGGCCTCCGAGGCCCACCAGGCCGCGGTCAGTGCCTGCGGTCCGTACGGCAGTCCCGTGTCGTAACGCCAGGCCGCCTCGTACGCGGTGACCCGGATCGCCTCGGTGTCCATGTGGGCATCGGCGGCGCGCAGCAGCACCCCCTGCTTGGTGGAGAGCGGGCGCCCGAACTGCTCCCGGGTGTTCACGTGCGCGACGGCGCGGGCCAGTGAACCGGCGCACACCCCGGCCTGCAGTCCCGCGAACGCCGTCCGGGCCGCGGCCAGCACCGCCCCGTACGCCCCGGCGCCGCCGAGCCGCTCCCCGGCCGCCCCGTCCAGGACGAGCCGCGCCGCCGACCAGGGCGCCGTGGTCTCCACCGGCTCGGTCAGCACACCGGGATCACCGGTCCGTACGATCCACAGCCGCGCCGCCCGGTCCGGGACGAGGACGAGGCCGGCGTCCCGCAGCCACGGCACGTACGGCACACTGCCGCTCAGCCGCCCCCCACCGCCGTCGCCATCCACGCCGCTGCCATCCACGCCGTCGGTATCTGCGCCGTCGCCGTCCACGCCGTCGGTATCCGCGCCCTCGGTGTCCGTCCATATGCCGCCTCGCGACGGAAAGGCCCCGGTGGCGACGGCCGTGCCGTCCCTCAGCGCGGGCAGCAGCCGTTCCCGCTGTTCGTCCGTGCCGTGCCGGGCGACGGCCAGCAGCCCGTACACACAGCTGGCCGCCAACGGCACCTGGGCCGTCGTGCGGCCCTGCTCCTCCAGCAGGAGCACCAGGCCGAGCAGCCCGGTCTCCTCGACGGCCGCGGTCAGCCCGGCCGCGCAGAGCTCCTTCCACAGCTCGGCGTCCGTCCCCGTGCCGGCCGCGGCCAGACGCTCGGGCGTCGACAGATCGCCGAAGATCCGCGCCGCGAGCCCCTGCGCCGCGCTCTGCTCCTCGGTGGGTGCGAAATCCATCTCAGCCCTCGCCTCCCCGGAAGACCGGAAGCTCCAACTCGGGGTCCGTACGCAGGAATTCCAGCCGCACCGGCATTCCCGGCCGCACCTTGTCGTACGGCACACCGATGACATTGGCGACCATCCGCACCCCCTCGACCAGCTCGATCAGCGCCACCGCGTACGGTCCGCCCGCCCCGTCGGCGGCGAAGGCGGGGAAGGGCGGGTGGTGCATCACCACATGGCTGAAGACGGTGCCCTCGCCGCTCGCCTCGACGGTGTCCCACTCCTGGCAGCCGCACACGTTGCAGCCGGGCAGCCAGGGGAAGCGCGGCGTGCCGCACCCGGTACACCGCTGGATCAGCAGCCGGTGCCCGGCGACGCCCTGCCAGAACCCGGCGTTGTCCCGGTTGATCACCGGCCTCGGGCGCAGGTTCCGGCCGCCGCGCGCCGCCCGCTTCGCCGCCGGGGTGTACTTGAGGATCCGGAAGCGGTGCGTCCCGGCGGGTTCGCCGTTCGCCCCGACGTCCATGCGCGTGGTGACGAAATAGCCCGTCCCGAGCTTGGTGGTCTTGCGCTCCGAGACCGATTCGATGACCGCGTCGAAGGTGATCCGGTCCCCGGGCCGCAGCGGCCGCAGGTACTCCTGCTCGCAGTCGGTCGCGACCACCGAGGTGTAACCCGCGCCGTCGAGCAGGCCGAAGAGTTCCTCGTACGCCGCGGAGCGGTCGGTGTGCCCCGACAGCCCGCCCATCGTCCACGCCTGGAGCATCGTCGGCGGAGCGATCGCGTCCGGACCGCGGTACGCGGGACTGCCGTCCCCCATCGCCTCGCACCAGTGCCTGATCATCGGCTCGTTGACCGGGTCCTTGCCGGTGCCCGCGGTCGCGGCCGCCCGCCCCTCGAACTCCTTGAGCCGCCCGTACAGCTCGTCCGGCCCCTCGGGCACCCCCGCCCCGGCCGTCACCGCCGGCCCCGCTTCATGCCGAGCCGCATCGTCGCGACGATCTCCCGCTGCACCTCGCTCACCCCTCCCCCGAAGGTGTTGATCTGCGCCGCCCGGTTCATCCGCTCCAGCTCCCCGTCCCCGAAGGCGCCGGGCGAACCGCCCCGCACCATGCCCGCCTCGCCGGTGATCTCCTGGCACATCCGGTAGACCTCGACGGCGCTCTCGGTCCCCGCGAACTTCACGCCGCTCGCCTCGCCCGGGGCCGGCGAACCCGCCCCGACCTCCCCCACCAGACGCCAGTTGAGCAGGCGCGTCGCCGCGAGCCGGGCGTACGCCTCGGCCAGCCGGCCGCGCACCCACGGCTCGTCGGCCGGACGCCCGCCCGTCACCGGGTCGGGGGTACGGGCGTGGGCGAGGGCCGCCCCGTAGAAGTCCTCGGCCTGCATCCCGATCGCGGCGAGAGCCACCCGTTCATGGTTCAGCTGATTGGTGATGAGCCCCCAGCCGCCGTTCTCCGGACCCACCAGATTGGCGGCCGGCACCCGTATCCCGTCGTAGTAGGTGGCCGTCGTGGTGAGCCCGCCCACCGTCTCGATCGGCGTCCAGGAGAAGCCGGGGGAGTCGGTCGGGACGAGGATGATCGAGATGCCCCGGTGCTTGGGCGCGTCGGGATCCGTACGGCAGGCGAGCCAGATCCAGTCCGCGTTCTGGGCGTTGCTGGTGAAGATCTTCTGCCCGTCGATCACCCAGTGGCCGCCGTCCCCGGTACCGTTCGGGCGGGCGGTGTCGCCGCGGTCCCGCACCGCTCTGGTACGCATCGCGGCGAGGTCCGTACCGGCCTCGGGCTCGCTGTAGCCGATGGCGAAGACGAGCTCGCCGCTGAGGATCCTGGGCAGGAAGTACGCCTTCTGCTCATCGGTCCCGTACTTCATCAGCGTCGGGCCGACGGTGTTGAGGGTGACCATCGAGACGGGCGCCCCCGCCCGGTACGCCTCGTCGAAGAAGACGAACTGCTCGTCGGCGCCGCGCCCCTGGCCGCCGTACTCGACGGGCCAGCCCAGTCCGAGCATCCCGTCCGCGCCGATCCTGCGCAGCACCCGCCGCTGCCCGTCCGGATCCTCGGCCCCCGGGGCGGCACCGGCGTCCCTGCCGGGCATCACCTCGCGGAAGTACGTGCGGAGTTCGGCGCGCAGCTGCTGCTGGCGTTCCGTCTGGGCGAGGTGCACGGCGGGCTGCCTCCCGGACACGGGGCTCACGGATCAGGGTTTCTGACTGTCCGTCAGATCTGTGTCCGCTGTCAAGGTCGGCGACGCCCTTCGCGGGCCTTCGCCGCACAACGCGGAACGGCCCGCGCGAAGGTGCCGGAGCACCCTCACCGGACCGCTGCATGTCCTGCCGACCCTGGCCCGACCCCCCGACCGGCCCATGACCGGCCACGGCTCACCAGAGGTTGGTGAAGTTCACCGCGACGTTGTCGTTGTCCTGGTCGACCACGGTGAATCCGGAGCCGTTCACCTGCGCGGAGTTGCTCTGGTTCGACGCCCCGGCGCCTACGGCCTGCTGCTGGGACGTGGAAGAGTTGCCGGAGTTGTTGCCGCCGACACCGCTGCCGACAACCGTCGCGACGGCCGCGTTCGATCCGTCGTTCGCGAACGAACCGCTGTCGGCCTGGGCCACACCACCGAAGAGCGCGGCGGCAAGGGGCAGGGCGGCAACAGCGGCGAGGGCACGAGCGGTACGGATGCTTGCCATGTCAATTCCTCCAGGAACCGGAAGTACGGCTTGTTCCGAGGCAGCCGGCCGACCGCCCCGGTGTTGGTCACGACGTCGCGACACCAGAGTTGCCCACCGGATCCCCGGCGAACCACCCATGCGGCCCGGTTCCCCCGCAGGCGTGAGGAAGCGCCGATAAACCTTTGTGCTCCCCAAAAGCCCCAGCTCACCACCGCTCGCACCCCCACCGGCCCGCCGACGGACACCCGGCCCCGCACCACCCAAGGGAAAAAGCGTTCCGGCGGCAGGCCCGCCGCAGCCATGCCCCCTTCCCCTTTTCGAACGCCTGAACGAAAATAGAGTCATGGCCATCACCGACCGGCAGACCGCCGCCCTGGCCCTCGCCCATGCACTCTCCGCCGCCGAGCGCGGGCTCCCCGTCATCCCGCTGACCGCCCGCAAGCTCCCCGCGCTGCCCTCCCCGCACCGGAACGACGACCGCCGGCCGGTCTGCCGGGGCGCGTGCGGCCTTCCCGGACACGGCGTCCACGACGCCACCACGGACCCGGCGGCCGTACGGGCCCTCTTCGCCGCCGCCCCCTGGGCCACCGGCTACGGCATCGCCTGCGGCCGGCCGCCGCACCACCTCATCGGCATCGACCTGGACGTCGGCCCCACGGGCGGCGGCGACTCCGCCGTATCGCTGCGACAGCTTGCCCTGCACCATCTGTTCACGATCCCGCCGACCGTCACGGTCCTCACCCCGAGCGGCGGACGGCACCTCTGGCTGACCGGCCCGCCCGGCATCCCCGTACCGAACTCCGCGGGCCGCCTCGCCCCCGGCATCGACATCCGGGGCACCGGCGGCTACCTGGTGGGCCCCGGCTCGGTCACTCCGCACGGCCGGTACCGGCTCGCCCCGGGCACCGCCGGGCTGCCCCCGGCGCCCTGCCCCCGCGCGCTGCTGCGCCTGCTCACGCCCCCGGCGCGCCGTCGGCACAGCTCGGAGGACCCGGACCGGGGGCGGGGACTGGTCCGCTTCGTCCTCGCGTCACGCGAGGGCCGGCGCAACACACGGCTCTTCTGGGCGGCCTGCCGCGCCTACGAACACGGATACGGCGACGCCCTGGCGGACGCCCTCGTCCGGGCCGCCGTCCGCACCGGCCTCACCGAACGCGAGGCCCGCGCCACGATCGCGTCCGCGGCCCGCCTGTTCCGGTGGTGACCCGCCTGTTCCGGTGGTGACCCGCCCGATTCGGTGTCGACCCGCCCGTTCCGGCATCAGGAGGCGGTGCTGAGCTCCCAGAACCGGAAGACGGTGGACGTGTCCAGACAGTTCTGCAGACCCCGGACGTTATCGTTGGCGACCGCGTACTGCTTCCCCTGCCAGAGCGGCAGGAGCGGCAGCTGACGCGCCACGATGTCCTGGAGCTTGATGAACGACGACCGGGTGCTCGCGCGGTCGGTCATGGACGAGGTCTGCGGGATGATCCGCTTGGTTATGTCGCTGTTCTCGTAATTGTTCGACAGGACATTCCCGTCGCCGAAGAACGGCTGGGTGAAGTTGTCGGGGTCGGGATAGTCGGGCACCCAGCCCTTGACGTAGATCCCGAACTTTCCGTCGGCGATGCCCTTTTCGTACTGGTCGAACGGAACGGACTTCATCCCGGCCTCGAACAGCCCGCTCTTGTTCAGCTGATCGGCGATGGCCTGCAGTTCGTCGTCGGTGGCCGGTCCGTAACGGCTCGGCGTGGACCAGAGGGTGAGCTTCACCTTGTCGGTGATGCCGGATTCCCTCAGGACGTCCTTCGCCTTCTGCGGCTGCGGGCTGTCGCCGTACGTGTTGAAGAAGGAGTTGCCGTGTCCGGTGACGCCGACCGGGACGATCGAGTAGAGCGGTGTCGCCGTGGACTGGTAGACCTTGCTGACCAGGGCGTAACGGTCCACGAGATAGGCGATGGCCTTGCGTACGGCGAGCTTGCCGACCACCGGGTCCTTGACGTTGAAGACCATGTGCTGGACCTCCGCGCTGCTGCCCTGGACGACGTCTAGGCCGTCCTTGTCCGCGGAGGGCGCGGTATCGAGCTCGGCAATCGTCTTGGCGGTGAGGCCGCGATACGCGATGTCGACCTCGTCCTTCTCCAGAGCGGCCTTGAGCGCCTGCTGGTTCCCCTGGAAGAGCTTCATCGTCACGCCGGAGTTCTTCACCTCGGCGGTTCCGTGATAGCCGGAATAGACCGAGAAGGAGGCTTTCGACTTGTCTATGGAATCCAGCTTGTAAGGGCCGGAACCGACCGCCCTGCCGCCTCCGAGCAGACTGTCCTTGGGATAGACCCGGCGGTCCACGATGGAGCCGGCACCCGATGCGATCTTGCTCGGGAATGTCGCGTCCGGCACCTTGAGGCGGAATATGACGGTCTTGTCGTCCGGGGTCCTGATCGACGAGATCGTGGAGAGCAGCGGTGCGGGACCCGCCGGGTCGTTGATCTTGATCGCCCGGTCGAAGGAGTACTTGACGTCCGCCGAGGTGAGGCTGTTGCCGTTGCTGAACTTCAGTCCGTCGCGCAGCGTGCAGGTGTAGGTTCTGCTGCCGTCCGAGAAGCCGCACTCGTCGGCGGCCTCTGGCACCGGGATGGAACCCCCGGGCGGGAAACTCAGCAGCGACTGGAAGACGTTGTTGAACAGCAGCCAGGAGCCGGGGTCGTACCCCGCGGCCGGATCGGTCGCCAGGATGCCGTCGGACATGCCGACGACCATCGTGTCCTTGCTGTCGAATGGCCAGATCTGGTCCTCGGAGCCACAACCCGTCAGCAACAGCACCACCGCCACTCCCCCGGAGATCAGAGTGGCCGACCGCCTCGTACGAACCTTCACAGAACGTGCCTCATACTCTCGGCCGGGGACGTGGGGATCTCCGGACAACCGGATCAGGTCAAGAACTACTGCGAACGTCGCGACCGTCCAGCACTGTCAGCCCGGCCGTGCGCGGTGGAACGGACCGAAAGCCTGCCTGGACATGGTGTTCACCAGGGTTCTACGTGGTGACCGGCTGTCGAATGACAGCTGATGAACGATGAAGGGCAGACCATGATCGGTCCCGTGGTGCTTTGACAATCTAGTAGTACGCAGCGCCGTGTGGTGGCACATCATGCGACAAAAATCTTCACTCTCGGCCAGTGCCGGGGACGTAATTGGCTGGTATCCACCCGTGCCGCCCGATCGCCCGCCCCGGCCACCGCGACTACACCCCTGATCAGCGAACATCCCGCGGATAAACATCACACGGCCCCCGCGGCCCGCGATCTCCCGTACTCCGTCCGGAACCGTCCGTGGCCGGTTTCAGGCCCGTAGGTCACGTTTTGCCGAGGCTCCGAGGCCCAATTGCCTTGCAGGGCACGTCTCGTCGGCGCCGGCCCGAGTCGGTCCCGGCCCGAGGTGGAACCGTTCAACCGCGGCCGGGACGGGCGAGCCCTCGGCGAAGGCCGCCGCACGGGCCTCCAGGAACGTCGCCTGGGCCCGGCCGACAACCGCACCGCGGTCGGACCGAAAGGGAAGAGCCTCCGACCGATGCTGCTGGTCGGAGGCTCTCAACCACTGCGGTGGGTGTGGGATTTGAACCCACGGTGACATCGCTGCCACGACGGTTTTCAAGACCGTTCCCTTAGGCCGCTCGGGCAACCCACCCCTGCTCCGGCCACCTGCGACGGAGCGCCTACAGCGTACCGGCTCATTGAATCCGGCTGTACGTGCCTCAGCAGGTACCGGCAGCCGACGGACCGCCGTCCCGGAGAGTGGTGCGGCACCGGGCCGCCGCTGGTCAGCTGTCGCCGCTGCGCTCCCCGAGGGTGACCTCGGCCGTGGCCGTCCTGCCGTCGCGCGTGTAGGTCAGTGTCACCCGGTCACCGGGCTTGTGGGTCCAGATCTCGCCGATCAGGGTCGGGCCGCTGTCGATCGCGGTGTCGTTGAACTTGGTGATGACATCGCCCGGCTTGAGGCCGGCCCGGTCCGCGGGGCCGTCCTTCGACACGGCCGTCGTACCGCCCACCCCCTGGTCGGGGATGACCGCGCCGCCGGTCTTCTCGTCCATGGCGACCGTGGCGCCGATCACCGGGTAGACCGGCTTGCCGGTCTTGATCAGCTGCTGGGCGACGTTCGTCGCCTGGTTGATCGGGATCGCGAAGCCGAGGCCGATGGAGCCCGCCTGGGTCTGACCGACGCTGCTGCCGGTCGACTGGATCGCGGAGTTGATGCCGATGACCGCGCCGCGCGCATCGAGCAAGGGGCCACCGGAGTTGCCCGGGTTGATCGAGGCGTCGGTCTGCAGGGCGCTCATGTACGAGTTGCTGCCGCTGGAGCCGTCGCCGGAGGCGACCGGGCGGTTCTTCGCGCTGATGATGCCCGTGGTGACCGTGTTGGACAGGCCGAACGGGGCGCCGATCGCGATCGTGGAATCGCCGACCGCGACCTGGTCCGAATTGCCGAGGGACAGCGGGGCGAGCCCCGACGGCGGGTTCTTCAGCTTCAGCACGGCGACGTCGTAGCCCTTCGCCCGGCCGACCACCTCGGCACCGTACTTCTTGCCGTTGGAGAACGTCACCGTGAGCTGGCCGCTGTCCGCCGCGGAGGCCACCACGTGGTTGTTCGTGAGGATGTGGCCCTCCTTGTCGTACACGAAGCCGGTGCCCGTGCCGCCCTCGCCGTCGCCGCCCTGCGCGTCGATGGTGACCACGCTGGGCAGCGCCCTGGACGCCACGCCCGCGACCGTACCGGGGTCGCGCTTGAGGTCCTGCGGGTTGGCCGACGCCGAAACCGTGGTCGAGCCGGAGCCGTTGCGGTCGGCCGCCCAGTAGCCGAGGGCGCCGCCGATGCCGCCGGCGATCAGCGCCGCGGCCGCCACCGCCGCCACGAGGCCGCCCATGCCGCGTCTGCGCGGGCCTTCGGGGGCGTACGGCTGGGGCGGCGCGCCCCAGACCGGGCCGCCGGCGCCCGCACCGTGGGAGGCGTACGCGGGCACGGCGGGCGGCGACGGGGGAGGCCAGTTGGCCTCGGCGGCCGACTGCGGTGCGTGAGGGTTGAGGGGAGGCGCGTGGGGCGCGTGGGGAGGCGTGGCGGGCAGTTCGGCCACGGGGGCGGGGGCGGGCTCGGGCGGGCTCCCGGGCGCCCCCTGAGGAGCGTCGGCCGGCACTGGAGGTGCGGACGGGACGGCCTCGGCCGCAGTGCCCTCGTTGCCCTCGTTCTCTGTGCTCACAGCTCTTTACTCCTCGGTTCCACATCAATTTCGGCAAGAGATCCGCTGTATACGTGTCCCGTAACAGCTTTTCCCAAGGCACGTCAGGCCACTGTAAGCAGGACCTGTGCATCCGCACACCAATCTTTACATCGGTCAAAACGGTCCCCCGGTGCAAGACGCACCGCAGGGTGCGCCCCGGCCGCACCCCGGGGTACGCGCTTCCGCCGAGCCACGTGCGCACAGCGGTCGCCCGACGGTGACACGATGACGCGGTGACCCACGCACGCCAGCAGCCCACGGACCACCCCATCCAGGTCATCGCGCACCGGGGCGCGTCCGACGACGCCCCCGAGCACACCCTCGCCGCGTACCGGAAGGCGATCGAGGACGGTGCCGACGCCCTGGAGTGCGACGTACGGCTCACCGCCGACGGCCACCTCGTGTGCGTGCACGACCGCCGGGTGAACCGCACCTCCAACGGCCGCGGCGCCGTCTCAGCCCTGGAGCTCGCCGAGCTCGCGGCCCTCGATTTCGGCTCCTGGAAGGACCGCGAGGAGTCGGAGTCCCCGGACTGGGATCCGGTGCCGGGGGAACTCACCTCCGTACTGACCCTGGAGCGGCTGCTCGAACTCGTCGTCGAGACCCGGGCCGCCGGGCGACCGCTCCAGCTGGCCGTCGAGACCAAGCACCCCACCCGCTGGGCGGGCCAGGTAGAGGAGCGGCTGCTGCAGCTGCTGAAGCACTTCGAGCTCGACGCGCCCCCGGCCGACGAACCGTCGCCGGTACGCGTCATGAGCTTCTCGGCGCGCTCGCTGTACCGCATCCAGGCCGCGGCCCCCACGCTGCCCACCGTGTATCTGATGCAGTTCCTCTCGCCGCGGCTGCGCGACGGGCGGCTGCCCGCCGGGGCGCGGATCGCCGGGCCGGGGATGCGGATCGTACGCAATCACCCCGGCTACATCGAGCGACTGCACCGCGCGGGGCACCGCGTGCACGTCTGGACGGTGAACGAGCCGGAGGACGTCGAACGCTGCGTCGATCTCGGCATCGAGGCAATCATCACGAACCGCCCGAAGCAGGTTCTGGCGCAACTTGGACGCTCTTAGCATCAGTGACACGGAGTGCACCGGCGCATTCGAACCGTATTCGATCGTTACGAGTGCGTCACTGGCAGTCCATTGGCCGGTTTCCGGTCCAGTCCAGGGGGGCATCCACTCCGTGGCGTGGGGCAAAGGAGGTCTCGGGGGTGGCGTTGGTGGTGGCACAGGAAGTGCCCACGTCGTCGAGCATGGCCGTACCCCATGGCCCTGCGGGCGTGGGCCAGGCGCGGCACCGGATGCGCGCGCAGTTGCGCAGTCACGGGGTGTCGGATTCGGTCGTCGACGATGCAGTACTGATTCTTTCCGAACTGCTCAGCAATGCCTGCCGGCACGGCAGGCCACTGGGCCGGCACACGGATGTGGGTGACGGCGACGTCCGCGCCGCATGGCGCGTCGACAGGACGGGCGGGCTGACCGTCGAGGTTACGGACGGCGGCGGTCCGACCCGTCCGATTCCGGCCACTCCATCGGTCACGGCGCGTGGCGGCCGGGGGCTCAACATCATCAGCGCGCTGGCCGACGAGTGGGGCGTACGCGACAGCTCGTCCGGTGAAGTGACCGTCTGGGTCCTGGTCAATGAGGGACACGGGCAGCAGCCCGGGGGGCCGGGTACGCCCAGGCCGGGCATTTCGGCGCCGAGTCTCTCGGGGCCCGCCGTCTCGGGGCTCGACGCGCTGGGATTCGCGGACGCCTTCGACGACGTGGGCTGACGTCGCGCCACTCGCTCCGCCATTCGCTCCGGCGCCGATGCCGGTACCGGCGGACGCATGGGCGCGCGGGCGCGTGTGTCCCGGACGCGACAGGGACGGCTAGGCTCGCGGCCCAGACCGCACTGTCGCAATCGGGAGAAAGCCCACCATGGCCAAGAAGCGCCCTCAGACCAAGGCCGGGAAGCAGCAACTCAAGGACGGCGAGATCCCGGTGGTCGGGGCTCGCGAGCCCTGCCCGTGCGGTTCGGGCCGCCGCTACAAGGCATGTCACGGCCGGGCCGCCGCCCAGGCCGTGACCGAGCTCGTCCACCGCCCCTTCGAGGGACTGGCCGGCGAGTGCGACTGGGTCGCGCTGCGCGAACTGGTGCCCGCCGCCACGGTGGCGCTGACGCTGAAGGACGGGCTGCCCGAGGGCGTGCCCTCGGTGTCGCTCGCGACCGTCCTGCCGATGGCCTGGCCGGCGCTCCGCCGCGACGACGGTTCGGTGCTGCTGGCCCTGCAGAACGACACCCCGTCCGGCGACCTCAGCCGTGACCTCGCGGACACCCTGCTGCGGGCGCTGGCCGCCGAGCCCGGTTCGCCCGTGGCCGCGCAGCGCGTACCGGCCGACGGTCCGCGACTGCAGGACGTGCTCGACCCGGATGCGGCGTTCGAGCCCGCCGTCCACTCCGGCTTCGAGTTCTGGGTTCCGGACGCGGAGAACGCCACGCCCGAGGTGTCCGCCTCCCTGGAGCGTGCGAACGAGGCGGCGATCCCGACGACGCGGCTCGCCGGTGTGGACGCCGCCTACTGGTGCGAGACCCCGGAGAAGAACCACCTCCGCTGGGTCATGCCGCACGCCGAGGAGCAGCTGCTCGACGCGCTCGCCCGGCTGCACGCCGCCAGCGCCTCCTCGCTGGGCGAGGGCACCAGGCTGGTCGGCTCCTTCCGGGCGCACGGGCTGATGGTCCCGGTCTGGGACCTGCCGAGCGCGATGGGGGCCGAGGAGTGCGAAAAGCCCGCGGCGGAGTTCGCCGAGCGGCTGGCCGAGGTGCTCGCCTCGGACGCACCGCTCACCGCGGAGGAGCGGCGGGCACGCGGTGGGCTCACCAACCGTCAGGTAACTCTCAGCTGACGGTGACGAGCCCCGGGCCCGGCCGGCTCGATAGGTGACTCGCGTCACAACTCCCCGTACTGACAGGTAAATCCCTGTCCGAATACGCGAGATCGAATTTGCGAACGGCAGATCTCTTGTTACCGTTCTAGAAGCCCGGTCGCTGGTGCATCCCCCGTCGCCAGCGATCGGGCATCCTCATTTCCGGGTACGGCGCACAGCGCGCACCGCGGCGCACGAGCCCGCGCAGAAGCCCCTCGTCGATACGCCCCGGCTCATCGAGCAGGACGGTTCACGCCCCCGCATCCGCGGCCACCTCCACACCACTGCACCCCACGCCCCGCCTTGCCGGCGACGGTCGGCCCACGTACGGACCGGTGGAGCGGGCAGGGATGAGTCCCCGCGGGGACCGATCGGTCTCGGACAGATGCCGGGCACCGGAAACGGATACTGGAGGCGGATACTGAAGGCGGATGCCGGAGACGGGCGCCGGAGACGGACGATCTCCACCAATACCATCGCCACCTCCGGCCACACCAGAAACGCTCGAATGAATATTCGAGTAATCCGGTTCGAGGCATTCCGGAAAGGCCATCAGAAAGCCTTCCGGCACCGGACTTTGCGACGGCTGACGCCGCGGACTTTGCAATTGCGTGGCATGGACCGGACCGTATCCGCCACCGGGAATCGGCCATCGGATATTCCCGGGCCTCGCCTGTCGGCTTCGCATGAGTATCTGACGGTCCGCCGGATATCCCGACGGAAAACCGGGTTCGGCGCGACTTACCCCGGCACCCCGGCACCCCACATTCCGGCACCCAGACACCCGGGCACCCAGACATCCCAGTGCCCGGCATTCCAGCCCCCTGGCGCCCCGGCGCTCCGCCCCGTCAGTACGCGAGCCGGCTGCCACCGTCCGGTGCGCCGCTGCTCGCCTCGACCAGCGCGTCCAGCACCGTCCCCACGTCCGGCAGCCACGGCGCGTCCGACGCCGGGGCCCGCTCCCAGCGCACCTGCCCCGCCCCCACCTCGGACGGCGGGAGGACGAGATAACCGCCCTCGCCGTGGAAACGAAGCGAGCTGGGCACCCAGTCCTGGGCGTGCAGCAGTTCACCGAGCCGTTCCAGGCTGTACGGGGCGACCATCAGCGACCACCGCGTCGGCGTCGCCACCACGGGACCGAGCCGCACACCCATCCGGTCCAGCTCGACCAGCGCCCGGGCGGCGGCCACGGCCGGCAGGCTCAGCGCGCACGGGGCACGCCCGCCGGTGGCCAGGAGGATCGGGGCGGTGGGCCGGTTGGTCCACCACCAGCGCACCATGCGCTCGTCGGTGGACGCCGCGAGGAGACCGGGGTCGAAGGGGTGTGCGCCGGGCACGGCGCACTCGGGATCGGGACAGGCGCAGCTGCGGCCACGGTCACCGCGACCGCCGGCCGCCTTCAGCCCCACTCCGGGGAGCACGGGCCACCGCCATGCCATGGCGCAGGTCAGGGCCGCGTCGAGCTGGGCGGGCCTTCCCCTGCGCCGGAGCCGGAGCCTGCGTCGCCTTCCGAGGATCTCGCGCATGAGCGCTCGTTCCTTTCCGTTGAACGCCGAGGGTCCACATCACACCACGTGTGAGTTGCTGTACGTATGCATCACTTCACTGTGCGTACATGCTCTTCAAATCTGCGGTACGGGTGGGACGTCGGTACCGAGCATGGGCCGAGCCGAGTCGAGCAGGTGCGATACGGGTCCGGACGGATCGGTCCGGACAAGCGCGGCGAGGAGCGGCGCGCGTATCGCGCCTGCCGTACCGAGGTGCAAACCCCGCCACTCGGGGGTGGGGGCGTGGCCGTCACTGGAGAGGACGTCCGGGCCCGTTGCCGGGTTCCGGGGCGATCAGAACTGCCCCTGGCCTTCATCGATTACGTACCCAGCATGCCCGAAATGACGCTCCCTCCGGGACTTCACCCCGAGAACACCCCCTGTTCGAGCACGCCCAGTCGACCGCAAATAGTTGCCTTCGGGTGCATTTTTTGGCCAACTTAACAGCCGCCCGGACACCATAAAACCCGTGGGGACAATGCTGGACATCGCCTCACTTGTGCGTGTACATGTGGTGCTACGTGTACATGCGGATGCACTGATAGCGACGCAGAATGACATGGGGGTTTGCGATGCTATTCGACAGAAAGCACTGGTCGGAAAGCCGGAAGCCATGAGCGCCCCACACCTGCCGAAAGTGGCTGGAATCGATCCCACAGTTCCGGTTTCAGCACACACTGCCGGGCCTCTGTCCGAAGTGCCCTCCGCACCCGGAGCCGTCATCCAGGACCGGCTCGCCGGCTGGATCTCCGACCTCACCACGCTGCACGAACTCACCGAGCGGCTGGCCAGAACCGGCACGCTCGACGATGCCCTCCACGAACTGCTGGACGCCGGGGCCGCCCTGGTCGGCGCCCGCCGCGGCCTGGTCGTCTTCGAACCGTCCGACCGCCGCGGCCCCGTGAGCACCATCGGCCTCGGGCTCGCCCACGCCGAGCTCGGACAGATCGAGACCGTTCCGCGCACCGCCACCTCCTACGGCCGGATCCTGGAGGGGCTCCCGGACACCGAGGACGCGCTGACCACCCCCGACCTGCTGGGCGCCCCCGGCCTGGACCCCCGCCGCCGCGAGGTCGCCGCCCGGCTCGGATACGCCGCCAGCTACGCCGTACCGATCACCGCCGGGGCGACCGGCAGGCTCGGCGCCGCCGTCTGGCTGTACGACGAACCCGCCGAACCCCTGGAGCGCCAACGCCATCTCGTCGGTCTCTACGCCGGATACGCCGGTGAGCATCTGGCCAGGCTGCTGGAGCTGGAGCGGGCCAGGGCCGATGTCGCCACCGTCACCGAGGAGCTGCTGCCCAGCCGGCTGCCCCGGGTTCCCGGCGTGCAGCTGGCCGCCCGCCACCGCAGGGCGGCGCGGGGCGGCGGCGACTGGTACGACGCGCTCGCCCTGCCGGAGGGGGCGCTCGGTCTCGCCGTGGGCTCGGTGAACGGCTCCGGGCCGAGCGCGCTGGCCGCCATGGGACGGCTGCGGTCCGGTCTGCGGGCGTACGCGGTGATGGAGGGCGAGGATCCGGTCGCCGTGCTCTCCGACCTGGAGCTGCTGCTGCGGCTGACCGAACCGGCCCGTACGGCGACCGCGCTGTTCGCCTACTGCGAACCGGCCGAGCGCAAGATCCTGCTGGCCGGCGCGGGCCACACCCCGCCGCTCGTGATCGGCGACCGGCGCACCGAATTCGTCGAGACCTCGGTCTCCGCACCGCTCGGCATGCTCGCCTGCTGGGAGGCGCCCAGCGTGGAGATCGCGCCGGCGCCCGGCGAGACCGTACTGCTCTACACCGACGGACTGCTGCGCCGGACCGGCGACTCGACGGACCGGGCGTTCGCGCGGCTCCACTCGGCGGCCGCGTCCGTACCCAAGGCGATGCGCCACGACGCCGGAGCCGTCGCCGACCATGTGCTGCACACCGTGCTGCCGGACGGGCCCGGCCGGAGCGGCGGCGCTCGCGACCGGAACGACAGCGCCGAGGACGTGGTCGTACTGGCCGCGCGCTTCGACTGAGCGCCGCCGGGTCCCGCTCCACGCCCGCCCCAGCCGTGTAACAGGTCTTCCGGCCCTGTGCCCCCTTCCGTACGCCCGTACGATGGTCGGGGTCCAGTGTCGTATCAAGGAGAGACAAATCGTGGCTGAGGAGCTCACCCCGGAGAACCCGGAGACCGAGGAAGAAGAGACGGTCAAGCAGCGGAAGAACGGCCTGTACCCGGGCGTCTCCGATGAACTCGCCGCGAACATGAAGTCCGGTTGGGCCGATACCGAGCTGCACGGCCTCGAACCGATCGCCCAGGCCGCACACACGGCCGCCCGCCGCGCCGCGCTCTCCGCGCGTTTCCCCGGTGAGCGACTGGTCGTCCCCGCGGGCAACCTGAAGACCCGCTCCAATGACACCGAGTACGCCTTCCGAGCCTCCACCGAGTACGCGTACCTCACCGGCGACCAGACCCAGGACGGCGTCCTCGTCCTGGAGCCGACCGAGAACGGTCACGAGGCGACCCTCCACCTGCTGCCGCGCTCGAACCGCGAGAACGGCGAGTTCTGGCTCGACGGCCAGGGCGAGCTGTGGGTCGGCCGCCGCCACTCCCTCGCCGAGGCCGAGCAGCTGCTCGGCATCCCCGCGAAGGACGTGCGCGAGCTCCCCGCCGCGCTGACCGAGGCCACCGGCCCGGTCCGCAACGTCCGCGGCCACGACGCCGGCATCGAGGCCGCGCTGACCGACAAGGTCACCGCGGAGCGCGACGAGGAACTGCGCGTCTTCCTGTCCGAGGCCCGGCTGGTCAAGGACGCCTTCGAGATCTCCGAGCTGGAGAAGGCCTGCGACGCCACCGCGCGCGGCTTCGAGGACGTCGTCAAGGTCCTCGACCGGGCCGAGGCGACCAGCGAGCGCTACATCGAGGGCACCTTCTTCCTGCGTGCCCGCATCGAGGGCAACGACATCGGCTACGGCTCGATCTGCGCGGCCGGCCCGCACGCCACCACCCTGCACTGGGTGCGCAACGACGGACCGGTGCGCTCCGGCGAGCTGCTGCTGCTCGACGCCGGCGTGGAGACCGACGACCTCTACACCGCCGACGTGACCCGCACCCTTCCGATCAACGGCACGTTCACGCCGTTGCAGCGGAAGATCTACGACGCGGTGTACGAGGCGCAGGAGGCGGGCATCGCCGCCGTCAAGCCCGGCGCCGGCTTCCGCGACTTCCACGACGCCGCGCAGCGGGTGCTCACCGAGAAGCTCGTCGAGTGGGGCCTGCTGGGCGACCTGACCGTGGACAAGGTCCTGGAGCTGGGGCTCCAGCGCCGCTGGACGCTGCACGGCACCGGTCACATGCTCGGCATGGACGTCCACGACTGCGCCGCCGCGCGCACCGAGACGTATGTCAACAGCACGCTGGAGCCCGGCGTCTGCCTCACGGTCGAGCCCGGTCTGTACTTCCAGACCGACGACCTGACCGTGCCGGAGGAGTACCGGGGCATCGGCGTCCGGATCGAGGACGACATCCTCGTCACCGAGGACGGCAACCGGAACCTCTCCGACAAGCTGCCGCGCCGGTCCGACAAGGTCGAGGCGTGGATGGCCCGGCTCAAGGGCTGATCCCCACGCGTCGAAGGGCGCCCTGCTCAGGACACCATGAGCAGGGCGTCCTTCCGCCATTTCAGGACCTTGTCGAAGCTGACGACGGCACCGCGGCCGGGGCGGTTGCCGAAGTGCACATGGTCGGCGAGCTGCTCGATCAGACACAGCCCCCGCCCGTCCTCGGCGCTGAGCGGCGGGTACTGCCGGGGCTCGTACCGCTGCTGGTCCTCGTACCGCTCCGCGGAGTCGTGGAGGGTGCTCCGGGCCGGGAAGCCTGGGCCCGAATCGGCGACCTCGATACGGCACTTCTCGCCGTCCAGGTAGGCGGTGACCCGGTACTGCGCCGAGGCGGCGCCGGGCAGCTCGTCCCACACGTCCCACGGATCCCGGGTGCCGAATCGGTCGCCCCGGCCTTCCCGGTCGTCCTGGTCCGCGTGGTCACCGCCATGCTCGACGGCGTTCGCACAGGCCTCGCTGAGCGCGAGCGACAGATCGAAGGAGATGTCCGGGTCCACGCCCGCGGTCTCCATGGTGCCCAGCAGGAAGCGGCGGGCGAGTGGAACGCTCGCAGCCTCGCGCCGCAAATGGAGGGACCACCAGATGCTCATGCTCCAGCCTCCTGGCTGCGGCTCGACATACCGATACCTATTGCCGCGCAGCGCCGTTCGTAAGCGCGGACCGGATGTGAGACCGCTCATTCGGCGGATACCAGCTCTCCGTACACCCGTGTATGCCCGGCGCACACCCGAGAAAGCCCCGGCCCGTACCGACCGGCTCGTTCCCGTCGGACGGAAGGCGGCCTTCCGGACCTGCCGTACCGAAGCCGGGGCCTCGGTGCGATGATGACCCCGCCATGTCTATGCCGGTCGCACGCGCCGGAGCCGGTCTGCGGCTCCTGAGGACCGCGGTGTTCGCCGCGGTCTGTGTCGCGCTGTCCGCGGCGGGTCACGCCCTGGCCTCCTGTGCGCCCGTCCCTTGGTGGACCCTGCTCGCCGGATTCCTGGGGATGGCCGCGGTGGTGGCACCGCTCGCCGGACGCGAGCGTTCACTGCCGTCCATCGCCGCCGCGCTGGCGGGCGGGCAGATCGCCCTGCACGTCCTGTTCGGCATGGGTACGCACGGCACCCCGGCGAACACCGCGGCGGGCGACGACTCCTTGATCCGGTTCGCGGCGAGCCTGGTGTGCGGGGCCGGTCCGGCGCAGCTGAGCGCCGCCGAGGCGCACCGCGTCGTCACCACCGCGGGCATCGACCCGGCTTCGGTGTCGGGCGGTGCCCACCAGCACGTGGCCGCCGCGTCCGGTACGGATCCGGGCGCGCTCGCCGCGCTGCTGCCCGATCTGCCCATGGTCCTCGGCCACCTGCTGGCCGCGGTGGCCACCGGCTGGCTGCTGCGGCGCGGGGAGATCGCCCTGTTCCGGCTGGTCCGGCTGTCCGCGCACGGCGCCCAGCAGATCGCCGCCGGGGCCCGGCTGCGCGCCCTGCGCGCCGCACTCGCCCTGGTCGGTGCCCTGCGCGCCGGGCTCCGCGACTGCCCGACGACCGGGCCGCGCACCCTCCGTACGGCGGTCGACGCCCCGGCGCCCGCCACCGGCGACCCCTTGCAGCACCTGGTGATCAGGCGCGGTCCGCCACTCGCGTACGCACTCGCAGCCTGACGCGACACCTCCACCCGGCGCACGAACCGCGCTGTTCCGTACCCGGTCGGCGCATGCCCGCCGTTCGGAGGGGAGAGGTGTCGTGATGTCGGCGCACACCCGCGCGCCGGACCACTTTCCCTCGTGCTTCCGTGGAGTGATACCTGCCATGAACGTTTCCCGCATCGCCCTCGCCGGCGGCGTCGCCGCGTCCACCGTCCTGATCCTCGCCGGTACGGCCTCCGCGCACGTCAGCGTGCAGCCGCAGGGCGAGGCCGCCAAGGGCGGTTACGCCACCGTCAACTTCAAGGTCCCCAACGAGCGCGACAACGCCTCGACGACCAAGGTCGAGGTCAACTTCCCGACCGACCACCCACTGGCCTCCGTCATGCCGCAGGCCGTGCCGGGCTGGGACATCGAGGTCACCAAGAGCAAGCTGGCCAAGCCGCTGGAGATGCACGGCCAGAAGATCAACGAGGCCGTCTCCAAGGTCACCTGGACCGCCACGGGAGACAAGGACGAGCGCGGCATCCGCCCGGGCGACTTCCAGCAGTTCCCGCTCTCCATCGGCCAGCTCCCCGAGGACGCCGACCAGCTGGTGTTCAAGGCCATCCAGACGTACGACAACAAGGAAGTCGTCCGCTGGATCGAGGAGCAGAAGAAGGGCGCAGAGGAGCCGGAGAGCCCGGCACCGGTCCTCGCCCTGACCGCACCGGCCGCAGGCGAGCACGGTGCCGCCGACGACGCCAAGGGCACCGGCTCCGGTGCCGAGGCGGCGGACAAGCAGACGACGGCCGCTTCGGACTCGTCCACGAGCGACACCACGGCCCGTGTCCTCGGCATCGTCGGCATCGTCATCGGCATTGCCGGGGTGGCGTTCGGCGTCCTCGCCGGCCGCCGCCGCACCGCCTGATCCACAGCGCCACCCGTCCCACCGACCACCAGGAATCAGAGCTCCATGTCCAAGAAAACGGTGCTGGCCGCGGCGTTCGCCGCCGCGGCTGCGCTCACCCTGTCCGCCTGCGGCAGCAGCGAAGACAGTGCCAAGAAGCCCATCGCCGATGTATCGGTCCAGGCGAAGACCAAGGCCGCGACCGCCCTGGACCAGCCGTTCACCAAGCCGGATCTGGTGCTCACCGACACCCACGGCAAGAAGTACGACCTGCGCGAGCGGACCAAGGGAAAGCCGACGCTGATCTACTTCGGCTACACCAACTGCCCCGACGTCTGCCCGCTCATCATGAGCAACATCGCCATCGCCAAGAAGGCGCTCCCCAAGGCCGACCAGGAGAAGCTCCAGGTCATCTTCGTGACCACCGACCCCGAGCGGGACACCCCGTCCTCGCTCGGCAGCTGGCTCAAGATGCAGGACGCCTCCTTCACCGGTCTCACCGGCGACTTCCCGACCATCCAGGCGGGTGCACGCCAGATCGGCATCGGCATCGACGCGCCGAAGAAGGAGAAGGACGGCACGGTCGTCTCGATGCACGGATCCCAGGTCATCGCGTTCTCCCCGAAGACCGACAAGGGCTACCTCGTCTACAGCGAGGACACCTCGCCCGACGACTACACCAAGGACCTCCCCAAGATCATCAAGGGGGAGACCCCGTGAACCGCCGCATCGCCCTCGCCGGCGTCATGGCCCTCACCACCGGGCTGACGCTGGCGGGTTGCTCGTCCTCGGACGACAAGCCCGAGCTGAAGGTGACCGGCGCGTTCATGCCGCAGCCGGTCAGCGACATGGCGGCCGGCTTCCTCGTCGTGAAGAACAGCGGCGGCGTGTCCGACCGGCTCACCTCCGTCACCAGCTCCCTCTCCGACAACGTCACGATCCACGAGACGAAGAACCAGACGATGCGCATGGTGACGTCCTTCGACGTGCCCGCCGGCGGCGAACTGGATCTGGAACGCGGCGGCAACCACATCATGTTCATGAAGCTCAAGCAGCAGCCCAAGCAGGGCGAGAAGGTGTCCGTGCAGCTGCACTTCGAGAAGGCCGACCCGATCAAGGTCGACCTGCCCGTGATGGAGACCACCCACAACCCGAAGAAGCAGTGAGGGACTGACTCGTCATGACAGCCACCACCGCCCCGCACTTCGGACCGACCCCGTCGACTCCCGCGACACGCCGTCCACTCACCGCGGCGGCGCTCCTCGCCGCCCTCGTCGGCATGGTGTTCGGCCTGTTGCTGGGAGGTGCGGGCCCGGCGTCCGCGCATGCCGCACTGACCGGGAGCGATCCGCAGGACGGGGCGGTGGTCACCACCGCCCCCAAGGAGGTCACGCTCACCTTCTCCGAGCAGGTCGCCCTCGGTGACGACTCCATCCGGATCCTCGACCCCGCCGGCAAACGCGCCGACACCGGCGCCGCACCGCGTGATCTGCAGAGCGGCTCCACCGTGAAGTACGGGGTCTCGCTGCACGCCGGACTGCCCAACGGTACGTACACCGTCGCCTGGCAGGCCGTGTCCGCGGACAGCCACCCCGTGTCCGGCGCCTTCACCTTCTCCGTCGGAGCCCCCTCGAAGACCACCGTGGCGCTCCCGACGGACCAGGCCGGGGGTGGCCTCGTCGGCACCCTCTACGGCATCGCGCGCTACGCCGCGTACGCCGGTTTCATCCTGCTGGCCGGCGGCTCCGCCTTCGTGCTGGCCTGCTGGCAGCGCGGCGCGGGCGCCCGCCCGCTTCAACGCCTGGTCGTACGCGGCTGGATGACCCTCACCGTCGCCACCCTGGCGATGCTGCTGCTGCGCAACCCGTACACCGGATCCGGGAAGCTCGCGGACGCCTTCGACCTCGACGGGCTGAAGGCCGTGCTCGACACCAAGCCCGGCGCCGCGCTCGTCTCCCGGCTGCTGCTGCTCGGCGCCTCCGCGCTCTTCATCGCCGTGCTCTTCGGCGCCTACGCCAAGCGCGAGGACGAGCGCGAGAAGAAGGACCTGACCTTCGGGCTGGCCATCGGCGGCACGGTGATCGCCGCCGGGATCGCCGGTACGTGGGCGCTCGCCGAGCATGCCTCGACCGGGATCCAGCCCGGCATCGCCATGCCGGTCGACGTGCTGCACCTGCTGGCCGTGGCGGCCTGGCTCGGCGGTCTCACCGCGCTGCTGGTCGCGCTGTACCGGGCCCCCGACATCGACGCGACGGCGGTACGGCGCTTCTCCGGCATCGCGTTCGGCAGCGTCATCGTGCTCGCCGCGACCGGGATCTACCAGTCCTGGCGCCAGGTCGGCACCTGGTCCGCGCTCACCGGCACCGGATACGGGCAGCTGCTGCTCGTGAAGGTGGGGCTGATCGCCGTCCTGCTCGGGATCGCGTGGTTCTCGCGGCGGTGGACGGCACGCCTGATCACGGGCGGGAGCGGCGCGGCGACGGAATCCCGGGACGAAGAGACCTCTCCGGCCGAGACCTCGTCGACGGAGGCGTCCGCAGGCGCCGAGGATCCGGACACCGCCGGGGCCACGGCCGAGGACCCCGCGCGGGCGGCCCAGCTCGCCCGGCAGCAGGCCGCCGTGGCCACCGCCGAGAAGAAGCGGATCCGCGACTCCGACCCCGAGCGGTCCGGGCTGCGCCGATCGGTGCTGGCGGAAGTGGGGGTCGCCGTGGCACTGCTGGCGGTGACGACCGTGCTGACCTCCACCGAACCGGCGCGCACCGAGGAAGAGGCGGCCCGCGCATCGACCGCGGCGAGCGCCCCGGCAACCGCGGGCCCGGTCGAGATGAAGCTGCCCTTCGACACCGGCGGCGAAAACGGCAGGGGAACGGTGCGAATGGAGATCACCCCCGCCCGTACCGGCGCCAATGAGCTCCACCTCTGGGTGGACGGCAGCGACGGGAAGCCCATGGACGTTCCCGAGGTGAAGGTCGCCTTCACTCTGGAGTCCAAGGACATCGGCCCGCTCCCGGTCGTCCCCGCCCGGCTGACCGAGGGCCACTGGACCGCCGACGGCGTCCAGATCCCGATGGCCGGCAACTGGAAGGTCGCCGTGACCGTACGTACGTCGGACATCGATCAGACGACCATCGACAAGAACATGAAGATTGGTTGAGCGGGATCGTGAGCGGGATCGTGAGCGCGAACAACAGGAAGACCTCGGCGGGCGGCAGGGGCGACACCCCTCGTGGCAACGAGACCGGGGAGGCCGGTGGTGGCATCACCCGGCGTCGGCTGATCGGCAGCGCGGGCGCGGCCGGTGCGGCCGGGCTGGTGCTGGGCGCGGCGGGCGGCGCCACCGGCTATGCCGCGACCCGGCCCGACGAACCCACCGCACTGACGGCGGTCGGCTCCACCCAGGTGATGTTTCACGGGAAACATCAACCGGGGATCACCACTCCGCTTCAGGCGTGCGGCCACCTCGTCGCCTTCGACCTGGTGCCCGGGGCCGGCCGGAAGGAAGCCGCCGCGCTGATGCGCCGGTGGTCGGCGACGGCCGGGCGGCTGATGGCGGGCGAGCCCGCCGGGAGCGGCGCGGCGGACGGCCCGGACCACGACACGGGGATCGCGCTGGACGCCGGGCCGTCCTCGCTGACCGTCACCTTCGGCTTCGGCCGGACCTTCTTCGAACGCACGGGCCTGACCGACCGCCGCCCACCGGGGCTCGACCCGCTGCCCCCCTTCTCCACCGACCGCCTCGACGCCGCGCGCTCCAACGGTGATCTCTGGGTCCAGATCGGCGCGGACGACGCGCTGGTCGCCTTCCACGCGCTGCGGGCCGTACAGAAGGAGGCCGCCCCGGCCGCCAGGGTCCGCTGGCAGATGAACGGCTTCAATCGCTCCCCGGGTGCCACGGCCGAGCCGATGACCGCCCGCAATCTGATGGGCCAGGTCGACGGCACCAACAACCCGAAACCGGCCGAGAGCGACTTCGACCGCCGCATCTTCGTCCCGGATGCCCCGGGCGCGTCGGGCGCGTCGGACGCCCGGGATGGAGCCGATGCGAAGTACGACTGGCTCGCGGGCGGCTCGTACGCGGTCGTGCGCCGGATCAGGATGCTGCTCGACGACTGGGAGAAGCTCCCCGAGAAGCGCCAGGAGCAGGTCATAGGGCGCCGGAAGAAGGATGGCGCTCCGCTGAGCGGCGGCGCCGAGACCACCGCGATGGACCTCGACAAGGCCGGCTCCGACGGCAGGCTCCTGATCCCGGACAACGCCCACGCCCGGATCTCCGCCCCGGAGAAGAACAGCGGCGCGGCCATGCTGCGCCGCCCCTTCTCGTACCACGACGGCATCTCGGCGGACGGCACTCCGGACGCCGGTCTGCTGTTCGTCTGCTGGCAGGCGGATCCGCTGCGCGGGTTCGTTCCGGTGCAGCGGAAGCTGGACCGGGGCGATGCCCTGTCGCCTTTCATCAGGCACGAGGCGAGCGGTCTGTTCGCGGTGCCGGGCGGTGCGGCGGACGGCGAGTACGTGGGGCAGCGGCTGCTGGAGTCCTGAGCCACCGGAGCGCATTAGGGTGACGGTATGTCCGCCACGCGCTACGCATATCTCGGCCCCGAAGGCACCTTCACCGAGGTCGCCCTCCGTACGCTCCCGGAGGCCGCCACCCGCGAACTCGTCCCGATGGTCTCCGTACCGGCGGCTCTGGACGCGGTACGCAGCGGGGCCGCCGCGGCGGCGCTCGTGCCGATCGAGAACTCCGTCGAGGGCGGCATCACCGCGACGCTCGACGAACTGACCACCGGCGAACCGCTGATGATCTATCGCGAGGTGCTGCTCTCCATCACCTTCGCGCTGCTGGTGCGGCCGGGCACCGAACTGTCCGACATCAAGTCGGTCACCGCGCACCCGGCCGCCCAGCCGCAGGTACGCAACTGGATGGCCGCCAACCTCCCGGACGCCGTGTGGGAGTCGGCGGCGTCCAACGCGGACGGCGCCCGGCTGGTGCAGGAGGGCCGGTACGACGCCGCCTTCGCCGGTGAGTTCGCGGCGGCGACCTACGGCCTGGAGCCGCTGGTGACCGAGATCCATGACGCGGAGAACGCGCAGACCCGCTTCGTGCTGGTGGGCCGCCCGGCCCGGCCGGCGGCGCCGACCGGCGCGGACAAGACGTCGGTGGTCATCTGGATGGGCGAGGACCACCCCGGTGCGCTGCTCGAACTGCTCCAGGAGTTCGCGGTGCGCGGGGTGAACCTGATGCTGATCCAGTCGCGGCCGACGGGCGCGGGCATCGGGAACTACTGCTTCGCGGTGGACGCCGAGGGACACATCGCGGACCGCCGGGTCGGCGAGGCGCTGATGGGACTGAAGCGGATCTGCCCGAAGGTGCGGTTCCTGGGTTCGTACCCGAGGGCCGGTGTGGCGGTGCAGGACGTACGGCCGCTGCGGGCGGGTACGTCGGACACGGAGTTCACCGAGGCCTCCGACTGGCTGGCCAGAAACCTGGACGGCCGGGGCTGACGGGTTTCTTTCCTGCGGGACGGAACGGGAGGGCGTCAGTGCCGGTCCGGCGGTCGCGGCACGCCACGACCGACGAGCCGGTGTTATCTGCCGATTTTCTGCATCCACAGAGTTATCCACAGGGGCGGCTCTCGACCTGGGGACAAGTCGACACTCCAATGCGACATGGTCGACATATCACTCCAGTCGCCCCAGATGCATCCACAGACCGGAAGGCCACCCAGGGCTCCCCGTGTTGCCTCAATTCCGTTGATCAACTCTTCAAGAGGGGGAATTCCCACCCGAACGAGCGTCTGAAGTGGGTTTGAACGGGAAATCCGCGAGCCATGACACGACTTTCGGAATGCCCCCCTCCGGCATCCACAGATCTTCCTCACAGCCTGTGGATAACTTTGGGAAGCTCGGGAACCTGTGGACAAGCAACGATCAACTGCCCTTCCAGGCAAGGGTGATACGTCAAGACGAATGAAGCCTTCTGCCCCATTTAGGGGAGTAGGCTCTTTTTATTGACGGTCGAGATCAACTTCAGCCGCACAATCTCCCCCAGCATTACCAATTCAGGCAATTAGGGCAAAGTGACACGCTCGGCAATATCGGTTCGAGCTGCGCAAGTACAGGCCGGTAGCCTGGAGGGGTGATTGACCTTCGCCTGCTCCGTGAGGACCCCGACCGTGTTCGCGCCTCCCAGCGCGCCCGTGGAGAGGACGTCGAACTCGTCGACGCCCTTCTCTCCGCCGACGAGCGGCGCAGGTCGTCCGGTGTCCGCTTCGACGAACTCCGCTCCGAGCAGAAAGCGCTCGGCAAACTCATCCCCAAGGCCTCGCCCGACGAGCGCGCCGAGCTGCTCAAGAAGGCCGAGCAGCTGAAGGTCGACGTCAAGGCCGCCGACGTGGCACAGGACGAGGCCGACGCCGAGGCCAAGAGCCTGATGCTCAAGATCGGCAACATCGTCCACGAGGACGTGCCGGTCGGCGGCGAGGAAGACTTCGTCGTACTGGAGACGCACGGCACGATCCGTGACTTCGGCGC
This sequence comes from Streptomyces sp. NPDC007164, assembly GCF_040634135.1. Taxonomy (NCBI): domain Bacteria; kingdom Bacillati; phylum Actinomycetota; class Actinomycetes; order Kitasatosporales; family Streptomycetaceae; genus Streptomyces; species Streptomyces sp. NPDC007164. The sequence goes on from NZ_JBEYFB010000003.1 coordinate 84,939, forward strand.
CGAGGGCTTCGAGCCCAAGGACCACCTGGAACTCGGCGAGAAGCTCGGCGCCATCGACATGGAGCGCGGTGCCAAGGTCTCCGGTTCGCGCTTCTACTACCTGACGGGCGTCGGCGCGCTGCTGGAGCTCGCCCTCGTCAACGCCGCGATCGCACAGGCCACCGAGGCCGGCTTCATCCCGATGCTGACGCCGGCGCTGGTCCGTCCGCGCGCCATGGAAGGCACCGGATTCCTCGGCCAGGCCGCGGAGAACGTGTACCACCTGGAGAAGGACGACTACTACCTGGTCGGCACCTCCGAGGTCCCGCTCGCCGCGTACCACATGGACGAGATCATCGACGCCGAGAAGCTGCCGCTGCGCTACGCGGGCTTCTCGCCCTGCTACCGCCGCGAGGCCGGTACGTACGGCAAGGACACCCGGGGCATCTTCCGGGTGCACCAGTTCGACAAGGTCGAGATGTTCTCGTACGTCGACCCGGCGGACGCCGAGGCGGAGCACCGCAGGCTCCTGGACTGGGAGAAGCAGTGGCTCACCGCCCTGGAGCTGCCCTTCCAGGTGATCGACGTCGCCACCGGCGACCTGGGCGCCTCGGCCTCCCGGAAGTTCGACTGCGAGGCGTGGATCCCGACGCAGGGCAAGTACCGCGAGCTGACGTCCGCGTCGAACTGCAACGGCTTCCAGGCCCGCCGCCTGTCCGTCCGGATGCGCGACACCCGCGACGGCAAGAAGGTGCTCCAGCCGCTGTCCACGCTGAACGGCACGCTCTGCGCCGTGCCGCGCACGATCGTGGCGATCCTGGAGAACCACCAGCTGGCCGACGGTTCGGTGCGGGTTCCCGAGGTGCTCCGGCCGTATCTGGGCGGGCGCGAGGTTCTGGAGCCGGTCGCCAAGTGACCTTCCCGTACAAGCTCGTCGCGACCGATCTCGACGGCACGCTGCTGCGTAACGACGACACGGTCTCCGGGCGCACCCGTGAGGCACTGGCCGCGGTCACCGCGGCCAGTGCCGCGCACATCATCGTCACCGGCCGCGCGGTCCCCTGGACCCGTCACATCCTGGACGACCTGGGCTACGAAGGGCTCGCCGTCTGCGGCCAGGGCGCGCAGGTCTACCACGCGGGCGAGCACAAGCTGCTGACCTCGCTGACGCTGGACCGGCAGCTCGCCGGGCTCGCGCTGTCCAAGGTCGAGGCCGAGGTCGGTCCGCTGGCCCTGGCGGCGAGCCGTGACGGGCTCGACGGCGAAGTGATGGTCGGCCCCGGCTACCGGGTACAGGAAGGCCCGCTTCCGGCGGTCTTCGTGAAGGACCCGGCCGAGCTGTGGTCCGCGCCCCTGAACAAGGTCTACATACAGCATCCGGATCTGGACGACGACGCCCTGGCGACGGCCGCGCGCGCGGCCGTCGGCAATCTCGTGGACGTGGTCATGGCCGGTCCGGGAGTGGTGGAGATCCTGCCGCTGGGGCTGAGCAAGGCGACCGGACTCTCGCTGGCCGCGCGCCGGCTGGGCGTGAAGGCCGCGGACACCCTTGCCTTCGGCGACATGCCCAACGACATCCCGATGTTCGCCTGGGCGCAGCGGGGCGTGGCGATGGCCAACGCGCACGCGGACCTGAAGGCCGTGGCGCAGGAAGTCACCGCGTCCAACGAGGACGACGGCATCGCCGTGGTCCTGGAGCGGCTGCTACAGACGTCCTCGTAGGGGCGCGTGGGCAGAGAACAGGGACAGGGGCAGGAAACAAGGAGCGTGGGTCGGGAGCAGCTGCTTCCGACCCACGTGTGCTTCACCGGCACGTGGGTCCTGTCGGCTCTGCTGTGGCGGAGGATGCGCGGATCGAACGCGCGCGGGGTTCACGGTCCCGACGACGGCTTAGCAAGCCGCTGCCTTACCACTCGGCCAATCCTCCGGGAGGGCGGCCGGCGCGATGCGCGAACGGTGCCGCCCCGGGCGTTCGTCCCGAGCCTCACCGTGCGGAGTCGTCGGTGAGTGACTACTCCGGTGCCGGCTGGGGTCCGCCCTGCGGGGAACTCGACGGACTCGGACTCTCGGTCATCGTCGCGCTCCTCTCCCGGCCTGTGGCGTGCGTGTCGGCGTACGTCGTGCGTGTCGGCGTACTCAGTACGTGTCGGCGTGCGCCATGCGTATTGGTGCACGCCGCGCGCGTTGCTGCACGCCGTGCGTATTGGCGTGTGCCTGCGTATTGGCGTGTGCCGTGCCAACCACTGTGCCGGGAACCGTCCTTCGACGCCACTCGTTTTGCGGGCAGCGCCGAAGGCCGCGAACTCCCGCCGGATCAGCGCTGCTTGTTACTGCGGCGGCCCAGATCCTTCAGGCTGCGGGTGAGTTCATCCATCCTGCCGTCGATCCGGACGATGTCCTCGGACATGTGGCCCAGCCGTACGCTCATGGCGCCGACGACCTGATGGGTGACGTCCAGCCTCCGGTCGAGGCTGTCGAGCCGGTGCGACATCCGGTTGAGGACCGGTCCGAGCTCCTGCAGTGCGCTGCCGACCCCGGCGAGGCAGCTCTCCACCCGGGTGACGCGGTGTTCGAGCGAGGCGTAGCCGGCCCGCAGATCCTGCTCGGCGTCGAGCAGGTAGGTACGTACACAGCGGGCGATGTCGCTGTCGCGAAGAAGCATCGCGACGTTGAGAACGGTCCTGCGGGTGTAGACCCTGAGCTGGGTCGCCGCCTGTGGATAACTTTCCGGCACCTTCCCAGTCCATAGCGACATCATGTCGCTATGGAAGGAGCGCAGGTCAGCGCCGCGCAGCACCCGCATCCCGTTTTCCATCAGCTCGTCCTGATGGCGGTCGGTGAGCCTTCTGACGGCGGTTGTGGATACTTCGAAGTAGCGAGCCACATCCTCTGTACGAAGGTGAATCCCGTCCGGGAGCATGACAAGGCTCTTGACCTTGTCGAGGACATCGACACGCTCCATCTGCTCCACGCGCAGCGCACGCGATTCGAGCAGGGCGACTTCTGTGGGCATGGGCATGCCTTCCGGTCGTGGAACGGCGGTTCGTGAAACCGCCGACGGGCAGCCCTGTCCCGGGCCTGAGGGGCGGAGGACGCTCACGGTTGCCACTCACTCAATGACCGACCCGGCGGACCCTGCCTCGCCGGCGTCGGCAATCCCTTTTTCACGAAAGCCACGACGCCACGGATTCCAGTTGCCTCCACGCAGCGTGCTCAACGAACCGATAACCGTACAGTTACGCGTACGACTGTCCGAAATACGTCAACCCCCGCCCGGAAGGCGAGGGTTGACGGGGCGGGCAGGGCGAGTCACTCCTCGCCGACCAGCTTCAGCGTGCGCAGCTTCTGGCCCGCGTACCAGGTGGCCACCACCGTGACCGCCGCCAGCAGGACGGTCGCGGTCGTCAGTCCGACGTCGGAGGTGATCGCGCCCGAGCCGCCGACCTTCTCGGCGACCGCGAGGGACCACTGCTGGACGCTGAGCGTGCGCGCCCCCGGCACCAGCGAGCCGAACAGGGCCTCCCACACCAGCGCGTAGACGAGGCCGAAGACGACCGCGTGCCGGCTGACGGTGCCCAGCAGCAGGAACAGCGCGCTGTACGCGATCGAGGCGACCAGTGCCGCGATGGTGTAGGCCACCGCGATCTGCTGGCCGTTGCCGTTGAGGATCAGGCCCGCGATCAGCGTGGGCAGCGCGGAGAAGACCATCGTCACGGCGATGGCCACGATCAGCTTGGTGAAGATGATCGCCGGCCGCTTCACCGGCTTGGACAGCAGGTAGACGATGGATCCGTCGTCGATCTCGGGACCGATGGCCCCGGTTCCGGCGATCACACCGATCAGCGGCACCATCGTGGCGATGGCGAAGCCGCTCAGCACGTCCGAGGCCACCTGGTCATCGGACCCGGCGAACATCCGTACCGCGACGGCGATGACCACCAGCAGCACGGGCAGGACGAACAGGATGGCGGCCCGGCGCCGGCCGAGCAGGGCCCGGTAGGTGAGCCGGGCGACTGTGGGGTCGTACATGACGATTCACAGCTCCTTTCAGGCCACTACTCAGGCCGCTACGAGATAGGAAAAGACCGATTCGAGGGACTCGTCGGACGGCGAAACGGTCAGCAGACGAATTCCGTGCTCACGCGCGACCTTCGGCAGCAGCTCGGTGAACCGTCCGAAGTCGACCGCCTGGATGAGCAGCGCCTGCTCCCCCCGGTCCACCTCGATGCCGGCCGTCGACGGGTCGGCGATCAGCGCGGCGGCGAGGGCCCGGTCGTCGCTGGAACGTACGAGATAGCGGTGCGGGCGGTCCGTCATCAGCCGGCGGATCCTGCGGAAGTCGCCGGAGGCCGCGTGCCGTCCCGCCACGATCACCTCGATGTGGGAGGCGAGCTGCTCGACCTCTTCGAGGATGTGGGAGGAGAAGAGCACCGTACGGCCCTGTGCCCCCATCCGTCGCAGCAGTTCCATTAGCTGCATCCGCTGGCGCGGGTCCATGCCGTTGAACGGCTCGTCGAGCAGCAGCACCGAGGGCTCGTGGACCAGGGCGGACGCCATCTTCACGCGCTGGCGCATGCCCTTGCTGTACGTCGAGATCTTGCGGTCCTGCGCGTACTCCATCTCGACCGTGGCCAGTGCCTGCTGCGCCTCCGCGTCGCCGAATCCCTGGAGTTCCGCGTTGGCGACGACGAACTCGCGGCCGGTCAGGAAGTCGTACATGGCTTCCCGCTCCGGCACGATCCCGATCTCCCGGTACACGGCCTCGTTCCGCCAGATCGGCTTGCCGTCCAGCGTGACCGTGCCCGTCGACGGGGCGAGAAATCCGGCCATCATGTTGATCAGCGTGGACTTCCCCGCACCGTTGGGCCCGAGCAGACCGGTGACGCCCGGTCCCACCGTCATGCTCACGTCGTTGACGGCGACCACGTTGCCGAACCAGCGCGAGGTGTGGTCGATCTCGATGGTGGTCACAGCCCGACCCTCCGGTAGCGGCGCATCAGTACGGCGTACGAGCCGGCGACGAGCGCGAGAACAACGATCAGATAGACCATGCCGACCCCGGCTCCCGGGACCGCCCCGCCGGGGAAGGCCGAGTCGGCCCCGAGGAACGCGCTCTGCACGCCGCCGATCAGCGTGATGGGCGAGAAGAGCCCCAGCCACTCGACGGCCCCTTCGGAGCCCGTCTGCCAGGCGATGGCCTGGACCGTGGAGACCGCACCGTAGGTGATGGTCAGTACGGCGATCACCGCGGCGACGCCGAAGCCGCGGCGCGGTGTCAGCGCGGCCATCACCAGCCCCAGCGCGGAGAAGAGCACGGAGAGCAGCGCCACCGAGACCAGCCCCTGCCCGAATCCCTTGGTCTGGTCGGCGAAGTCGAACTTCCCGAGGAGCGCGCCCACATAAAGGATGAGCAGCGGCGTTCCGGTGAGGATGAGGAGCGCGGAGGCCATGGCGGCCAGCTTGGCCACGACGTAGTCGACCCGTTCGATCGGCCGCGAGAAGTACAGCGACACACTCTTGAAGCGCAGGTCCCTGGAGACCGACTGCGGTGCCTGTGCGGCGAGGAAGAGGCCGATCACGGCCTGGAGATAGATCGCGAACGCGGTGTACTTGGTCGGCAGGGCCGTCGCCGAGGGGGTGGCGATGGCGACGGCGACGATGATCGCCGCGATCACGCACATCACACCGAAGAGCAGCATCGGCAGCACCTTGGACTTGGCGGAACGGCCGAGTCCGAAAGCCCCGCGCAGGGTCTGCGAGTAGAGGGATCGCCGCGCATAGCCACGGCCCAGCCGCGGGCCGTCGTAGGAGCGGTATCCGATGTTGTGGATGCGGGAGGTGTCGCTCCCGGTCACGGTCCCGGCCTCAGTGCTCATCGCGACCGCTCCCCTTCTGCTGTACGGCGGGCTGCTGCACGGCCTGCTGCTGTACGGGTCCGGCGGCCTCGGACGCTCCCTCGGTCTGGAAGACCTCGGCGATGTGATGGCGCCGCTGCTCCATCCGTACGAGGCCGAGTCCGAGCCCGGCGACGCTGTCGCGCACGATGTCGTACGTCTCGTCGCCGACCGCCTCGACCAGCAGGATGTGGCCCGCGCCGGGCAGTCCCTGGGTGTCGAGACCGTCCTGGCCGATGAACTTCACGCCGGCCCGGGTGAGGACCTGGCGCAGCGCGTCGGTGCCGTCCGGGTGGGTGTCGTTGTCGGTGACCTCGACCGCGAGGGTCGCGGTGGTCTGGGTGAAGTCGCTGGTGGAGCTGGAGCGCAGCAGCGCGCCACCGTCGATGACGACGACGTGGTCGCAGGTGCGTTCCAGCTCGCCCAGGAGGTGCGAGGTGACCAGGACCGAGATGCCGAAGTCGGTGTGTACGCGGCGGATCAGCCCGAGCATCTCGTCGCGGCCGACCGGGTCGAGGCCGTTGGTCGGTTCGTCGAGCAGGACCAGCTGCGGGTCGTGGACCAGCGCCTGCGCCAGCTTCACCCGCTGCCTCATGCCGGTCGAGTAGCCGCCGATGGGGCGGTAGCGCTCCTCGTACAGACCCACGTGCCGGAGCGTGTCGGCGGTGCGCTCGCGCGCCGCCGTCGGCGGCAGTCCGGACATCCGTGCCATGTGGACGACGAACTCGGTGGCCGAGACGTCCGGTGGCAGGCAGTCGTGCTCGGGCATGTAGCCGACCCGCTCCCGGATGGCGGCGCCACTGGTGGCGACGTCGAGCCCGAGCACCGCGGCCCGGCCTTCGGTGGCGGGGGACAGACCCAGCAGGATCTTGATCAATGTGGACTTGCCGGCTCCGTTGGAACCCACCAGGCCGGTCACACCGGGGCCGATGTCCAAGGAGAGCCGGTCAAGCGCGGTCACCCTGGGGAACCGCTTGCTCAGGCTTTCGGTCGCGATCACAGTCACAGTTCGAAGGTAGTGGCGCGGGCCACATCAGTCGTCAGCCCTGGCGGCTGGATCGGCCTCCGACTCCAGGTGTACGGACCCGTAGGGGGCCACCACGAAGGATGAGGAGCCGGCCGGAGCCGGTCGGGAGGGGAGTCGGGAGCGTGGCCGGGAGGGTGGTCGGGACGGCGGCCGGGAGCGTGACCGGGGGGGGTGGTCGGCCGAGTTGTCCACAGGTCTCCGCACACCCCTTGACGTAGTCGCCGGACATTGTCACATTCATCAGTGTCACGTTACGGGCACGTACCGCACACGGCAGGGAACGGACGGTGGCATGACCTCGGCAGTGAAGGACGAAAACGCCCCGGAACTGCGGGGGTTCAAAGAAGTCCAGGGCCTTGCGTACGCCTGCGCGGAGGCGGTCGCGGGCCGGCTTGAGCCGGGCGTGACCGAGCGCGAGGCGGCCCGCATGCAGCGCGACTGGCTGCGTGAGCGCGGGGTGCGGGACTGGTTCCACCTCCCCTTCGCCTGGTTCGGGGACCGCACGGCGTTCGCCGGCTTCAAGGTGCCCCTCCAGTTCTTCCCGACCAACCGGAAGCTGGAGCCGGGGATGCCCTTCATCCTCGACCTGGCCCCGGTGTACAAGGGCTTCACCGCCGACATCGGCTACTCCGGCTGTCTCGGGCTCAACCCCCTGCACGACAAGCTGCTGGCCGATCTGGAGGCCCACCGCGAGCTGATACTGCGCGAGGTGCGCGAGCGGCGTTCGCTGCGGGAGATATACGAGAACGTCGAACGCCTCATGATCAAGCAGGGGTACGCCAACCGGCATCGTGCCTACCCCTTCGGCGTCATGGCCCACAAGGTCGACCGCGTCGCCGAGCGCCGCTGGTCCCCGCAGGTGTTCGGCTTCGGCATCCAGTCCCTCAAGGGGCTGATGAGCGACGCGCTGCACGGGCACCGGGACGGCTGGTCGCCGCTGTGGAGTCCGTACCGCTTCTCCGACCATTCCCCGCAGCCCGGTCTGTGGGCGGTGGAGCCGCATCTCGGATTCCGCGGCACGGGCGCCAAGTTCGAGGAGATCCTGGTGGTCACCGACTCCAAGGACCCCGAGCAGAGCGCCTTCTGGCTGGACGACGATCTGCCGCATGTGCGGCGCTGGGCCGAGGAAAGGGTGGCGGCATGAGTCTGCGAGACCTGCCGGGGGCGCGCGAGCGCCGGGTGCGTACGGGCGGAATCGAGCTGTGCGTCGCCGAGTTGGGCGACGTGGAGCGGCCCACGGTCGTTCTGGTGCACGGCTACCCGGACAGCAAGGAAGTCTGGACGGAGGTGGCGAAGCAGCTGGCCGACCAGTGGCATGTCGTGCTGTACGACGTGCGCGGGCACGGCCGGTCCACGGCCCCGAAGCCGCTGCGCGGCGGCTTCACCCTGGAGAAGCTCACCGACGACTTCCTGGCCGTCGCCGATGCGGTGAGCCCTGACCGGCCGGTGCATCTGGTCGGGCACGACTGGGGGTCGGTCCAGGCCTGGGAGTTCGCCACGGTCAAGCGGACCGAGGGCCGGATCGCCTCGTTCACCTCGATGTCCGGCCCTTCCCTGGACCACTTCGGGCACTGGATCAAGCAGCGGATGGCCCGGCCCACTCCGCGCCGGGTCGGCCAGCTGCTCGGCCAGGGCGCCAAGTCCTGGTACGTCTACATGCTGCATACGCCGGTCCTGCCGGAGCTGGCCTGGCGCGGCCCGCTCGGCAAGCGTTGGCCTCGGATGCTCGAACGGCTGGAGAAGGTCCCGGCGGGCGACTACCCGACGTCCTCACTGCCCGACGACGCGGCGCACGGCGCCTGGCTCTACCGCGACAACGTCCGCGCCCGGCTGAGCCGGCCGCGCACCGACGCCTACGCCCATGTGCCGGTCCAGCTGATCACCCCGACCGGCGACATCTTCCTCTCGGAGAAGCTGTACGACCAACTTGAGCTCTGGGCACCACAGTTGGTACGCCGCACTCTCGACGGCAAGCACTGGGTGCCGCGCACCAGGCCGGACCAGCTCGCCTCCTGGATCAGTGAGTTCGTCGCCGCCAACGAGGCCGCCGAGGAAGACGGCCGTCCGGTGCGGGACACCGCGCCGACCGGTGCGTCCGCGGACAGGTTCGGCGGCCGGCTGGTTCTTGTGACGGGCGCGGCCGGCGGCATCGGCCGGGCCACCGCCTTCGCGTTCGCCGAGTCGGGCGCCCGGGTGGTGGCCGTGGACCGGGACGCGGAGGGCGCGGCCAGGACGGCCGAGATGGCCCGGCTGATAGGCGCTCCGGCCGCCTGGGGCGAAGAGGTCGACGTCAGCAACGAGCAGGCGATGGAGAAGCTCGCCGAGAAGGTCGCCGCCGAGTACGGAATCGTCGACGTCCTGGTCAACAACGCCGGGATCGGCCTGTCCGGCTCCTTCCTGGACACCACGAGCGAGGACTGGAAGAACGTCCTCGACGTCAATCTGTGGGGTGTCATCCACGGCTGCCGGATCTTCGGCGGGCAGATGGCCGAGCGCGGCCAGGGCGGCCACATCGTCAACACTGCCTCCGCCGCCGCCTATCAGCCCTCCCGGGCGCTGCCCGCGTACAGCACCTCCAAGGCGGCCGTGCTGATGCTCAGCGAATGCCTGCGGGCCGAGCTCGCCGAGCGGTCGATCGGGGTCAGCGCCATCTGTCCCGGCATCGTCAACACGAACATCACCGCGACGACGCACTTCGCCGGGGCCGACGCCGCGGAGGAGAAGCGCCTGCGGAAGCGGACCAGCCGGCTGTACGGGCTCCGCAACTACCCGCCGGAGCGGGTGGCCGACGCGATCCTCAAGGCGGTGGTGCGCAACCAGGCCGTCGTGCCGGTGACCCCGGAGGCCCGCGGCGCCCGCCTCCTGTCCCGGTTCAGCCCCGGCGCGCTGCGCGGGATCGCCCGGCTGAAGCCGCCGCTGTGAGCGGCCCCGGGCAGTCGGGGGCGGCGGACCGGAGATCCGCCGCCGAGTACCGGATCGAGGACCTGGCGCACGCGAGCGGGGCCACGGTCCGTACGATCCGCGCCTACCAGGACCGCGGTCTGCTGCCGACACCGGAGCGGCGCGGCCGGGCCAATGTGTACCGGGACACCCATCTCGCCCGGCTCCGGCAGATCGCCGATCTGCTGGACCGCGGCTACACACTGGCCAGCATCAAGGAGCTCCTGGACGCCTGGGACACCGGCCGCGGTCTGGGCGGGGTGCTCGGGCTCGTGGCCGAGGTGCACGGCCCCTGGACGGACGAACAGGCCGACCGGATCACCCGGGACGAACTGAACCGCAGGTTCGGCGGCACCCCGGACGACGAGGCGGTCGCCGAAGCGGTGGACCTGGGCGTGCTCGAACTCATTCCGGGCAGGGACGACGAGTTCCTGGTGCCGAGCCCGCAAGAGCTGGCCGTGGCCGTTGAGTTGTACGCGGCCGGCGTACCGCTCGGCGCAATCTCCGGACATCTGAGGGAACTTCGAGGCCGGGTCGAACAGATCGCCTCGCGCTTCCTGGAGTTCACCACCGAGCACGTCTTCGCCCGCTATCTCGGTCATCGGCCGCCGACCGACACGGACGCGGCCGAGGCGGCCGCCATGGTGCGCAGACTGCGTCCGCTCGCCCAGCAGACGGTCGATGCCGAACTCGCCCGCGCGATGCGGATGTTCGCGACCCGCCATCTGCACCATCACCTCGGCGCGGACACCCCTCTCGGATCGGATTCCCCCGCCCTCGCGACGCACCGGGTGGACCTTCCGCCCGAGACGATCCGGGCAGTCCAGCAGCTGGTTGGCCCGGAGAACGTCTCCGCGTTCGTGGCCGCGTCCACGGAACGCGAGGTGCAATCAAGGACATTGGAGGCACTTGCCCCATCAATCATCAAGGCAGACATAGTTGATCAAAGCATTTGATTTCACTTAGACTTGTCCACAGGATCGCCAAATAGCTTGTGGATAACTCAAGTTGACTGTGGATCAAACCTGTGGACGAAAAATTTCTTCAGCCCGGCCGGGAATTGCTTCAGCACATCGTGGGCGAAACCGAGATGCGCCGACGAGACCGTCACCGGCACCCTGGCGGTATGGATGAAAGACGCACCGTAAAGGTGTCCAAGTACCTCTCGAAACACCTGCGCCACCAGCCGGAACGGATCGGCATCACGCTCGACGCGAACGGCTGGGTGCCGATCGACACGCTGCTGCGCGCCATGGCCCGCAACAACGTCCCCCTCACCCGGGCCGAGCTGGACCATGTCGTGGCCGTCAACGACAAGCAGCGCTTCGCCGTCGAGAACGACCGGATCCGCGCGAGCCAGGGCCATACCGTCCCGGTGGATCTCGGTCTGCCGCCGGCCGAACCGCCCGCGTACCTCTACCACGGCACGGTGGGCCATGCGCTGGACTCGATCCGGAGCGAGGGCCTGCGGCCCATGAACCGCACGCACGTCCACCTCTCGCCCGACCGCGAGACGGCGACCAGGGTCGGTGCCCGACGGGGCCGGCCCGTGGTCCTGCCCGTGGACGCGGGCGCGATGCACCGCGCCGGCCACACCTTCCACGTCAGCGCCAACGGCGTCTGGCTCACCGCCTCCGTACCACCCGAGTTCCTGCGGTTCCGCGGCTGACCGGCGGCTCGGCCGCCCGGCAGCACCGAGGCGGCGTCCGCACAGGACGGGATCATCCGCTTCCAGCCCCGTATGGTCGTAGCCATGCGTCTGAGCACTGTGATTCTGCCGATCCACCGCTGGAGCGAGGGCCGGAAGGTCTGGCAGCGTGCCGAGGAACTGGGGTTCCACGCCGCCTACACCTACGACCACCTGGCCTGGCGGACCTTCCGCGACGGCCCCTGGTTCGGCGCGGTCCCGACCCTCACCGCCGCGGCCGCCGTCACCGACCGTCTCCGCCTGGGCACCCTCGTCACCTCGGTCAAGCCTTTTTCACCCATCACGGTGTGACCAGGGCGGATTCCCTCCGGGGCCGGCGCACGGGCACCTGCGCCCGTCCGCTCAGATGCCGATGAGCCGGACGCGGCCCCCACAGAGCCGCGTCATGTCTTCGATGTCGGACGTCAATACGACCACCGGCCCCGGCTGGCGCAGTGCCACCTCGGCGACTGTCGCGTCGATCGCGTACTTGTGCCGTGCAGGCCCGCGGCCTTGAGCAGTTCCGCGGACGCTTTCGCCGCGCCCTTGGTCACCGGCTCTACTTTGACGCGGGGCAGCGCCCACCGCAGCCGAGGCATGTTCACGCGTGCATGGCTGGCTTCCACAATGGTGTTGGCGTCGATGACGAAATCGGCCCCCATGGCGTGGAACACCTGGAACACGGCAAGGATCTTGCGGTCCTGCGCGATCCAGGCGGAAAGCCCTTGGGAGTCCAGGACCACGGTCTCGGCGTGATCGTTCACGCCGCGATCGCCGACCCGTCGGCGCTCGCCGTCCCGGAGATCCTGGAACGGGCCTCCGCCAGCTCCTCCTCGGTGAGAGCCCCGTTTTCCTCCTGGTGGCGCAGCAGGTCCGCCCCCAGAAGCTGGTGCCGCAACTGCCGCGCCACCGCCTCGGCGACATCACCGGAAACGTTGTCGGTGGGCTTCCTCAGTTCGGCGACCTGCTCGGTCGGCAGCGTCACCGTGACGCGCGTCGTATCCGCCATGACGCGAACATACTGCGATATGCGCACCCCGCGGCTGCCGTCCCGCCAGGTATGCGTCCGCGAATGGCGGGGCCGCGAGGTCGGTGCGCGGACGCAGGGTATCCGCTGCGAGCGATACCGGGGCCCCCACGACCGAAGTGGCCCCAGCCGAAGTGATCCGGTTTGGGCTGGGTCACACGCGACCGTCATGCTGGGGCCATTCGAGCGGCCTCGGACGGGTGGGAGACAAAGGATGCGACGAGACACGGGGGCAGCCCCGTCAGATCTCCAGCTGAAGATCGCGCTGCACGGCACCCAGCCGCCTCTGTGGCGGCGCCTCGTACTGCCGTCCGACACCTCTCTTCGCACCCTGCACGACGCCGTCCAGGCCGCCTTCGGCTGGCAGGGCGGCCATCTGCACCTCTTCACCGACGAGTCCGGCCGGGTGTACGGCGACGCGGCCCGGCTCAGCGACATCGGTCCCGGCTTCGGTCCCGGCAGCAGTGACCAACACGCCACCGCGCTCGGTGATGTTCTGCCCGAGGACGGGGCGCGGCTGCGCTATGTCTACGACTTCGGCGACGACTGGGAGCACCGGATCACGCTGGAGAAGACACTGCCGCGACCGGTCGGCGCGGAGCGAGCGGTGCGCTGCGTCGGCGGCCGTCGTGCCGACGTACCGGCTGAGGACATCGGCGGGGTGTGGGGCCTGGGCGAGGTACTGGCACGCCTCGAAGTACCCGGCAGGGCGGGAGACGGCCCGTACGACGAGCTGGTCGCCGAGCTGCGGTCGGCCGGCTACGACCCGGCAGCCTTCCCCCGGAACGGGATCGCTGAGCGGCTGGCCCGTTTGACGCCGGACACGGTGCCCGGCACGACGAAGCCGCCGGCCGGTACCCGGGCCGGGCGCGGCGGTGGGGGACAGCCGGCTGCCGAGGACACGGCATCGTGCGCCTGCGGGCACTGCCGAGGGCCGGGCGGCCCGGTCGGCCCCGGAGTCGACGGACCGGTCGCGAGTACGCCCGTGCTGCGCCCGGTCACCCTGGCTCCGCGGGAGGATCTCGCGGCGGCCGTGCGGGATGTGCCGCTCTTCGATTCGGCGCTGCGGCTCACCACCTGGTGTCGCGAGGGACGGCAGGTCACCGCGAGCCGGGTGCTGCGGCCCGCGCTCGCCCGTGAGGCCGTCGAGGAGCTCCGGCTATGGGAGTTCGCCGACGAGGCCTCGCCGTACGCCGAGGCCGCCGCCCGGGCCCGTGCGTTGAAGGCGCTGCGCAGCGCCAAGGACGTGGACGTTCTCGACGAGCCGTGGAGTTTCGCCGTGAACCGCGGGCTGATCACGATCAGCGGGGGCCGCGCCTGGGGCGGCGAGACGGCCGACTTCGCCGGCGAGAATCTTCTGGAGCTCTGGTCCATCACCCTGGGCGACTTGCTGGAGGAGATCGACGAGACGGGGGTACTGGACGAACCGCTCGGCGAGCTGGGCGAGCTGTCGGCCGAGATCGCCGACGCGCTGATCGGGCAGTTGTACGACGCCCTGGACGGCGCCTGGGTGGAGATCGACGACCTGCGGGCGAAAGCCCGAGAGGCGGGTGCTGAAGGGCCCGAGCTCGATTTCCTCCTGGCCTTGTTCGCGACGGCCTTCCGGGACCTGACGGAAGAGCTCGCCCACCTGGGCGCGGTGGAGTTCGTGCCCGGTGACCACGATGTCGTCGCGGCCGAGGATCTCCTGGCCACGCCCTTGAACGCCGTCAGCGGGCGCGGGCTCGCCGGTTCGGACGCCTGGTCGGACGCGTCGGGCCGGCCGTGGGACCACGAGAACGGGGACCGCATGCGGCTCACCCCGCTCGGCCGCCACGGGCTGCGCGCCCACCTGATGGAATGCGGTGCGCTCGCACCGCTGCTCGGCGAGTACGCCGAAGCCGACGCAGACACCCTCCTCCAGGGCCTTCTGGGCTACTCCCCCGAGGAGACGCGCCAAGAGGTCGAAGGGTGGCTGAAGCACCGTTCCGCGGCCGACGCCGCGGTGGGACTGCTCGACGCCTGTGCGGGCGACGGCCTCGACATCGCGGCCAGACGCGCCGTGGTCCAGCCGGTGCTGGCCGAACTCGACGACTCGCGAGCACTGCGCGTGCTGCGCAAGGCGGCGGACTCCGACGTCGAGGGATGCCGCCAGGTGGCCGCCGCGGCCCTGGGCGCACGCCCTGAGGCGGACGCGTACGCGGATGCGGCGCGCGCGGAGCAGGCCCGGTTGTGGCTGTTCATCGACGGTCTCTCGCTCTTCGTCGGTGCCCAGGAGGACGAGGAGCTGCTCCTGGGCTTCCAGGAGAACCCGAACGTGGCACCAGAGGTGCTCGAACAGCGGGTGGACGACCTTTGGCGAGTGGAGCACCCGGCCACCGCCCGGGTGCTTGCCGAGCTGGGCGAGAGCCTGCGCGACGTCGACAAGCGGCTGGCCAAACGTATCCGCACCGCGGCAAACAAGGCGCGCTCCCGCCGGTGACGGCGGGGCGGCGGAACTCACCGGAGAACGACGGGTACGTGGTGATGAGCGAGGCACGGTGCGGCTCGCTCACAGAAGGATGGAGTTGAGGAAGGTGGCACGAGTCGTCGCCTGGGAGTCGGGCACGGGCCACAGGAGTGTGCTGCCGCTGGCGGCACCTGAGTCGGCCTCCTGGGCGCGGGGCCTGCTCGACAACGGCTGGGCGGCGGTGTTCCTGCCCGGGGAGCCCGCCCGCCTCGGCCGACTGCTGCTGTGGCAGCCCGCCGGGGCGGCCGCCGCCGGGGACACGGCACCCACCGGCGTCGAGACCGACACGGTGGAACTGGTGCTGCCGCACGGCCGTTCGGTCAGGCGACGCAAGGTGACGGGCCACGCGCTGCCCGCCGCCCTCGCCGTCGCCGCCCTGACCGGGGCGCAGCCACCGAATCCGTCCGCCGCCGCCTGGCAGGCCGCCGCCCGCCTCGCGCTCCGGCTGCTCGCCGACGGCCGCCTCCACCCCGCCCTCACCCCCGCCGGCTACGACACCTGGCAGGCGGGGCCTTACACCGCCGCCCAGCGTCAGACCCTGGACGCCCTCGCCGCCGCGTTCCCGCCCCACGCCCACTGTCTGCCCGAGCCCGGCCCCCCTCCGGTGCGGATCGCCGAACCCGCCGCGCTGGTACGCCAGTTCTGCGACGCGGTCGCCGACGACCTGGCCCGCACCCCGGCCGCGCCGCTCGCCATGGGGGCGCTGCCGTACGCCTGGCGCGAGACGCGTGCCGTACCCGCCCTGCGCGAGTGGGCCGAGGAGACCGCCGCCGCGTTCACCGCCGATGTCGGCGTCTCCTTGCGCGTCGACCCCCCGGAGGGACGGCGCCGAATGTTCCGGGCCGTGCCGCAGCTGCACACCGCGACGGATCCGGGGCTCGTCGTCGAGGCCGCCCGGCTGTGGAGCGAGCCGGACGAGGTGGAACGGCTGCTCGGCCCGCGCGCCGAGACCGAGACGCTGCTGGCGCTGCGCCGCGGAGCCCGCGCCTGGCCTCCGCTTCAGCGGCTGCTGAGGGACGCCGCTCCCGACGAACTCCGCCTGTCCGACGACGAGGCCCTCGACCTGCTGGGCGACGCCACCGACACACTGCGTTCGGCCAGCATCGACGTGCACTGGCCGCGTGAGCTGGTCAAGGCACTCACCGCGACCGCGGAGATCGGGCAGCGCACCGCCCCCGGCTCCAGTGCGGGCGGACTCCTCGGCGCCGACGCACTCCTCGACTTCCGCTGGCAGATCTCGCTCGGCGGCGAGCCGCTCACCGAGGCCGAGATGGACGCCCTCGCCGAGACGCGCCGCCCTCTGGTCCGGCTGCGTGACCAGTGGGTGGTCGCCGACCCGAAGCTGGTGGCCCGCGTCAGGCGCCGCCGGATGGAACCGCTCACGCCCATGGAGGCGCTGAGCGCCACGCTGACCGGAGAGGTGGAAAGGGACGGCGAGCAGATCCCCTGTGAGGCGGTCGGCGCGCTCGGCGACCTCGTCGCCCGTATCCGCGATCCCGAGTCACGTACTCCCGCCCCGCAGCCCGCCGCGCTCAAAGCCATGTTGCGCGACTACCAGCGGCGGGGCCTCGCCTGGCTGGCCGAGATGTGCGAGCTCGGCCTCGGCGGCTGCCTCGCCGACGACATGGGCCTGGGCAAGACCATCACCCTTCTCGCCCTGCATCTGCACCGCCGGACCGACCCCGCGACCGCCGGCCCCACCCTCGTCGTCTGCCCGGCCTCCCTGCTCGGCAACTGGGAGCGCGAGGCGGCCCGGTTCGCGCCGTCCACTCCCGTGCGCCGCTACCACGGCGGCGAGCGCCACCTCGACGACCTGGCCGGCGACGAGATCGTCCTGGTCACCTACGGGGTGCTGCGCCGCGACCGCGAAGCCCTCGCCGGGACCGACTGGTCGCTGATCGCCGCGGACGAGGCGCAGCACGTCAAGAACCCCTACGCCGTCACCGCCCGCGAGCTGCGCGCCCTGCCCGCCCGCGCCCGCGTCGCCCTCACCGGCACGCCCGTGGAGAACAACCTCTCCGAGCTGTGGGCGCTCCTCGACTGGACCACTCCGGGGCTCCTCGGCCCCCTCGCGGCCTTCCGAGACCGGCACGCCCGCGCCATCGAGTCGGGCGAGGCCCCCGAGGCCGCCGAACGCCTGTCCCGTCTCGTGCGCCCTTTCCTGCTGCGCCGCAGGAAGTCCGACCCGGGAATCGCGCCCGAGCTGCCGGCCAAGACCGAGACCGAGCGGGTCGTGGCGCTGACTGCCGAACAGGCGGGCCTCTACGAGGCAGTGGTCCGCGAGACCATGGCGCAGATCGAGGAATCCGAGGGCATCGCCCGCCGCGGTCTGGTGCTCAAGCTGCTGACCGGGCTGAAACAGATCTGCAACCACCCCGCCCAGTACCTGCGCCAGTCCACGCCGCTTGGCGGCCGCTCCGGCAAGCTCGACCTGCTCGACGAGCTGCTCGGCACCATCACCGCCGAGGGCGAGTCGGTGCTGGTCTTCACCCAGTACAAGCAGATGGCGACCCTCCTGGAGAAACACCTCGCCGAACGCGGCACCCCCACCCTTTTCCTGCACGGCGGCACCCCCGTCGCTCGGCGCGAGGAGATGGTGGAGCGCTTCCAGCGCGGTGAGGTACCGGTGTTCCTGCTGTCGCTGAAGGCGGCGGGCACGGGACTCAACCTCACCCGCGCCACCCACGTCGTGCACTACGACCGCTGGTGGAACCCTGCGGTCGAGGACCAGGCCACCGACCGCGCCTACCGCATCGGCCAGGACAGGCCCGTCCAGGTGCACAAGCTCATCGCGGAGGGCACCGTAGAGGACAAAGTGGCGCAGCTGCTGGAGTCCAAGCGCACGCTCGCCGACGCCGTCGTCGGCTCCGGCGAGGCCGCCCTGACCGAGCTGTCCGACGCCGAACTCACCGAACTCGTCGCCCTGGGAAGGCAGACATGACCCGCGCACTCCCCGGCCAGCGCCGCGCACCCGCCCGCGGCAAGCGTGCCTTCGCCACGACTTGGTGGGGCCAGGCGTGGGTGACGGCCCTGGAGGACTCCACCCTGGACGCCGGACGCCTGTCCCGCGGACGTACCTACGCCCGTCAGGGCAAGGTCGGCCCAGCCGATGTCGCCCCGGGCCGGGTCAAGGCCGCCGTCCAGGGCAGCCGGCCGAGCCCGTACCGCTCCTCGGTCCGTCTGCCCGTCCTCACCGACGCCCAGTGGGACACCCTGCTCGACACCGTCGCGGCCCGTGCCGGGCATCTGGCGGCGCTCCTCGACGGCGAGATGCCCGCCGAACTCGTCGACGACGCCCGCCAGGCGGGCGTCCCCCTTCTCCCTCAGCCCACCGAACTCGACCCGGACTGCTCCTGCCCCGACTGGGGATACCCCTGCAAACACGCCGCCGCGCTCTGCTACGCCATCGCCGCCGCCATCGACGCCGACCCGTTCGTGCTCTTCGCGCTGCGCGGCCGAGGCCGCGAGGAGGTCCTCGCCCAGCTGCGCACACGCCGTACGGTGCCCCGGCAGGCAGCGAGCCCGCCGGCCCCGACCGGCGTCCCGGCCTCCGCCGCGTACACCGACTGGGCCGAACACGCCCCCGGGCTGCCGGAACTCCCCGCACCGGCCGCCCACACCGCGACCCTGCCCGTAGCCCCACCACCCGGCAGCGGCCTAACCTCCACGGATCTGGAGCACCTCGTAGCCGACACCGCCTCACGCGCCGTACGGCTCCTCGCGGGTGACACCACCGACCTGTACCTGACCCAGCACCAGGACACGGTACGGATCGCCGCGTGCAGCCCCGGCCCCGAGTGGTTCCACCACCTGATCGTGAACACCGGCACCAGACCGACCGAGTTCGCCCGCCTCACCCGCGCCTGGCGCCACGGCAGCACGACGGGCCTCACCGTCGCCGAACAACCCCACACCCCAGCCCCGGCGACGATGTCGGCCGCCCGCGCCACTCTGACCACAGCCCTCACCGAGATGACCACCACACCCGGCCCTCTCCGGACCTGGCGCAACCGCCTCACCCTCACCGACCACGGCATCCAGCTGCGCCTGGGCCCCGACACCTGCTGGTACCCCTACCTCCAGGATGACGACGGCGAATGGTGGCCCGCGGCACCGGCCGATACCGACCCGGTCACAGCGCTCACCTCGGTCTGGCAGCAGACCGAGGCGTGACACGAACGACAGGCCCGCGGGCGGTGGGGCACAGGTCCGCGTCACTCGCGCCTCGTTCATGCATCATGCGCTGACCTGCGAAACCGACCGGCACCCTGCTCCTGCGGACTCCGGTGACCGACTTCGGGACAGTACTGCGGTCAGAGGCCGACGAGCCGGACCTTGCTGCCGCACAACCGGGACAAGTCGTCGACGTCGGACGTGAGGATGGCGACCTTCGGCCGCCGCGTAGGCTCTGCCCATGCGTCTGAGCACCGTGATCCTTCCGATCTACCCCTGGACCAAGGGGAAGAAAGTGTGGCAGCGAGCCGAGGAACTCGACTTCCACGCCGCCTACACCTATGACCACCTGTCGTGGCGGAGCTTCCGTGACCAGCCCTGGTTCGGTGCCGTACCCACCCTTACCGCTGCCGCCGCATCAACCGAGCGTATCCGTTTGGGAACGCTCGTGACCTCCCCCAACTTCCGGCACCCCGTCACCCTCGCCAAGGACCTCATCACGCTCGACGACGTCTCCGACGGGCGCATCACCCTCGGCATCGGCGCCGGCGGCGACGGCTTCGACGCCACGACACTGCGCCGGAGCGACGAGGAACCGTGGACGCCGCGCGAACGCGCCGACCACTTCGAGGAGTTCGTACCGCTGCTCGACCAGCTGCTGCGTGAGCCCTCGGTGACCTACGAGGGCGCGTTCTACTCGGCGAACGAGGCGCGGAACATCCCCGGCTGTGTGCAGCGGCCCCGGCTGCCGTTCGCGGTGGCCGCCACCGGCCCGCGCGGGATGAGGCTCGCCGCCCGGTACGGGCAGGCCTGGGTCACCACGGGCGACCCGAAGCTGTACGGGACGGGTACGCCGGAGCAGTCCGTGGAGGCCATCCGCGGACAGGTCACCAAGGTGAGCGCCGCCTGCGAGTCCATCGGCCGCGATGCCGCCGGGCTGGACAAGATCCTGCTGACCGGATTCACCCCGGGCGACCCGTTCCAGTCGCTCGACGCCTTCGTGGACTTCGCGGGCACCCACTTCGCGCTCGGTATCACCGAGATCGTCATCCACGACCCGATCCCCGACTCCGACTTCGCGACGGACGAGAAGGTCTTCGAGCGCATCGCCACCGAGGCCCTGGGCCAGCTCAGCCACTGATCCACCCGCCACTGGAACCGTTGGCATATGCACCAGGCATGTTCCCCTGGTCAGGGGCGCGCATCCTCAGATGTGCGCCCCTCCGCACGACCGTGCACCCTCGTACGCGAGAATGGACGGGTGACCTCAGCTACCGACTCGCCCTCGCCTGCCGCTGTCCGGCTGATCGCCACCGACCTGGACGGCACCCTGCTCCGCGACGACAAGACGGTCTCCGACCGCACCGTCGCCGCGCTGGCCGCTGCCGAGGAGGCCGGTATCGAGGTCTTCTTCGTCACCGGACGTCCGGCCCGCTGGATGGGTGTCGTCAGCGACCATGTGCACGGCCACGGCCTGG
Source organism: Streptomyces sp. NPDC007164 (assembly GCF_040634135.1). Classification (NCBI taxonomy): domain Bacteria; kingdom Bacillati; phylum Actinomycetota; class Actinomycetes; order Kitasatosporales; family Streptomycetaceae; genus Streptomyces; species Streptomyces sp. NPDC007164. The sequence goes on from NZ_JBEYFB010000003.1 coordinate 105,632, forward strand.
CGATCTGCGCCAACGGCGCGGCGGTCGCCGATCTGCACGCCGGCGGCAAGCTGGTCGAGGTCCGGCCGCTGGAGCGCGCCATCGCCCTCGATGTCGTCCGCACCCTGCGCGCCGCGGCCCCGGGCACCACCTTCGCCGTCGAGCTGGCCACCGGCATCCACTACGAACCGGACTACCCGCCGTTCCACCTGGACCCGGGCGCCACGGTCGCCGTCGCCGAGAAGCTGCTGCACGAGGAGTCGCCCGGCACCGGTGTCCCCGTGCTGAAGCTCCTCGCCCACCACGCCGAGCTGGCCCCGGACGACTTCCTCACCCTGGCCCGTACGACGGCCGGCGACCGGGCCGCCTTCACCCGGTCCAGCCCCACGGCCCTGCTGGAGATCAGCGGTCCGGGGGTCTCCAAGGCCAGCACGCTGGAGCTCTGCTGCGCCGAGCGCGGCATCTCGCCCGCCGAGGTCGTCGCCTTCGGGGACATGCCCAACGACGTGGAGATGCTGAGCTGGGCGGGCACCTCGTACGCGATGGGCAACGCCCACCCGGCCGCACTCGCCGCCGCCTCCGGCCGGACCACCACCAACGGCGAGGACGGCGTCGCGGTCGTCATCGAGCAGATCATCGCCGCGCACCGGACCGGCGACACCGGGCGCTGAGCCCCGAGGGCCTTCCCGGACAGCCGCCCCTGGGCACCCCCCGGGGAAGCGCCCCTGACAAGCGCCTCGGACGGCTGCCCCGGAAGGCGCCTCAGAGGGGCGCCTCAGAGGGGCACCTCCCACACCACGGTCGTACCGCCCCCCTCCTCCCCGATCCCGGGTCCGAACCAGCTCGCACCGCCGAGCGACTCCGCCCGGCGGGCCAGGTTCCGCAGTCCGCTGCGCCGGCCGCCCTCGGGGATGCCCACCCCGTCGTCGGCGACCGACAGCCGCACCGCGTCCCTCCCGTCGGGCAGCGTGGCGGTCGCGTCGACGACCACGTCGATGAGCGACGCCTCGGCGTGCCGGAAGGCGTTGGACAGCGCCTCCCGCAGCGCCGCGATCAGGTTCTTGCCGGTGAGCTCGCCGACCAGCGCGTCGACCGGGCCGAGGAAGCGGTGCGAGGGCTTGAAACCCAGCGGGACCGCCGCCATGTTGATCTCGCGCAGGACCCGGGTGCGCAGCCCGGACGGCGCCTCGGCGGGTTCCTGCTGGAGCGCGAAGATCGCGGTACGGATCTCCTGGATGGTCACGTCCAGTTCGTCGACCGCCTGGCCGATCCCGGTCTGCACCTCGGGCACCACCGACCGTCGCTGGGCGCTCTCCAGCATCATTCCGGTGGCGAACAGCCGCTGGATGACCAGATCGTGCAGATCACGGGCGATCCGGTCCCGGTCCTCGTAGACCGCCAGCCGCTCCCGGTCCCGCTGTGCCTCGGCCATCATCAGCGCGAGCGCCGCCTGCGAGGCGAACTGGGTGGCGAGGGTCCGCTCGGTCTCCGTGAACGGCCGGCCGCCCCGGGCGCGGGGCGTGGCGAGCGCGCCGAGCACCCGCCCACCGCTGTGCAGGGGCAGCAGCATGCTCGGGCCGTACCGAGGGGCCAGCCTGGTAACCATGCGGGCGTCGGTGGCCGAATCGTCCACGAAGACCGCCTCACCGCCCAGCAGTTTCACCGCGACCGAGCTCTCGGGCCCGATGATCACCCCGAGCGAGGAGGTGGGGTCGTCGGCGGAGACGGCGACGATTTCCAGCCCGCCGTCCTCGGTGGGCAGCAGCACGATCCCTGCGGCGGAGTCGGCGAGGCGACGGGCCTGTTCGGCGACGACGGAGAGCGCGTCGTCGGCGTCCCCGCCGGAGAGCAGCGCGGTGGTCACGGCCACCGATCCGTCGATCCACCGCTCGCGCTGGCGTGCCGCCTCGTACAGCCGGGCGTTGCCGATGGCGATCCCGGCCTCGGTGGCGAGCACCCGCACCATGTGCAGGTCGTAGTCGTTGAACTCGCCGTCGTCGTCCTTCTCGGCCAGATAGAGGTTCCCGAAGATCTCCCCCTGCACCCGTATCGGGACGCCCAGGAAGGTCCGCATCGGGGGGTGGCCGGGCGGGAAGCCGGCGAACCTCGGATCGGCCGTCAGATCGGCGAGCCGCACCGGCGCCGGGTCGTGGATCAGCGCGCCCAGCAGCCCCCGGTGCCCGTCGGGGCGGCGGCCGATCTCGTCCGCCACCTCGTCCGGCACCCCGTAGGTGACGAAGTCGGAGAGCCCCTCGCCCTCCTCGTCGACGACTCCGATGGCGGCATAGCGGGAGTGGGCGAGTTCGGCGGCCGTCTCGCAGATCCGGTCGAGGGTGGAGTGCAGCTCCAGGCCCGCGCCGACGGAGCGCATGGCCTCCAGCAGCTGCGGGATGCGGGCGGTGATCTCGGTGGACAGGCCCTGCAGGCTGCGGGTCGCCCGGGTAGCCGCTTCGAGTGAGTCCTTCGGGTCCTGCTCCGGCATACCCCGAGAGTAGTTAGTCCCGATTAGGGAGGAAAGTCGGCCGCCGGGCCGCCCGGCTCACGCGGGCACGCCCACGGCTTCCCCGGCTGCTCGTGCGGCCTTCCGTTCAGGTACCCGCGTCGTGGTCTCGCGTTCGCGTTCCAGCATCCGGCGCAGAGGGCCTTCTCCGGCGGCGAGGTCGGCGTACGGGCCGCGCTGGACGACCCGGCCCCCGTCGAGCACCAGCACCTCGTCGACGGCTTCGAGACCTTGCAGGCGATGGGTGATCAGGACGGTCGTGCGTCCCTCGGTGGCGGCCAGCAGGTCCGCGGTCAGGGCGTCCGCGGTCGCCAGGTCGAGATGCTCGGCGGGTTCGTCCAGGACGAGTACGGGGAAGTCGGCGAGGATCGCCCTGGCCAGGGCGAGGCGTTGGCGCTGGCCGCCGGAGAGGCGTGCGCCGTGTTCACCGACGAGGGTGTCGAGCCCGTCCGGCAGGGCGTCGGCCCAGTCGAGCAGCCGGGCGCGGCCGAGCGCCTCCCGCAGTTCCTCCTCCGTCGCGCCGGTACGGGCCAGCCGCAGGTTCTCCCGGATGGAGCTGTCGAAGACATGGGCGTCCTGGGCACACAGCCCGACGAACCGCCGGACCGTGTCCCCCTCCAGCGCACCGGCCTCGACGCCGCCGATCAGGTACGTCCCGGCCCGTGCGTCCAGGAAGCGGACCAGGACCTGGGCGAGGGTCGTCTTGCCGGAGCCGGACGGCCCGACGACGGCGATCCGCCGGCCCGCCGTCAACGTCAGGTCGACGCCGTCGAGGGCGTCCCGCTCCGCTCCGGCGTACCGCGCGGACAGTCCCCGTACCTCCAGCGGGAAGGGCGACGCGGGCGCCTCGGCCGGGCTCTCGGGCTCGTGCACGGGCAGCGGGGCGTCCAGCACCTCGTACACCCGCTCCGCGCTCCGCTCGACCCTGCGGCGGTACTGCACGGCGAGCGGCAGCCCCGTCACGGCCTCGAAGGCGGCCAGCGGGGTGAGCACCACCACCGCGAGTTCCACGCCCGCGAGCCGGCCGTCGTACACGGCGGGAAGGGCGACGAGTGCGGTGGCGACGACGGTGAGGCCGGCGACGAGGGCGATGAGGCCGCCGCCGAGCGCGGTGGCGGTGGCCGCGCGGGCGGCGATCCGGGTCAGCACGCCGTCGGCCTCCCGGGTGCGTTCCGCACGGGCGGGCAGGGCACCCGCGACGGTCAGTTCGGCGGTCCCGCCGAGCAGGTCCGTGATCCGGGTGGCCAGATCGGCGCGTGCGGGGGCGAGCCGGCGTTCCGTGTGGCGGGAGCAGGCGTTGCTGACCAGCGGCACTCCCACCCCGGCCAGCAGCAGCCCGGCGGCCAGCACCGCGCCCGCCGCCGGCAGCAGCCAGCCGACGAACCCGGCGGCCGCCGTCCCGACGACCACGGCGGTCGCGGCGGGCAGCAGCCAGCGCAGCCAGTAGTCCTGCAGGGCGTCGACATCGGCGACGAGCCGGGAGAGCAGGTCCCCGCGCCGGGTGCGGCGGAGTCCGGCGGGCGCGACGCGCTCCAGCCCCCGGTAGACCGCGACGCGCAGTTCGGCGAGCATCTTGAGCACCGCGTCGTGCGACACCAGACGCTCGGCGTAACGGAAGACGGCCCGCCCGAGCCCGAAGGCGCGGGTCGCGGTCACCGCGACCATCAGATAGAGCACCGGGGGCTGCTCGGAGGCGCGGGAGATCAGCCAGCCGGAGACGGCCATCAGGCCTACGGCCGAGCCCAGGGCGAGGCTGCCCAGCAACAGCGCGAGTGCCAGTCGGCCGCGCTGCGCCCCGGCGGCCTCCCTGACCCGCGCCAGGACCCGGCCGGAGCGGGCTGCGGTCTCCCGCAGCGCCTCGGGTTCCGGCGTCGCTCCGGCGGGGGTGGAGGGTGCGCTCGTCGGCCGCGGTACGGCTGCGGACGGCTCGGCCCCGGCCGGCCGCACGGTCGCGCCCGGCTCCAGGGTCACCACCCGGTCGGCCACCGAGAGCAGCGCCGGGCGGTGCACGACCAGCAGCACGGTCCGGCCCACGGCCAGCCGCCGTACCGCCTCGACGATCCCCGCCTCCGTCTCGCCGTCCAGGCTCGCGGTCGGTTCGTCGAGCAGCAGCAGCGGGCGGTCGGCGAGGAAGGCCCGCGCCAGGGCGAGCCGCTGGCGCTGTCCGGCGGAGAGGCCCGCGCCGTCCTCGCCGATGAGTGTCCGTGCCCCGTCCGGCAGTTCCGCCACGAAGTCGTGTGCCCCGGCGTCCCGCAACGCGGCCGCGACCGCGCTGTCGTCGGCGTCCGGCCGGGCCAGCCGTACGTTCTCCGCGATGGTGCCCGCGAAGAGGTACGGGCGCTGCGGCACCCAGGCGATCCGTTCCCGCCAGCGCTCGGGGGCGAGCGTCGCCAGATCGGCGCCGCCGATCCGTACCCGTCCCTCGTCGGGTGCCGTGAACCCGAGGACCACGTCGAGCAGGGTGGACTTCCCGACGCCGCTGGGGCCGACCAGGGCCACCGTCTCCCCCTCGTCCACCACCAGTGAGGCCTCGTTCAGCGAAGGCTCGGTGCGGCCCTCGTGCCGTACGGTCACCCCTTCCAGCTCCAGCCGGAGCGAGGCGGGTACATCCGCCGTGCCGGCCTGCCGGGGCTCGGTCTCCAGGACCGCGAAGATCTCCTCGGCGGCCGAGAGTCCCTCGGCTGCCGCGTGGTACTGCGCCCCGACCTGGCGGATCGGCAGATAGGCCTCGGGCGCCAGGATCAGCACCACCAGGCCGGTGTAGAGGTCGAGTTCGCCGTGGACCAGCCGCATGCCGATGGTGACGGCCACCAGGGCCACCGACAGTGTCGCCAGCAGCTCCAGGGCGAAGGACGACAGGAACGCGATCCGCAGGGTGCGCAGCGTGGCCCGGCGGTACTGCGAGGTGATCGTACGGATGGACTCGGCCTGTGCCTTGGCACGTCCGAAGACCTTCAGCGTCGGCAGCCCGGCGACCACGTCGAGGAAGTGTCCGGAGAGCCGGGACAGCAGCCGCCACTGGCGGTCCATCCGCGACTGGGTGGCCCAGCCGATAAGAATCATGAAGAGCGGGATGAGCGGCAGCGTGACCACGATGATCGCCGCCGAGACCCAGTCCTCGGTGACGATCCTGGCCAGGACCGCCACCGGCACGACCACCGCGAGTCCGAGCTGCGGCAGATAGCGTGCGAAGTAGTCGTCGAGCGCGTCGACACCACGGGTGGCGAGCGCCACCAGGGAACCGGTCCGCTGACCGCTCAGCCAGCCGGGACCGAGCGACGCGGCCCGCTCCAGCAGCCGGCCGCGGAGTTCCGACTTGACCGCCGCGCTGGCCCGGTACGCGGCCAGTTCGGTCAGCCAGGCGACCAGGCCCCGGCCGAGCGCGACCGCGGCGAGCAGCACCAGCGGGGTCCTCAGCCCGGAGACCGTCAGTCCGTCCTCGAACCCGCCCACCACCACTTCGGCGATGAGCATGGCCTGGGCGATGACCAGCGCCGCCCCGAAAACTCCGAGCGCCACCACGGCTGCCAGGAAGAGGCGGGTGGCGCGGGCGTGGCGGAGCAGACGCGGGTCGATCGGTTTCACGTGAAACAGCCCCTATCGAGCTCGGTCGTCGGACCGGGGTCCGCCCGGCGGATCAGGGTCGGCGTCGCGACCCCGGCCGTGATCCGCCGGGCAGGCCCCGGCTGCGTTCAGTGCGCCTCGGCGATGTGCTGCGTACCGATGCGCTTGCGGAACACCCAGTACGTCCAGCCCTGGTACAGCAGGACGACGGGGGTGGCGATCCCCGCGCACCAGGTCATGATCTTCAGCGTGTACGGGGTGGACGAGGCGTTGGTGACCGTGAGGCTCCAGGCGTCGTCCAGCGAGGACGGCATGACGTTCGGGAAGAGTGTCAGGAACAGCATCGCGACCACGGCCGCGACGGTCACACCGGAGAACGCGAACGACCAGCCCTCGCGTCCCACCGCGATCAGGGCGACCGCGGCGACCAGCGCCACCGCGGCGACGATCATCGCCAGCAGGCTCCAGCCGTCCCCGTTGTCGAGCTGGGTCCAGATCAGGAAGCCGAGCGCGAGCACCGCGGTGACGATCCCCAGCTTCAGCGCCAGCCTGCCCGCCCGCTCCCGGATGTCCCCGACCGTCTTGAGCCCCGCGAACACGGCGCCGTGGAAGGTGAAGAGGAAGAGCGTGACCAGTCCGCCGAGAATGGCGTATGGGTTGAGCAGGTCCCAGAAGTTGCCCACGTACTCCATGTCGGCGTCGATCTTCACGCCGCGCACGATGTTCCCGAAGGCCACGCCCCAGAGCACGGCCGGGATCAACGAGGTCCAGAAGATGGCGTGTTCCCAGTTGGTCTGCCACTTCTCACCGGACCGCTTGGCCCGGTACTCGAAGGCGACCCCGCGCACGATCAGACAGACCAGGATGATCAGCAGCGGCAGGTAGAAGCCGGAGAACAGGGTGGCGTACCACTCGGGGAAGGCGGCGAAGGTCGCACCGCCCGCGGAGAGCAGCCACACCTCGTTGCCGTCCCAGACGGGCCCGATCGTGTTGATCAGGACCCGTCGTTCCTTGCGGTCGCGGGCGAGCAGCTTGGTGAGGACGCCGATCCCGAAGTCGAATCCCTCCAGGAAGAAGTAGCCGGTCCAGAGGACGGCGATGAGCACGAACCAGACGTCGTGGAGTTCCATCTCTCAGCTCCTCTGCTCTCAGTAGGAGAAGGCCATCGGCCGGTCGGCGTCGTCGTGGTCGCCGCCGATCCTGGTGGGCGGATTGAGGTCGGCCTCCGTGAGCTCCGGAGGGCCTGCCTTGATGTACTTCACGAGCAGCTTGACCTCGACGACCGCGAGCACGGCGTAGAGCAGGGTGAAGCCGATCATCGAGGTGAGCACCTCGCCCTGCGAGACGCCGGGGGAGACCGCGTCGCGGGTCTGGAGCACTCCGTAGACGACCCAGGGCTGGCGGCCCATCTCGGTGAAGATCCAGCCCCAGGAGTTGGCGATCAGCGGGAAGAGCAGGGTCCAGAGCGCGACGATCCAGTAGCACCTGGCGAGCTTCGGGCTGAGTGCCTTGTTCTTGAAGAGGACCAGGTGCGGCACTTCGTCCTCACCGGTCCTCAGCCCCGGCGGCAGCATGAACTTCTTCCGGGTCAGCCACAGTCCGAGGATTCCGAGTCCGAAGGACGCCATCCCGAAGCCGATCATCCAGCGGAAGCTCCAGAACGCGACCGGGATGTTGGGGCGGTAGTCGCCGGGGCCGAACTTCTCCTGCTCGGCCTTGTTGATGTCGTTGATGCCGGGGACGTACGAGGTGAAGCTGTCGTCCGCGAGGAAGGACAGTATCCCCGGGATGGAGATCTCCACGGTGTTGTGGCCCTTGGCCACGTCGCCGACCGCGAAGATCGAGAAGGGTGCCGAGTTCTGCCCCTCCCAGAGGGCTTCGGCGGCGGCCATCTTCATCGGCTGCTGCTTGAACATGACCTTGCCGAGCTGGTCGCCGCTGATGGCGGTGAGAAGTCCGGCGATCACCACGGTGATCAGTCCGAGGCGAAGCGAGGTCCGCATCACCGGGATGTGCTTCTTGCGCGCCAGATGGAAGGCGGCGATGCCGACCATGAACGCGCCGCCGACCAGGAAGGCCGCGGTGATGGTGTGGAAGAACTGGGCGAGCGCGGTGTTCTGGGTGAGCACGTGCCAGAAGTCGGTGAGCTCGGCCCGGCCGCGTTCCTTGTTGATCCGGTAGCCGACCGGGTGCTGCATCCAGGAGTTGGCCGCCAGGATGAAGTACGCGGACAGGATCGTCCCGATGGAGACCATCCATATGCAGGCGAGGTGGATCTTCTTCGGCAGCTTGTCCCAGCCGAAGATCCACAGACCGATGAACGTGGACTCGAAGAAGAACGCGATCAGTGCTTCGAACGCGAGTGGGGCGCCAAAGATGTCGCCGACGAACCGCGAGTAGTCGGACCAGTTCATGCCGAACTGGAACTCCTGGACGATGCCGGTGACGACGCCCATGGCGATGTTGATCAGGAAGAGTTTGCCCCAGAACTTCGTCGCCCTGAGGTACTTCTCGTTGTTCGTCCGGACCCAGGCGGTCTGCAGGCCGGCGGTGAGCGCGGCGAGCGAGATCGTCAGGGGGACGAACAGGAAGTGATAGACGGTGGTGATACCGAACTGCCATCGCGCCAGGGTCTCCGGCGCCAGAGCTAGCTCCACGTCGTCTTCTCCTTACGTCGCCGTAGTCACACCGGCAGTTTGCCCTTTAAATCCGACTAATCATGGGAGGAAACAGGACACGCTTGTGAACGCGTTCACATTCACAAGCATTATGGCGCACAGACTTTCGGGACGTTCGGGCGGGGTACCCCTCTCGGGACGTTTTGATCAATCCACCCGAACCAGACGCCCCGACCCCGGGAGCGAGAGGGCCCGCACCGGCAAAAGGCCCCGCACCTCGACGAACGAGGTGCGGGGCCGGGCCCTTCGTCGCACAGGCGGCCTGCGCGGTCGCTCTACAGCTCCTTGCGGTACGACTCCGCCGCCTTCAGGAACAGGTCGTTCGCCTCGCCTTCCCCGATCGAGACCCGCACGCCCTCGCCCGCGAACGGCCTGACCACCACTCCGGCCCGCTCACAGGCCGCGGCGAAGTCGCCGGTACGTTCGCCGAGCCGCATCCAGACGAAGTTCGCCTGGGACTCCGGCACGGTCCACCCCTGGCCGGCCAGGGTGCGCTGCACCCGCTCGCGCTCGGACACCAAGGAGCCCACCCGCCCCAGGAGTTCGTCCTCGGCACGCAGCGAGGCGACCGCCGCGTCCTGGGCGAGCTGGCTGACCCCGAACGGCACCGCCGTCTTGCGCAGCGCGGCCGCCACCGGCTCGTGGGCCACCGCGAAACCGACCCGCAGACCCGCCAGGCCGTACGCCTTGGAGAAGGTCCGCAGCACCGCCACATTCGGCCGGTCCCGGTAGATCTCGATGCCGTCCGGCACCTCGGCGTCGCGGATGAACTCCCGGTACGCCTCGTCGAGCACCACCAGCACATCGCCCGGCACCCGGTCCAGGAACCGCTCCAGCTCGGCCCGGCGCACCACGGTGCCGGTCGGGTTGTTCGGGTTGCAGACGAAGATCATCCGGGTGCGGTCCGTGATCGCGTCCGCCATCGCGTCGAGGTCGTGCACCTCACCGTCGGTCAGCGGCACCTTCACCGAGGTCGCGCCGCTGACCTGCGTGATGATCGGGTACGCCTCGAAGGAGCGCCAGGCGTAGATGACCTCGTCGCCCGGGCCCGACGTCGCCTGGAGCAGCTGCTGCGCCACACCGACCGAGCCGGTTCCGGTGGCGAGGTGCGTCAGGGGCACACCGAAACGGTCGGCCAGCTCGTTCATCAGACCGGTGCAGGCCATGTCCGGGTAGCGGTTGAAGTTCGCGGCCGCCGCCAGGGCGGACTCCATCACTCCGGGCAGTGGCGGATACGGATTCTCGTTGGAGGACAGCTTGAACGCGACCGGTCCACCGGCGGCAGCCGGCTTGCCCGGTACATAGGCGGGAACGCCGTCCAGCTCGGCACGCAGCTTGGGGCTCGTCTCGCTCACCGCAGGTCCTCCTCGATCGTCTGTACACATCAATACTGCTCACCTTATGAGGATTGGGCGCCGCTGCGAATGGCCGGAGCACCCAATCGTCCGGTGCGACCAGGAATGGGGGGAGCGCCTTTTGGTCCCTCGTGCGCCGGTGGCTCACTCCGTGGCGCGCGTCCCTCGAAGAGGTGAGATGAGACCCCTTCGAGACATCGACCATTTAGCAGGCCCATCGGGTTCGACGCATGACACACTACGGTCAAGCCCTTCAACACCCTTGTTTTGCAAGGCATTTGGCCTTTGATGATCATGCAAAAACGTGCCTGTCAACGAGTGAATATGCGACCAGGCCATCCACCCCTCCGAGCCCTACTATCGGCTCGCCATGACAGCAGCAGGGAAGCACCAGGTGAGCCGGACGGACACACCCCGGCGCGGCGGCCGGCAGGGACGAGCGGGAATCCGGGACGTGGCCGCCGCCGCCGGGGTCTCCATCACGACCGTCTCCGACGCGCTCAACGGCAAGGGCAGGCTCCCGGACGCCACCCGCCGCCATGTCCGCGAGGTCGCAGAGCGCCTGGGCTACCGCCCTTCCGCCGCGGCCCGAACCCTCCGTACCGGCAAGTCCGGCCTGATCGGCCTGACCGTGACGACCTACGGGGACGAACCCTTCACCTTCACCGAATTCGCGTACTTCGCGGAGATGGCCAGAGCCGCCACCTCCGCCGCGCTCGCCCGCGGTTACGCCCTCGTCATCCTGCCCGCCACCTCGCGCCACGACGTCTGGTCGAACGTCGCCCTCGACGGCACCGTCGTGATCGACCCGTCCGACCAGGACCCGGTCGTCACGGAGCTGGTGCGCCAGGGGCTGCCCGTCGTCTCGGACGGACGCCCGGCCGGAACGCTCCCGGTCACGGCCTGGGTCGACAACGACCACCGGGCGGCCGTGCTCGACCTGCTCGACCATCTCGCCGCCGCCGGGGCCCGCCGTATCGGCCTGCTCACCGGCACCACCACCGACACGTACACCCGCCTCTCCACCACCGCGTACCTCCACTGGTGCGAGCGCGTGGGCCAGGACCCGGTGTACGAGTCGTACCCCGCCCACGATCCCTGCGCGGGCGCGGTCGCCGCCGACCGGCTGCTCGCCCGCCCCGACCGCCCCGACGCCGTCTACGGGCTCTTCGACCCCAACGGGACCGATCTGCTGGCGGCGGCCCGCCGGTACGGCCTGCGCGTCCCCGAGGACCTGCTGCTGGTCTGCTGCAGCGAGTCCACGGTGTACGCGACGACCGAGCCGCCTATCACCACCCTCTCGCTCAAGCCGCGCAGAATCGGCACCGCGGTCGTCCAGCTCCTGATCGACGCCATCGAGGGCGTGGATCACGACGGACCGGTGGAGCAGGTCATACCGACCGAACTCATCGTGCGGACCTCCTCGCAACGCCGTCCACCCCGCACCACGGTCAGTGCGCCCCGCTCTCCGGCAGGGGATTGATCAGGAGATTTCGGACCAAACGGCCGGTGAACCCGACGTGCGTCCGGATTCACCACCCCTGGTGCGTCACAGAGCACGATCCGCATTCCTATGATGGGCGCACGACACCGCGGACCGCCCCGACCAGCAGGGCCCGTCAGGTGTACGGCGGCGCGACGGTGGTGGAGGGGTCGATGACACAGGGGGCCGGTCAGGAACCCGTGGTGCGGACTGCGACGTTGCGCGACTTCCGCGTACCGCCCTATGCCCAGAGCCCGGTGCCGCCGCCATCGGCGCACCCGGGCAACGCCGTCCCCGGCGACATGCCGCCGGACGGGTACACGCCCACCGCGCGCGATCTTCCGGTGATCAACCGCGGTGACACCGTGGAGGTCCCGACGGTCCCCGACCCGCTCCCCGCCCCGGAGCAGGGCCGCGGGCCGCTGTACGTCGTCGGCGACGTCCACGGCTATCTGGACGAGCTCCACGCCGCCCTCGCCGAGCAGGGCCTCATCGACGCCGAGGGCAAGTGGTCGGCGGGCAACGCCCGGCTCTGGTTCCTCGGCGACTTCACCGACCGGGGCCCGGACGGCATCGGGGTCATCGACCTCGTGATGCGCCTGTCCGCCGAGGCAGCGGCCGCCGGCGGCTACTGCAAGGCCCTGATGGGCAATCACGAACTGCTGCTCCTCGGCGCCAAGCGCTTCAACGACACCCCGGTCAACTCCGGTGCGGGCACCGCCACCTTCCAGGCGGCCTGGCTGCTCAACGGCGGCCAGAAGAACGACATGGAGCGCCTCCAGGACGTCCACCTCCAGTGGATGTCCCGGCTCGACGCGGTCGTCGAGGAGGACGGGCATCTGCTGATGCACTCCGACACGACGGCGTACCTCGAATACGGCAGCACCATCGAGGACGTCAACGACACCGTGCACGCCATTCTCACGCGTAACGACGCCGACGAGTGCTGGGACCTCTTCCGGAAGCTCACCAAGCGGTTCGCCTTCCGCGACGAGTCGGGTCCGCAGGCCGTCCGGGAGCTGATGTCGGCCTACGGCGGACAGCGCATCGTCCATGGTCACAGCCCCATCCCGTACCTTCTGGGCGAGGTCGGCTCGGAGGACGGCGAGGATGGTTCCGGCCCCGTGGTCGAGGGTCCGCACGTGTACGCGGACGGGCTCGCCATCGCCATGGACGGCGGAGTGACCATGGCCGGAAAGCTACTGGTCGTCCAACTGCCTCTGCATGACTGACACACTTCCGGGAAGAGGGTCCCTCGACCTGACCAGTCCGACCGCTGGGCCTATTTACGGAAACCCCCTGTCACCCCGTGCCGTGGGCGCTCTACCATCGGCGTATCAGTAGCAGGCTCTCCTCCGTTTCCGCCCAACTGCTCGCATTCAGCGGGCACTCAGGCCCGACGGAGCATCGGGGGATGCACATGAACAGCGCTCCGCACCTGCTGGCCGAGGACCGACCCGAGTACGAGCGGATCCTCGACGACGCACTGCGTCATGCCCATGAACGGCCGGATCTGGCCGCGGTCGGCGAACGGCTCAATGCCGTGCAGCTTCGCACCATGGCGCTGGACGCCACCGAGCTGATCACCACGACGGCCGCCACCGAGTACAAGCACTACGTGGAGGCCCGCGAGGAACTTCGCGGCCCCGCCGACGGGGCGGACCAGGATGCGAACCCCGGTCCCGGCACGGTCCGTTCGCATCAGTCGGGCGCCGGCATAGGAGCCGTCGTCACGGTCCTGGCGCCGGTGCTCGCCGGTACCGCGGCGTTCATATTCCTGCTGGCCGGCTACCTGCTGAGGCTGCTCGACCCGGCGCCGTCCTTCGCCTCCACGATGGTCTCGGCGGGCTGGTTCTTCGCCGCGGTCACGGCCGCAGCGATCCTGGTCGCCGCCGTCGGGCTGCTCATCACGGCGCTGCGCAACGGATCGGTGGCCCAGCCCGTCGAGGACGACGAGGAGGAGCTGCCGGAGGACGTGGCGCGGGCCAGGGAGGCGTGGCGTCACGCCCTGCTGGAGCGCGGCATCCTGCCATTCCTGCGGGACGCGCTCGCCGATCCCGACGCCGGTCCCGCCTCGCGCACCCCGGTCCGCTCCGCGAACCGCATCCCGAAGATCGGCTACAGCCCGCCGGACTTCTCCAGCCCGGACGACGGCCCGGCGGCCGGCCCCCGGCCGACGTTCACCTCACCGGACTTCACCAGCCCCGACTTCGGCGGCCCCGAGCACGAACTGGACTGACCGGTGTCCGGGCGCACCCCGGCTCCGGCCACAGGCAGGATCACCGCCGATTCCCGGCCGGTGCGTCCTGACCCGTGATTCCCCGGTGATTCCCGGCCTTCGAGTCCCTGCCTTCGTGTCCCTGCCGGACAGCGCGTCGCCGCCCCGGAAGCATGATCCTCCGGGGCGGCGACGCGTCCGGATCAGTCCGCGATCGGCAGATAGACCCGGTTGCCGGCCGCCGCGAACTCCTTGGACTTCTCCGCCATGCCCGCCTCGATCTCCGACTGCGAACCGCCGTGCTCGCGCCGGATGTCCTGGGAGATCTTCATCGAGCAGAACTTCGGACCGCACATGGAACAGAAGTGGGCCGTCTTCGCCGGCTCGGCCGGCAGCGTCTCGTCATGGAACTCCCGTGCGGTGTCCGGGTCGAGGGCCAGGTTGAACTGGTCCTCCCAGCGGAACTCGAACCGGGCGTCGGAGAGCGCGTCGTCCCAGTCCTGCGCCCCGGGGTGCCCCTTGGCGAGGTCCGCCGCGTGCGCCGCGATCTTGTAGGTGATGACACCGGTCTTCACGTCGTCCCGGTTGGGCAGGCCGAGGTGCTCCTTCGGCGTGACGTAGCAGAGCATCGCCGTGCCCCACCACGCGATCATCGCCGCGCCGATGCCGGAGGTGATGTGGTCGTACGCCGGCGCGACATCGGTGGTCAGCGGGCCGAGCGTGTAGAACGGCGCCTCCTCGCAGATCTCCTGCTGAAGGTCGATGTTCTCCTTGATCTTGTGCATCGGAACGTGGCCCGGCCCCTCGATCATGGTCTGGACGCCGAACCGCTTGGCGACCGTGTTCAGCTCGCCGAGCGTGCGCAGTTCGGCGAACTGCGCCTCGTCATTGGCGTCGGCGATCGAGCCGGGACGCAGCCCGTCGCCCAGTGAGTACGTCACGTCGTAGGTCGCGAGGATCTCGCAGAGCTCCTCGAAGTGCTCGTACAGGAACGACTCCTTGTGGTGCGCGAGACACCAAGCCGCCATGATCGAACCGCCGCGCGAGACGATTCCGGTCTTGCGGCGGGCGGTCAGCGGTACGTACGGCAGGCGCACGCCGGCGTGGACGGTCATGTAGTCGACGCCCTGCTCGGCCTGCTCGATGACCGTGTCCTTGTAGATCTCCCAGGTCAGCTCCTCCGCCCGGCCGTCGACCTTCTCCAGGGCCTGGTAGAGCGGGACGGTGCCGATCGGCACGGGGGAGTTGCGCAGAACCCACTCACGGGTGGTGTGAATGTTGCGGCCGGTGGACAGATCCATGACGGTGTCGGCGCCCCAACGCGTCGCCCACGTCATTTTTTCCACCTCCTCCTCGATGGAGGACGTCACCGCGGAGTTGCCGATGTTGGCATTGACTTTCACCAGGAACCGCTTGCCGATGATCATCGGCTCGATCTCCGGGTGGTTGACGTTGGCGGGCAGCACGGCCCGGCCGGCCGCGATCTCCTCGCGCACCACCTCGGGCTCGACGTTCTCCCGGATGGCCACGTACTCCATCTCCGGGGTGATCTCGCCCCGGCGGGCGTACGCGAGCTGGGTCACCGGCCGTCCGTCCCGGCTGCGGCGCGGCAGCCGCGGGCGGCCGGGGAAGACCGCGTCGAGGTTGCGCAGCCCGCCACGCGGCGAGGTGTGCTTGAGCCCGTCGTCCTCCGGGCGGGCGGGGCGGCCCGGGTACTCCTCGGTGTCGCCGCGGGCGATGATCCAGTTCTCCCGCAGCGGTGCGAGCCCGCGACGGACATCGGTCTCGACGGTGGGATCGGTGTACGGACCCGACGTGTCGTACAGCGTCACGTCCTTGCCGTTGGTGAGGTGCACCTGACGGACCGGCACCTGGAGGTCCGGGCGCGAGCCCCGGACGTACCCCTTGTGCCAGCCGATGGACTTCCCGGCCTCGTCGCTCTGGTTCGAGGCAGGCGTGCGTGCGTCCGATGTGGTCATGAGACCTACTCCCTACGCCGGCATTACCCGGTAACAGGTTCGGCGGTCGGCGCAGCCTGTCCCGTACGGACGTACGGAGATCAGCGCCCTCTCAGCCCGGTGCTCCGAGCTCCCGCGTGTGCAAAGGTCCCTCCACGCTAGCGCCCCGTCCCGCCTGCTGAACAGTGGGCCCGTCTCTTCTTGCGATGATCGGCCGGTGACGTCCCCCCGAATCGACCACGAACCACAAACCCATCAGCACGGCCACTCGCACAGCCATGGCCCTGCCGCGCCCGTCTCCAAGCATCTGCGCAAGGTCATCGCGGCCGTACTGTTCCCGTTCGCCGCCGCCGTCCTCGTCGGTCTGGTGGCCCTCTGGCCGGGTGGTGCGCCGCCGCACGAACGGACCGGCGTCGGATTCGACCGGCAGACCCAGCAGGGAAAGGTGGTGAACATCGACAAGGTGGACTGCAAGGAGGTGAACGCGGCCCGGACGCCCGTCGACGGAGACACCACGCCTCCGTCGGAAGGCGGGCAGGGGCTGTGCAAGAAGGCGAGGATCGAGGTGACGACCGGTCATGACAAGGGCCGGACGTTCGTCGAGATCATCCAGCCCGACACCCCGCGCCAGCTGCGCGACGGTCAGGGCGTGGTCGTGGCGTACGCCCCCGACGCGCCCCGTGATCTGCAGTACTCGGTGACGGATGTGAACCGGAAGTTCCCGATGGCGCTGCTGGCCGGGATCTTCGCCCTGGTCGTGGTCGCGGTGGGCCGCATGCGCGGGGTGATGGCGCTGGTCGCGCTCGCGGTCTCGTTCGCCGTGCTGACCCTGTTCATCCTCCCCGCCATTCTCCAGGGCTCGAATCCGCTGCTCGTCGCGGTGGTCGGGGCCAGCGCGATCATGCTGATCGCGCTCTACATGTGCCACGGCCTGACCGCCCGTACTTCGGTCGCGGTGATCGGCACACTGATCTCGCTGCTGCTGATCGGACTGCTCGGCTCGCTCTTCATCGGCTGGGCGAGCCTGACCGGCAACACCGACGACAACACCGGCCTCATCCATGGCCTGTACCCGCACATCGACATGAGCGGTCTGCTTCTGGCCGGTGTCATCATCGGTTCGCTCGGGGTCCTCGACGATGTGACCGTGACCCAGACGTCGGCGGTCTGGGAACTCCACCAGGCGAACCCGACGTTGGGCGTACGGGGGCTCTACCGGGCAGGGATCAGGATCGGGCGCGACCACATCGCCTCGGTCGTCAATACGCTGGTGCTCGCCTACGCGGGCGCGGCACTGCCGTTGCTGCTGCTGTTCTCCGTCGCGCAGAGCAGCGTGGGGACGGTGGCCAACAGCGAGCTGGTGGCGGAGGAGATCGTACGAACGCTGGTCGGATCGATCGGACTGGTCGCCTCGGTGCCGGTGACGACGGTGCTCGCGGCGCTGGTCGTCTCCGCGGACCGCACAGGGCTCGGCGCGGAAGCCGGAGCTTCGGCACCCGTACGGACCGGGAGGGGCCGTCGTCGTAGGACGAGACCCTGAGCGTCTCCGCGGGTGAGTAATTCACCCGTTCAGCAGATGCCGTGTTCGACCGGCGGGCCGGTCGGCTGCGCCGTTCCGCTCAGCCGGCGTTCTGTTCCTCGGCGAGAATCCGGCCCAGGGCGTCTTCGAGATTGCCCTCGAAGTCACCCAGCGTGCACTCCTGCCCAAGTGGCACGAGCTTGTCGGTCCGATCGAGAAACGCCACAAGTGGTGCCGTACCGGCCCTGAAGAGCGCCCGGTCCTCGCCGACCTGGAGCCGGATATGTACGTCGGACAACCCCTCGGGCTCAGTGGGGCCGATGTGCACATCGCCGTCGCCACTGGGGCTGTTGAGGCCGTCGAGCAGCAGCTCACGGCCGAATGCCCAGGTGACGGGGGCGTCACCGGGCAGATGGAAGGTCATCCGGATCGCATACGGATCGCAGACCTCGTACCGGAGCTCCACCGGGATCCGGAAAGAGAGCTCCTCGGAGACGAGGAAGCTCATCATGACCTCAGCTTGAACCGACTCGCGCATCGTTCAACCCCGCAGTAGATGAATCTGGCCAGGAATGATCCCCCGTGGCCCTATTGACGCCATCGTGGTGCACGCGATAGCAGATCACAAGGAGTGATTTTTCAGATACTGATAGAGAACACGAACGAACGCAAGAGGTTGGCCACTTCGCCACGTAGTTGTTCGACTGCGGGGAGCAACCGGCTTTCCTGCTCCAGGGGTACCGAAATCGCCATCGCGGCAGCGGTGAATCCGGCTGTGATCGGGATGGCCGCACAGACCGTTCCGAGGGCGTACTCCTGTCGCTCGATGACAGGTTCCGTCCGCTCCAGCGACCGCAGCCGCTCAAGGAGGGTCGCGCGGTCCTTCACCGAGTAGCGGGTCAGCGGGCGCACAGGGTGACGGTCGAGGTGGTCCTCGCGGGCCTTCTCGTCGAGTTGGCTCAGCAGGCACTGGCCGATCGCGTGGGCATGGCCGGTCTCCCGGAAGGACGCCCACTCGTCGACGGCGGGCATGGCGGGGGTGTCCGCGACCGCGACGAGTTCGATCTCGCCCTCGCGGTAGACGGCGCAGTACACGGGGGTGCCGATGATGTCGCGCCAGCGGGCCAGCGACTCGGCCATTCCGCCGCGCCGGTTCCGCAACGCCCCTTCACCGACCAGGCGTTCCGCCGCGGTCCCGATGAGGAAGACGCCGTTCTCCCGGCGCAGATATCCCTCGTACGTCAGGGTGCGCAGCAGGTGGTAGGCCGTGGGAAGAGGAAGGCCCGCTTCCCTGGCCAGTTGTTTCGCGGGCGCCCCGTCGCGATGGGCCACCACGGCTTCCAGCAGTCTCAGCGCTCGCTGTACCGAGCCGATCAGCGTCGGCGCAGCAGTGCTCGATGCCGTGGTCAACAGTCACCCCCAGGCATGGTGACGGGTGGTCAGCCCGCCTGTGGGGGCCGCCCCCACGGGCTGCCGCATGGCTGGGGTCCGGATGCCGAACGCCGTACAAACCACTGGTCAGTGTGGTGACGGACTGTTAATTCCCAGGTGGTGGCAGCGAACTGCCACCTTATCCGCCAGTTCCGCGAGGGGCGTCGTTTCGACTTTCGCTTAGCTCAGCTGGGCTAATGCCCCGGTCGGCTTCCGATCGTCCTACCAGTCGCCGCGCGACGAGGACGACGACATGAACTTGCGTACGACGAAGATGAGCCCGCCGACCAGGATCACGAAGATCAGGACCTTGAAGAGCAGTCCGATCACGAACCCGATCACGCTGGCGATCAGGCCTCCGAACACGACGATCGCGATGACCGGCACCGCGATCCACTTCACCCACCAGGGCATCCCCGCGAATATCTCCCGCACGGCCATCGTCCTTACCTCGTCTCCATGAGTTCCTGCCTCGATGCTAGAGGCGCGGAGGGGGCCGGTGGGGGGCCCGCAGCCCTTGAAGTCCCCTGATCGACCCCTGAGGGATCCCTGAGACCGGACCCTCGCCCTCCGGGGGATCGCCATGCCTTCCGGGGATCGCCATGCCTTCCGAGGGATCGGTCCGGCCCCCTCCCGGCGTACCGACTCGGCGCCTCCGGAGGATCGCTCAGCTCTCCCGGCGTACCGACTCAGTGCCTCCGGAGGATCCGCTCAGCCCTCCCGGCGGATCCGCTCAGCTCTCCGGGGGAGAGAAGACCACCATCACCCGCAGGTCCTCGGTGATGTGGTGGAACTTGTGGGCGACGCCGGCCGGTACGTACACCACGCTCCCTCTGCCCACCTGCGTGGTTTCCATGCCGACCGTGATGGCGGCGCGGCCACTGACGACGAGGTAGACCTCGTCCTGATTGTGCGGCTGCTGCGGGTCGAGCTCACCGGCGTCCAGTGCGTACAGGCCGACGGACATGTGCCGTTCCTTCACGAACTGCAGATATGCGCCGTCGTTGGCGGCCCGTTCCGCCTCCAGCTCGTCCAGTCTGAATGCCTTCATGGCCTGTCCGCCCCTTGCCTCTGTGCTGCCGGTGTCCGCCACCGATCAGGTCTGCCACGATCAGACACATGAAGAATTTCGTAGTCAAGACGATCGCCAACGCAGGTGCGCTGGCCGTGGCCATCTGGCTTATCCAGGACATCACGCTGACCGGTGGCAGCACCGGGCGCAAGGCACTCACGCTGGTCGTGGTGGCCCTGCTCTTCGGCCTGGTGAACTTCGTGGTCAAGCCGGTCGTGAAGCTGCTGACCCTGCCGCTCTTCATCCTCACGCTCGGGCTGATCACGCTGGTGGTCAACGCGCTCATGCTGCTGCTGACCTCCTGGCTGGCCGGTCTGTTCGACCTGAGTTTCCATGTCGAGGGCTTCTGGACCGCCGTGCTCGGCGGCCTGATCATCTCCATCGTGTCGTGGGCACTGAACGTGATCCTGCCCGACGAGGACTGACCCGACGCCTCCTGAGGCAGTGCAGTTCAGGCCGGTGGCACACCGGAGAGAGAAGCACTGGGAAGAGAAGCGAGGAAGCGGTATGAGCACCATGGGTGACGGAACCCGGGCAGTACGGGCCGGGCTGCCCGAACCGGAGCAGTTCGAGCCCACCCTGCCCGGGCCGGTCTTCGCCGCACACTTCCATCTCTCCGGTGAGCCGACCGGTCCGTACACCTACGGCCGGGACACCAACCCGACCTGGACCCATCTGGAACGGGCCATCGGTGAGCTGGAGGCACCGGGGGAGCCCGTCGAGACCACGGTCTTCGCCTCCGGAATGGCGGCGATCTCGGCCGTGCTGCTCTCCCAGGCGCGCACCGGCGATGTGGTCGTGCTGCCCGACGACGGCTATCAGGCCCTACCGCTGGTGCGCGAGCAGTTGGAGGCGTACGGCGTCGAGGTGCGGACCGCGCCGACCGGCGACGATGCCCAGCTGGCTGTGCTCGAAGGCGCCAAGCTGCTGTGGATCGAGACCCCGTCCAATCCGGGGCTCGATGTCTGCGACGTGCGCCGGCTCGTCGAGGCGGCGCATTCGGCCGGCACGCTGGTGGCCGTCGACAACACCCTCGCCACACCGCTCGGCCAGCGTCCACTGGAGCTGGGGGCCGACTTCTCGGTCGCCAGTGACACCAAGGGCATGACCGGGCACGGAGACATCCTGCTCGGCCATGTGACCTGCCGTGATCCGGATCTGGCGGCGGGAGTACGGCGCTGGCGCAAGGTGGTCGGCGCCATTCCCGGCCCCATGGAGGCCTGGCTCGCGCACCGCTCGCTGGCCACGCTGGAGCTGCGGATCGACCGGCAGTGCGCCACCGCCCTGACGCTGGCGGAGGCGCTCGGCAAGCGGCCGGAGGTGACCGGGCTGCGCTATCCCGGGCTGCCCTCCGACCCTTCGTACCCCAAGGCCGTGCGGCAGATGCGGCGCTTCGGCTCCGTGGTGTCGTTCGTGCTGCCCGACCGCGAGCGGGCCGAGCGCTTCCTGGCCGAGCTGCGGCTGGTCGACGACGCGACGAGCTTCGGCGGTGTGCGTTCCACCGCCGAGCGCCGGGCGCGCTGGGGCGGTGACGCGGTGCCCGAGGGCTTCGTCCGCTTCTCGGTCGGTGCGGAAAGCCCCGCCGACCTGGTCGCGGATGTGGAACGGGCGCTCGACGCGGCAATGGGCGAGCGCTGACCGACCGGTGGTGCGGGCGGTCCGAGCCTCCCCCCTCGTGGCTCGGACCACCCCGGTTCCCCCTGCTCCCCCCTGCTTCCCCCTGCGAAGAACCGCCCGAACAAGGCTAGTTGACTCTCCGTCAGTGTCCAATCACAGTAGCGACAGCGACCTATCGACATATTTATAGTTGTACGGGTCCGAAGCATCGCGAGGGTGGGAGGGACAGGGCATGGACCTGACCCTGCTGCGCACGTTCGTCATGGTGCACCGGGCCGGTTCCTTCACCAGGGCCGCCGCCCTGCTCGGCCTCTCCCAGCCCGCGGTCACCTCGCAGATCCGGACCCTGGAACGGCAGCTGGGGCGCCCGCTCTTCCTGCGCAGGGCCCGCGGTGTGACCCCGACGACGATCGGCGACGAACTCGCGCACCGGGCGGCGCCCCATCTGGACGCGCTGATCGAGATCACCGAGGCGGAGCTCGACGAGGAGTCGGGCGTACGGACGCTGCATCTGGCCGGACCGCCAGAGTTCACCTCGATGCGCGCCCTGCCCGCGCTCACCCCGCTCGTCGCGCAGGGCCTGGCCCTGCGCAGTTCCTTCTTCGCCGGCGCCGAGGAAGCGCTGGAGGGGGTGGCCGCCGGGCACCATGACCTGGCCATCGCGACGGCCCGTCCGCGCGGTGGGCTGCTCACCGCGACCGCGCTCTGCGACGAGGAGCATGTGCTGGTCGCCGCGCCGCGCTGGGCCGGGCGCCTCGGCCCCGGGGCGCTGCGGCACAAGGGACCCGTGGTGCTGGAACAGCTGCCGGTCGTGGAGGTCCACGAGAGCCTGCCGCTCGTCTCCCGATACTGGGCCGCCGTCTTCGAGAGCAGGCCCGCCCTCGCGGGAACCGTCATCGTGCCGGACCTCCGGGCGGTCCTGGAGTGCACCGCGGCGGGCGCCGGACTCGCCGTGCTGCCTCGCTATCTGTGCGAGCGGGCGCTGGAGCGGGGCGAGGTGGTGGCCCTCCTCGATCCTCCGGTTCCGCCGCTGCGCACCTACTTCCTGGCGGTGCGGACCGGCACACTCGCACTGCCCCACATCGCGCGGGCGCACGAGTGGCTGCTGCGTGCTGCCGCCGACTGGTGAGCGCAGGGCCGCCCGGCACCGGTCCGGTGTTTCAGAACCGGTTCTGCGGGCCACTCTCTTGCCATGACCGAACGTCCCGTGGTCAAGCGCACCGCACGCGCCATCCTGCTCGACGGCAATGACCTGATCCTCATCAAGCGCACCAAGCCAGGAGTGGATCCCTACTGGCTCACGCCCGGCGGCGGGGTCGAGCCCGAGGACGCGACCGTCGTCGAAGCCCTGCACCGCGAGGTGGACGAGGAACTCGGCGCCAAGATCACCGATGTGGTGCCTTGTTTCGTGGACACCGTGGAGCACATCGAGGGCGGCGGGGTGAAGGGCGTGAAGGTCCAGCACTTCTTCGTCTGCCGACTGGATTCGATGGACCTGTCCCGGCGGCACGGCCCGGAGATCGACGACCCCTGCGGGGAGTACGACATCGTACGGGTGCCGTTCAGCCGGATGGGGATCGCCGCCGTCCACCTCGTACCGCTGTCACTGCGGCACTATCTGGACGGCAACATCGAGGGCGTACGCGCGATGCACGCACCCGATCTGGGCTGACCGGACGCTGGTGGTCCAGAGCTGCGGTGGCGGCTGCGGCTGCGGGGCGATCCCTCTGCCGTGGCGGTGACTGCCTCCGCCGTCATCGCATCCGCTGTGATTGCCCCCGCCTTGGTCAGGCGGGGCCGGTCGCTGCCAGCTCGTCGAAGAAGTCGTGCCGGATGCGCTCAGCGGGCATGCCGATGCCCCGGAGCGCGTCCACCCCGCTGCGGATCATGCCGGGCGGGCCCGAGAGATAGGCCTCGTACTCGGGCCACGGGCCGCACTCCCGCACCGCCTCGGGCAGCAGCCCCCGCATCAGGCTTCCTCCCGTTCCCGGCCCCGTGGAGACCACCGGCCGGACCGCGAGCCAGGGATAGGTCCTCTCGAGCCGCATCATCGTGTCGATGTCGTACAGGTCGTAATCGCTGCGTGCCCCGTAGAAGACCTCCACCGGGCGCCGGTCGCCGTGCTCCGCGACGTCCTCGACGAGCGCCTTGATGGGTGCGATGCCCGTGCCTCCGCCCAGGCAGAGCAGACCGTTGTGGGTGGAGTGGTCGACCGTCATCGAGCCCGTGGGAGGGCCGAGGCGCAGGATGTCCCCGGGCCGGGCCCGGTGCACCAGGGCGTTGGAGACCCAGCCGGCCGGGACCGCCTTGATGTGGAAGGTGAGCAGGCCGTCTCGGCGGGGTGCCGAGGCGAAGGAGTAGTGCCGCCAGTTCCGGGGCCACCACGGGGTCTCGACGGCCGTGTACTGGCCGGCGAGGAAGGGGTAGGCCTGGTCGGGGCGGAGCGTGAGCACCGCTATGTCCCGGGTCCTGAGGTCGTGGGACACGATCTCCGCATGCCACCAGGCAGGGGACCGCTGTTCGTCCTCGGCTGCGGCGTCGATCATGATCTGCGATATCGCGGTGTAGGCGCGTACCCACGCCGCTTCGGTCTCCCCGTCCCAGGTGGTGGTCGCGTAGCGGCTCAGTGCGCCCATGAGCGCCTCCCCCACCGCGGGATAGTGCATGGGCCGCGTGCCGTACTTGCGGTGGCCCCGCCCCAGTCCGCCGAGGTACTCGGCAAGTGCCCGCGGATCGTCCAGCCGATCGGCCGCGGTGAGGATCGCCCGGAGGAGCCGGTCGCGCTGGACGTCCATCGCGACCGGGAACAGCTCCCTCAGCTCCGGGTGACGCACGAAGAGCAGCGCGTAGAAGTACGAGGTCGCCTGGTCCGCGACGGGCGAGATCTCGGTCAGGGTGCGATGGATCAGGGTCGCGTCGCCGGATCTGCCCGTTCCGTCTTCGGTCCACCCTGTGGCCGGAGCATCCATACTGTGCCTCGCCTCGTACGTCTCGTGGTCGCCCTACGCACCAGCACGGCCCGTGGTCCCCCTGCCCGCGAACTCCGCGAACGCAGTCGGACCCTGCTGACGGCCGTCGCACGGCCACCTTCCGCGATCCCCCGGCCCAGCATGCCTTGCGGCGGACACGGGCGAGTCGTGAACCGATGACTGGCGCCCATGAGCGCATCAGCACCGAGCTGAACAGAAACTCGCCCAGCAAGGAAGCCCGCAGAGGAACGCGTGCCGTACGCCGAGGCTAGTACGCGCGATTACTCCCGCCGTCAGACGCCCGATCGCCCCGCTCCCGGCACCGTGTTTCACGTGAAACCACTCAAACGCTCCGCCCGCCGAAGCCTCCTGGTGGCGCATGTCGCGGTATCCGTGAGCTGGCTGGGACTGACTGTCGGACTGCTGACGCTCGGAATCGCGGCCTTTTCCACCGGGGACCCCGCCACTGCACAGGCCGCCACCCTCGCCATGAAGATCTTCGGGGACTGGTTGATCGTGCCGGTCGCCCTGTTCTCACTGCTCAGCGGCCTCGTCCTGGCGCTCCGCACGCCATGGGGGCTGGCCAGGCACCGGTGGGTCTGGACGAAGTTCTGGCTCACCCTGATCACCGTGGCGCTGTCCATCTTCTCCCTGCGGCCCGGCATCGACGAGGCCGCGGCACGGGGGGCCGTCGACATCGACCTGGTGGTCGCACCGTCGGTGGCGACGGCGACATACCTTTTCGTCACGGCGATATCGGTACTGAAACCCTGGGGGCCGACCCGGCGCGGCCGTCGGCTGCGCCGTTCGTCCGGAGTCGGTAAAGGGGTGGACGAGCGAACATCGGGTCGTACAGCCTGACCTTCATGCCCAGCTCACTGCCCCTTCCGATCACCGAACTGCCTGTCCGGCGCCTCTCCCCGGGCGACCTGGTCGCCTGCGCCGATCTCAGCGAAGACCGTGGCTGGCCACGCGATGAGCACAGATGGGGCCTGCTCCTCGCCGCCGGAACCGGCTACGGCGTTGACGACCCCGAGGGCAAGGGCCTGATGGCCAGCTGCGTGGTGACCTCCTACGGCCCCCGGCTGACCGCCATCGGCATGGTGCTCGTCGCGGAGCGCTATGCGCGGCAGGGAGTCGCGCGGCAGCTGATGCACCGTGTGCTCGCCGAGTCCGGGGACACGCCGCTCAGCCTCTACGCCACAGCTGCGGGGCAGCCGCTCTACGAACAGCTCGGCTTCTCGGTCGTGGGCCACGCCCAGCGGGTCACCGGCCTCTTCCGGCCAGCCGGCGGCAGGTCCTCCGCCGTGACCGTCCGCCCGGCCACGGCGGAGAACCTGCAGGCCATGGTCCGGCTGGATGCGGATGTCTTCGGCGCCGACCGGACCCATGTCCTCGCCCGGCTGCCCGCGTATGCCGACCACATCCGGGTGGCGCAGGACGGAGGACGCCTCATCGGCTACGCGGCCGCCTGGCCGAGCGACCGGACACATGCGGTCGGCCCCCTGGTAGCGCGCGACACCGCCACGGCCCGGGCACTCATCTCCTCGCTCGCGGAAGCGACGGATCGGCCGCTGCGCGCGGACATCGACGCGCGCCATACCGAGCTGCTCGACTGGTTCGAGGAGTGCGGCCTGCGATCCGGCTCCACGACTGCGGTGATGACACATGGAGCCTCGGACCTGCCCGGCGACTGGACTCGTCGCTACGCCCCGCTGACGGTGGCGATGGGCTGACCGCCCGGGCGAGCGGTTCAGGCGAGCGACCGTGCTGCGGCCGTCGCGAAGCCGTGGTCCTGGTCGGGGGCGCCTCCGCCGACGCCGATGGCGCCTATGAGCCGGCCGCCGCGATGCACCGGAATACCACCGGCAATGAAGAGCAACGGCCGGTCGAGGGCGGTGGGCAGGGTGTGGAAGAGCCCGCCGGGCTGGACCGCGTCGACCAGGTCGGTCGTGGGGGCATTGAGCTGAAGGGCCGTGTACGCCTTGCGGGTGCTGGTCTCGCCGGCGATGAGGACGGCCCGGTCGTCCCGCCGGAAGGCCAGCAGGTGACCGCCGGCGTCGAGGACGGTGACGGCGACCGCGACATCGGCGGCCTCGGCGGCAGCACGGGCCGCGTCGATGAGCGCTTCGGCGTCCCGGGTCGTCAGCGGGGCGACGGCGACTGTGGTGGTGCTCATGAGGGGGGTGACTCCTTGGTGTGCTGTGGTGCGATGAGGTTCTGCGTGGTGCGGTTCTGTGTTGTGGGCGGTTCTGTGTTGTGGGCGGTGAGGCGCTGCGTGTCGCTCGGTGAGCGGGGTCAGTTCCGGGACGCGGGGGTCAGGGCAGGCTCGGGGCTGTGCCGGGCGACGAGTCGGCTGGGCGTGACCGTGCGGCGTTCCAGCGCGCCGGAGACGATCGCGAGCGCGAGGGCGGAGGCAGCCAGCGCTGCGCCGACCCAGTTGGGCGCGGTGTAGCCGAGGCCGGCCGCGATGACGATGCCACCGAGCCACGCCGAGAGCGCGTTGCCTAGGTTGAAGGCGCCGATGTTGGCGGCGGAGGCGAGGGTCGGGGCGCCGGCGGCCTGGTCGAGCACCCTCTTCTGCAGCGGCGGTACGGTCGCGAAGCCCAGGCCACCGATCAGCACGATGGTGACCGCTGCGGCGGTCTTGTTGTGCGCGGTCAGGGTGAACAGGGCGAGGACCACGGCGAGGGCGCCCAGCGACACGTACAGCAGGGGCATCAGGCGACGGTCGGCGAACTTGCCGCCGATCAGATTGCCGCCCACCATGCCCAGTCCGAGAAGGACCAGCAGCCAGGTGACGGAGGACGTCGAGTATCCGGCTACCTCGGTCATCATCGGAGTGATGTAGGTGATCGCGGCGAAGACTCCACCGAAGCCCAGCACGGTCATCCCCATGGCGAGCAGGACCTGCACATTGCGGAACGCGGCCAGTTCGTCGCGGAGCCGCACGCCTTCGTTGCGCGCCTGTTCGGGGACGAGCCTGGCGACACCGAAAAGGCCGACGACGCCGATCGCGGCGACGACGAGGAACGTGGTGCGCCAGCCGACGCTCTGCCCGATGTAGGTGCCCAGCGGTACGCCGACGACATTGGCCACGGTGAGGCCGGTGAACATCATGGCGATCGCGCCGGCCCTCTTCTGAGGGGCGACCAGGTCCGCCGCGACGACCGTTCCGATTCCGAAGAAGGCACCGTGGGCGAGCGAGGCGATCACCCGGCCGGCGAGCATCACGCCGAAGACCGGGGCGACCGCGGAGACGACGTTGCCCACGACGAACAGTCCCATGAGCAGCACCAGCATGCGTTTGCGGGTGACCCGGGTGCCGAGGGCCGTCATCAGCGGGGCCCCGAGGACGACGCCGAGGGCATATCCCGTGACGAGGAATCCCGCGGTGGGGATCGAGACCTGGAAGTCCGCGGCAACCTCGGGGAGCAACCCCATGATCACGAACTCGGTGGTCCCGATACCGAAAGCCCCGATGGCGAGGGCCAGAAGCGCCAGCGGCATGGGTTTCACCTTCCCTGAAGATTGCGTCTGCGCCTTACGAGCGTCCACAATAATTGCAGACGCCGATTAATTGCAAGCGCGGGCTATTGCGGTAGTCGCCTATCCTGTAGGCAAGCGGCTCCGACACGGAGGAGAGACCCCATGACAGCGACAGACCCCGCACTCACCGCCCTCTCCCAGGGCTGGTGCGCTCTCTCCTTGCTCCACGGAAAGATCGAGGCCCGTATCGAGCGGGCACTGCAGTCCGGGCACGGACTCAGCGTGCGGGAGTACTCCCTGCTCGGAGTTCTGAGCAGGCAGCACAACGGTCCCGGTGGGCATCTCCAGATGAAGCAGGTCGCGGACGCGGTCGTGCTCAGCCAGAGCGCCACCACCCGCCTGGTCACCCGCCTTGAGGACCGTGGACTGCTGACGCGGTATCTCTGCGACACCGACCGCCGCGGCATCTACACCGATGTCACCGAGGCCGGCCTCGCCCTGCTCGACGAGGCCCGGCCGACCAACGACAGCGCTCTGCGTGCCGCGCTGGACGAAGCCGCGAAGAATCCCGAACTGGCCCCGCTGGTCGAGGCCGTCGAAGCGCTGAAGGTCCCCGTACCGGTCGCGTGAGTCGCCCGGCATCAGCCCGTCCGAGTCGGCCGGAACCGTGCACCGCCCGGTCGGTCTGCGTACCCTGCCGATCATGAGTGATCTGGAGATACGCCCCGCCGCCCTCACCGACATCCCGGTGATCGTTGCCATGCTCGCCGACGATCCGCTGGGTGCCCAGCGGGAGTCGCCGGACGATCTCGCCCCGTACCGCACCGCGTTCCAGCGACTTGCGGACGACCCGAACCAACACCTGGTGGTCGCCGTGCGCGAGGGCCGCGTCGTCGGCACCCTGCAACTGACGGTGATCCCCGGGCTGTCCAGACGGGGCTCGACCCGCTCGGTCATCGAGGGTGTACGCATCCACGCCGACGAGCGCGGCAGCGGCCTCGGCACCCTGCTGATCGAATGGGCCGTGGACGAATCCCGGCGCCAGGACTGCCAGTTGGTGCAGCTGACGTCCGATGCGACCCGGACCGATGCACATCGCTTCTACGAGCGGCTCGGGTTCACCGCCAGCCACGTGGGCTTCAAGCTCGCCCTCTGACCGCAGCCGGGATCCGAAGGCGTCCGTCGGATGTCTCGCCGGCCCGGCGAATGCTGTCCGACATCGGCCGGGATGCTTCCGCCGCGATCGAGGCGGAAGCATCCCGGCTTTCGCGATGGGCGGATCAGGCCGGGGTCACTCCACGCTTCCGCACCCTGTTGGAACGGGAGTTGACGGCCTGGGCCGACCCGCGCTCCGCCGTTTCACGTGAAACATGACGCCCGATCTCACAGGCCCCGCCAGCTGCCCTCGTCCACACCACCAGGAACGGCTGCCGCCGGGTCGTACGGCTCCCGCGTGAAGACGAACGACCCCAGGTCCAGGTGGTTCACGCTGCCGTCGCTGTTACGGACCACGCGCAGCGTCTCTCCCGCGTAGTAGCCGTCGAGACCGGTCCAGGTGCCGTCCGGCTGAGCGGTGAACCGGGCGCCGCGGCCGACGCCTTGCAGGGGTCCAAGCTCCAGCCCACCGTCCGGAGCCATCCGCAGAACGTTCGCGCGCGTGCCCCAGTACCAGGGACCGGTCAGCGCGAGCAGTTCGGCATCCACCTCCGGCAGCGGGCGCCAGGGCTCCGGGATGCGGGGCTCGGCCTCGGCCACGATGTCCACGAGGTCGGCTGCGACACCACCGACCATCAGGCCCGCCGTTGTGTTGGTGAGCACGACGGCCGCTACATCATCCTCAACGCTGATCCACAGGGCGGCCAGGAATCCGGGCAGCGAGCCCGTATGGCCGATCAGCGTGCGGTTGCCGCTCCGCACCACCTGGAGGCCCAGACCGTAATTGAACTGCCAGTCACCGGGCTCGCCCGGCGCGGACGGTTCACGCATCTGCTCCACGGAGGCGGCACGGAGCACCCGGTCGTCGCCCTCGGCCAGGAAGGCCGCGAAGCGCAGGAGGTCATCGGTCGTGGACCAGAGCTGACCGGCCGGGGCCATCAGCCCGAGGTCCTCGGCCGGTTCGGGCAGCATGGCATCGGCCCAGGGGTGCACGGCCCAGCCGCCCGCGTGCGGCGCCTGCGGCTGGGGGCCGGTGCGATGCATGGCGAGCGGTTCCAGGATCTCCCCGCGCAGCGCCTCCGCCCAGCTCGCCCCGCGCACCTTCTCGACCAGTGCGCCCAGCAGCGTGTAGCCGGGGTTCGAGTAGTGGTGACGGTGCCCCGGACTGTGCATCCGCGTCTGCTCGCCGAGTACGTCGGCCAACACGGGCCGCAGCGTGCCCGGGGTCCGCTCCCACCAGGGCGCGGGCGACTCGGCACCAAGTCCTGCACTGTGCCCCAGCAGTTGATGGATCGTCACATCACCGACTCCGGTGCCCGGCAGATGCTTCTCCAGCGGATCCTCCAGGTCCAGCAGCCCCTCGTCACGCAGGCGCAACACCAGAACCGCGGTGAAGGTCTTGGTGAGGGAGCCGATCCTGAACTGTGTGTCGCCGTCCGGTGCGTGTCCGTCCACACAACTGCGGGCACCGCTCCAGACTGTCTGCCCCTGTCTCCGCACCGCGGCGACGAGCGAGGGCGCCCGGCCCTCCGACTGAGCGGTGGCAATGCGGTGCAGCAGGGCGCGCTGCGTCCCCGGAAGCAACTGTTCGGCAGAGTAGGTCATGCTCAAACAACTACCCGCAGAACCGGGCGGAGGCGAGCCCATTTCCCCCGGACTCCACCCGAGGGCGACTACTTATGGTTCGGGGCCTTCGTGAGGTCTGCGGTCAGTCGGGTTCCGGGGAGCGAGCCTCGTCGCTGATGTTGTCGGCCTGCGTGTAACAAACGCCCGCGCTACGCAACACGAAGCGGGAGGCGGCGACCCCGAAGGGTGATCCGCCTCCCGAACCACCGCAAGCAGGCGCGTTGCCCACGGCCCTACTTTCCGGCCCACTTGCCGCTCGTAGCGATCGACTTCAGCTGCTGCATGGTCAGCGCGGGTGTCTGCCGTGTGGCCTTCGTATTCTGGGACCCGGAGTTGAACGCGGACACCACGACCCGGAGGCCGTCGGTACGGATGGTGTCGGCGGTCCACATCACCACGCCCGCGCCGCCCTTCTCGCCCAGGCCCCGATGCATGACGACCTTCGTCCCGTCCGGCAGCACCTCCGCCCCGGCCCCGAACAGCTGCCCTTCCACGTCCGACATGTTCGGCTGCACATTGATCTGCACCAGGCTCGCGCCCTTGCCGTCATTCACGACGACGTACGCGAATCCGTCGTCACCGCGCTCGGAGGCCACCTTCGCCGACACAGGCAGCAGCGACTTGAGCTTCCTCAGGATCGCCCGGCCGTCCTGCCCCTGCGCCGACGGCTGCCGTACCGGCTTCGGGGCCGCCTTTCCCAGAGCGTTCATCACGGGCCGCCACTCGTCGGAGATGACGAGTCCCTTCAACTGCCCAACAGTGAGCGGGGGCTCGGCCCGTGAAACGGCGGCGCCCTTCTCTGCGGGCGCGTTCCACTCGCTGGCATCGACCGTGTATCCGTCAGGGGTCACGAGATAGGCGTGCCACCTCTTAGTGTCCACGCGCTTGTCGGGGTATTCGTACCCGCGCAACACCATCAGGCGCGAACCGTCGGCAAGCGTCTCATTCCGGCAGGAGTCGTACGGAACGAAGATCTTGTCCGGGCATTCGAGCTGCTGCTCCGCCTCCGTGCCGTCCGGGTCGATGGCGCCGACACTCACGCCGATCGCAGCTTTGCCCTTGCCATCGTCGAAGACGAGCTGCGCCGATGGCCCGAACCGGTCGGCCGTACCGCGCCCTGCCCGCCCGCTGACCTTCCCCTCCGGCAGCAGCCCCTCCAGCCTCTCGATCACCTGCTGCGCCGAGAGCTGCGGCCCCTTGCCGGGCGACGACTTCGTCGAAGGGCTGGTCTCCTGCGCCTTCGGCTGCGCGGCCACGCCCGCCCCGCCCTGCCCCGAGCCGCCGCCGAACGCCCCTGTGGCGTACGACGCCCCGAGCCCCACGACGGCGAGCGCCGCGACGCTGCCGGTCACGGCCGCGACCCGCCTGCGCCGCAACGCCCGTCGGCCGCGCACGACGCCGCCGTCCACCAGCGGTCGCCCCTCCACGGAGAAGACCTCCCCGGTGCGGCGTAGCACGTCACCGAACCCGCCTTCGAACGCGTCCAGGTCCTCCTGCGTTCCAGACATGCCAAACCACCACCATTTCTCGTAATAGTCAGTCGGGCTGATCAGTGCGCGGCGAACTCTCCGATGTTGTCGCCCAGTTGCGCCCTCAGCCGGGCGAGTGCACGGGTGCTGCGGGTGCGTACGGCTGCGGAGCTGACGTTGAGTACGTCTGCAGTCTCCGTGACGGACCGGTCCTCCCAGTACCGCAGTACGACCACCGCCCGGTCCTTGGCCGGCAGCTTCCGCAGCGCGTCCAGGAGCATGAGCCGCAGCGAGGCGTCACCCTGCGCGGCCGTCTCCGAGACCTCGGGAATCTCGTCGCTCGGCCGCTCTCCCGACGAACGCCGCCGCTGGTGCGCCAGAAAGACACGCACAAGAACGGTCTGCGCGTAGGCCGCCGGATTGCCGAGCTTCGACGACCTACCCCACACCACATACATCCGCCCCAGCGTCTCCTGCACCAGATCCTCGGCGAGATAGGTGTCGCCGCTGGTCAACAGGCACGCCGAACGGAAGAGATGCCCCATGCGGGCCGCCGCGAACTCCCGGAAGGCGCTCTCCTGGGACCGTCTCATCCGCCGCCCTCCCCCTTGGCCAGTCACCTACACCATTTAGATGCGGTGGGGGCGGCGGGATGTTTCACCCGAGTTGCTTCCTCTCTCCGCGAACTCATCAGCGAGTCGTTCCCGCACCCTCGGAACCATGGGAGAGAACGACCTCTGAGCAACGATGGAACGCACGGCGGGATCGAAATCGGCGAAGAGCAGCTCGCCAACTGCGCCAACTTCAGGCGCGGTCAGGTCTGCGCCATGTCCACGAAGCGCGAGTAATGGCCCTGGAAGGCCACCGTGATCGTTGCCGTCGGACCGTTACGATGCTTGGCCACGATGAGGTCGGCCTCGCCGGCGCGGGGGGACTCCTTCTCGTACGCGTCCTCGCGGTGCAGCAGGATCACCATGTCGGCGTCCTGCTCGATGGATCCGGATTCACGCAGGTCGGAGACCATCGGCTTCTTGTCCGTGCGCTGTTCGGGGCCACGGTTCAGCTGGGAGAGCGCGATGACCGGAAGCTGAAGCTCCTTGGCCAGCAGCTTGAGGTTTCGGGACATGTCCGAGACTTCCTGCTGGCGGCTCTCGGCTCGCTTGGAACCGCCGGACTGCATCAGCTGCAGATAGTCGATGACCACGAGCTTGAGGTCGTTGCGCTGCTTGAGACGACGGCACTTCGCCCGGATCTCCATCATGGAGAGGTTCGGGGAGTCGTCGATGTAGAGCGGGGCGGCCGAGACATCGGGCATCCGGCGGGCCAGCCGCGTCCAGTCCTCGTCAGTCATGGTGCCGGAGCGCATGTGGTGCAGCGCCACCCGGGCCTCGGCGGAGAGCAGACGCATCGCGATCTCGTTGCGGCCCATTTCGAGGGAGAAGATCACGCTGGGCAGATTGCTCTTGATCGAACAGGCCCGCGCGAAGTCGAGAGCCAGCGTGGACTTACCCATGGCGGGACGGGCGGCGATGACGACCATCTGGCCCGGGTGCAAGCCGTTCGTCAGGGCATCGAGGTCGGTGAAGCCGGTCGGCACTCCGGTCATCTCACCGCTACGCGAACCGATCGCCTCGATCTCGTCGAGCGCGCCCTCCATGATGTCGCCGAGCGGCAGGTAGTCCTCACTGGTGCGCTGCTCGGTGACCGCGTAGATCTCGGCCTGCGCGGAGTTCACGATGTCGTCGACATCGCCGTCCGCCGCGTATCCCATCTGCGTGATCTTCGTGCCGGCCTCGACGAGCCGCCGCAGGACCGCCCGCTCATGGACGATCTCCGCGTAGTACGAAGCGTTGGCCGCGGTCGGTACGGACTGGACGAGGGTGTGCAGATACGGCGCCCCGCCCACCTTGGTGATCTCGCCACGTTTGACCAGCTCGGCCGCCACCGTGATCGGGTCGGCCGGCTCGCCCTTGGCGTAGAGGTCGAGGATCGCCTGGTAGACGGTCTCGTGCGCGGGGCGGTAGAAGTCGTGGCCCTTGATGATCTCCACGACATCGGCGATGGCGTCCTTGGACAGGAGCATGCCACCGAGTACCGACTGCTCGGCATCGAGGTCCTGGGGCGGCACCCGCTCGAAACCGGGGGATCCCCCCTCCCAGCCGTCGCTCTCCCTGCCGCGTTCGTGCTGCTCGCCGCGGTCCCTGCCTTCTCCGCGGCGCTGCCGGGAAACGGGCAGACGGTCGCTGGGACCGGTCTCGGCCCAGGGGTCGTCCAAAGGCTCGGGAATGGTCACCGGGCCACCTCCTCCCGTCCGCTCCGCGGACCTCGCCACGCCACTCTTTCTTACGGCACAGCACCGACAAACAAGACGCCCGACTCCGGTTCCGGCGCGACGAGTTCTGAGTGGTTCCGGGTCCAGAACGGGGTGCGGGCGCCGGTCCACGGTAGGCCGCTCGGCACCGTCAGCCAATCTGGTTATCCACAGGGCATGTGGACGACGGACCAGATGCTGTGGAGAAGTCCGCAGAACCTGTGCACGGAGCGGGGGACAGCACTGTGGACAAACTCATAACACCCGCACCATCACCGCGCTGACCTGGCCTTTCCCCATCCACGGCCTGTGGGGGAGAAAAACTTTCCGAGTCAGCACAAGATCACGACAAACGGCCCACGGGAGAACGCCGAGCCCGAGCAAATGTAAGGGCTACTAAGCCATTGCATCCATTACCTGTGGAAGATTAGATTGGCCCCCATGATCCAGGCCCCGGCGTCCCCGCCACCCAGTCGTCGACGGCACGACCGCGAGATCATCTCGCTCGCCGTACCCGCCTTCGGCGCACTCGTCGCCGAGCCGCTCTTCGTCATGGTCGACAGCGCCATCGTCGGCCATCTCGGCACCCCGCAACTGGCCGGCCTGGCCGTCGCCGCCGCCCTGCTGACCACTGCTGTCAGCATCTTCGTCTTCCTCGCCTACGCCACCACCGCGGCAGTGGCACGGCGAGTCGGGGCAGGCGATCTGGCCTCCGCGATCCGGCAGGGTATGGACGGCATCTGGCTGGCGATCCTGCTGGGCATCGCCGTCATCGCCGTCACCCTCCCCACGGCCCCCTGGCTGGTGGATGTCTTCGGCGCCTCCGACACGGCAGCCCCCTACGCGATCACATATCTGCGGATCTCCAGCCTCGGCATCCCGGCCATGCTCGTGGTGCTGGCAGCGACCGGCGTTCTCCGCGGCCTGCAGGACACCAGGACCCCGCTCTACGTCGCCATCGGAGGCTTCGCCGCCAACGGCGCCCTCAACGCGGGACTGGTCTACGGCGCCGGCCTCGGGATCGCCGGATCGGCCTGGGGCACCGTGATCGCACAGGTCTCGATGGCCGTCGTCTATCTGATCGTGGTGGTACGGGGGGCCAGACGGCACGGTGCCTCACTGCGTCCCGATGCCGCAGGTATCAGGGCCAGCGCCCAGGCCGGCGTACCGCTGCTGGTCCGTACGCTGTCGCTCCGCGCAGTGCTGATGATCGCCACGGCCGTTGCCGCCCGCCTCGGCGACACCGAGATCGCCGCGCACCAGATCATCCTTTCGCTCTGGAGCCTGATGGCCTTCGCTCTGGATGCCATCGCCATTGCCGGTCAGGCGATCATCGGTCGCTATCTGGGAGCCGATGATGCCAGGGGCGCACGCGAGGCATGCCGTCGCATGGTCCAGTGGGGCATCGTCTCCGGGGTGGTGTTCGGAGCACTGATCGTCCTCGCCCGGCCGCTGTTCGTGCCCTTGTTCACCAGCGACCAGGCCGTACAGGACACCCTGCTCCCGGCACTGCTGGTGGTAGCACTGTCCCAGCCGATCGCAGGAGTGGTCTTCGTTCTGGACGGAGTGCTGATGGGCGCGGGCGACGGGCGGTACCTGGCCTGGGCCATGCTCGTCACTCTCGCGGTCTTTGCCCCGGTCGCCCTGCTGGTGCCGGTGATCGGTGGTGGGCTGACGGCGCTGTGGTGGGCGATGGCCCTGATGATGACCGTCCGCATGGTGACGCTCTGGCTGCGCAC
Source organism: Streptomyces sp. NPDC007164 (assembly GCF_040634135.1). Lineage (NCBI taxonomy): Bacteria > Bacillati > Actinomycetota > Actinomycetes > Kitasatosporales > Streptomycetaceae > Streptomyces > Streptomyces sp. NPDC007164. The sequence goes on from NZ_JBEYFB010000003.1 coordinate 141,764, forward strand.
CCGCTCCGGCAAGTGGATCGTCACCGGGGCCAGCCGCTGAGCCACCGGCCGTGCTCCTGTTTCACGTGAAACAGGAGCACCGAGGAGTCGTTCGACACCACTCGCCGCCGCTCAGCACCGGCGGAAGCCACAGCGGAAACCACGACGAAGGGCCGCACCCCACGGGGTGCGGCCCTTCAGCTGCTCAGGTGAGCTGTGCCCTTAGGCAGCAACGACCTCGATGCCGAGGCTCGCAGCGACCTCGGGGTGCAGACGCACGGACACCTGGTGTCCGCCGAGCGTCTTGATCGGCGAGCCGAGCTCGACGCGACGCTTGTCGACGTCGGGGCCACCGGCGGCCTTGATCGCCGAGGCGATGTCGGCCGGGGTCACGGAGCCGAAGAGACGGCCGGCGTCGCCGGAGCGAACGGCCAGACGGACCTTCACGGCCTCGAGCTTGGTCTTGATCTCGTTGGCCTGCTCGATCGTGGCGATCTCGTGGATCTTGCGGGCGCGGCGGATCTGCGCCACGTCCTTCTCGCCACCCTTGGTCCAGCGGATGGCAAAGCCACGCGGAACCAGGTAGTTACGGGCGTACCCGTCCTTGACGTCGACGACGTCGCCCGCAGCACCGAGGCCGGAGACCTCGTGGGTGAGGATGATCTTCATGATTCGGTCACCCTTCCCTTATCGTGCGGTGGACGTGTAGGGCAGCAGCGCCATCTCACGGCTGTTCTTGACTGCCGTGGCGACGTCACGCTGGTGCTGCGTGCAGTTGCCGGTGACGCGGCGGGCACGGATCTTGCCGCGGTCGGAAATGAACTTCCGCAGCATGTTCGTGTCCTTGTAGTCCACGTACTGGGTCTTATCCTTGCAGAACGCGCAGACCTTCTTCTTAGGCTTGCGCACAGGCGGCTTCGCCATGGTGTTTCTCCTGTGTGATCAAGAAGTGGGGGTACGAGCTGCCCTAGAAGGGAGGCTCGTCCGAGTAGCCGCCGCCAGAACCGCCGGAACCGCCGGAGCTTCCGCCCCAGCCGCCTCCGCCGCCCTGCTGGCCCCCGCCCTGCTGACCGCCGGACGGCGCGCCAGTGGCCCACGGGTCGTCGGCGGGAGCGCCGCCGCCGCCCTGCTGGCCACCACCACCGGGACCGCCGCCCCAGTTGCCGCCGCCCTGCTGGCCACCGCCGTATCCACCCTGGCCGCCCTGACCACCGCGACCGGTGGTCTTGGTGACCTTGGCCGTGGCGTTCTTCAGGCTGGGGCCGACTTCCTCGACATCCAGCTCGTAGACCGTGCGCTTGACGCCCTCGCGGTCTTCGTACGACCGCTGCTTCAGCCGACCCTGCACGACAACGCGCATGCCTCGCTGGAGCGACTCGGCGACGTTCTCCGCCGCCTGCCGCCAGACCGAGCAGGTGAGGAACAGGCCTTCGCCGTCCTTCCACTCATTGGTCTGCCGGTCGAAGATGCGGGGAGTGGACGCGACACGGAACTTCGCGACCGCCGCACCGGACGGGGTGAAGCGCAGCTCGGGGTCGTCGACGAGATTGCCGACGACCGTGATGACGGTCTCGCCTGCCATGGATGAACCTCTCGGCGGGGATTGCTTCTGGCTGCTTGCTGCTACTCGAACCCGATGACCACTGAGCTAGATGCTCAGTGGGACTCGGGACGGAGGACCTTGGTCCGGAGGACCGACTCGTTCAGGTTCATCTGGCGGTCGAGCTCCTTGACGACCGCAGGCTCGGCCTGCAGGTCGATGACCGAGTAGATGCCCTCGGGCTTCTTCTTGATCTCGTAAGCGAGACGACGACGGCCCCAGGTGTCGACCTTCTCGACCTTTCCGTTGCCCTCACGGACGACGGAAAGGAAGTTCTCGATCAGCGGGGAGACAGCGCGCTCCTCGAGATCGGGGTCGAGGATGACCATCACCTCGTAGTGACGCATGTGGAACCCACCTCCTTTGGACTCAGCGGCCACGGTCGTTCCGTGGCAGGAGGGTCGTGATGCGTGAGCATCAGTGTCTCCGAGTAAAACAGCCGCCACTGACAATGCCCTCCATGGAGAGGGGCTGCCGTGCTGGCCTGGGCAGACACCGGTGCAGACCGTACAGAGTACCCGCACAACGGCTTCCGGTTGAAATCCGGTGGTCAGGAGACGCAATCTGGACACATCGGGTGTGAGCGGCGCCACCACGCGCCCCATTCGGCCAGGAGGTACTCCATGGCACAGGCAATACGACCCCGTCCCCCCGTTTCCCTACTCGCCACGGACGGCAAGACCCATCCGCTCCAGGAGACCCTGGTGGCGGTGACGCTGATCCTCGGTGTGCTCGCCTTCGTGACGGCGATGTTCCACAACCTGCATCTGATCAGTTCGTGGGCCGGACTCATCGGGATCCTCACGGGCGCGTACGGGCAGTACGTCTCGGTGACCACCCGCGAACGGTTCCCGCTGATCATCGGCATGGGCGCGGCCGCCATCGGCTTCTTCCTGGGCATGGCCCACGGCGGCCTCTTCGGTGGCGTGGTGGGCTGAATCGCGACAGACACAGCAGTCACAACCGGACAAGCGGAACGGCGCGGGAACCTCACAGGGTCCCCGCGCCGTTTCTCGTACGTGAAGGACCCGGCAACCCGGGTCCCGACGGCGGCGGAGCGGCAAGGGCCATAGGGCCAGACGGCGTGCTCGTCGGCCACAGTAGGCTTCGGCGCGAGAGCCGGAGCCCCTGACCGATGGGGACACACCTGCCGAGGAGCGCCCCGCATGAGCCTGACCCTGAGGACCATCAGCCGAGAGCAGCATCTGGCTTACTTCCAGAATCTGCCCGCGGCGAGTCACATGCAGGTCCCGGCATGGGCAGATGTGAAGGCCGAGTGGCGCTCGGAGAGCCTCGGCTGGTTCGACGGGAACGGACAGCTCGTCGGCGCCGGCCTGGTGCTCTACCGGCAGTTGCCCAAGATCAAGCGGTACCTCGCCTATCTGCCCGAGGGCCCGGTCATCAACTGGTACGCCCCGAATCTGGACGACTGGCTGCGGCCGATGCTGGCGCACCTCAAGCAGCAGGGCGCCTTCTCCGTGAAGATGGGCCCGCCGGTCATCATCCGCCGCTGGGACGCGGCCGCCATCAAGTCGGGTATCCAGGACCCGGAAGTGAAGCGCCTGCGCGACGTCGAGGCCACCCACATCGAGCCGCGTGCCTTCGAAGTGGCGGACCGGCTGCGGAAGATGGGCTGGCAGCAGGGCGAGGACGGCGGCGCCGGATTCGGTGACGTACAGCCCCGCTACGTCTTCCAGGTGCCGCTGGCCAACCGGTCGCTCGAAGACGTCCACAAAGGCTTCAACCAGCTGTGGCGACGCAACATCAAGAAGGCCGAGAAGGCCGGCGTCGAGGTCGTCCAGGGCAGCTACGCCGACCTCGCCGAGTGGCAGCGGCTGTACGAGATCACGGCGGAGCGCGACCACTTCCGGCCGCGTCCGCTGGGCTACTTCCAGCGCATGTGGACGGCCCTCAACAATGAGGACCCGAACCGGATGCGGCTGTACTTCGCCCGGCACGAGGGCGAGAACGTCGCGGCCGCGACCATGCTGATCGTCGGCGGGCACGTCTGGTACTCCTACGGCGCCTCCGCCAACCACAAGCGCGAGGTCCGGCCCTCGAACGCGATGCAGTGGCGCATGCTGCGCGACGCGTACGCCATGGGGGCCACCGTCTACGACCTGCGCGGCATCTCCGACTCGCTGGACGAGACCGACCACCTCTTCGGTCTGATCCAGTTCAAGGTGGGCACCGGCGGCCAGGCGGCCGAGTACCTCGGCGAGTGGGACTTCCCGCTCAACAAGCTGCTGCACAAGGCGCTCGACATCTACATGTCGCGGCGCTGACCCGCGTCGCGCCGTTACGCGTCGCACCGCTGTCACGCGTCGCCCATTACGCGTCGCCCCGCTGACGAAACCGGCTTCATTGGTTTCAATGGGGGCTTCGGCTTCATACACACCTCCCACACAGCAGCCACCAGAAGGGTTCCGGACCGGCCATGGCGCTCTCCCTCTACGTCGACACCGCGCGCTGGCGGGCGCACCAGAAATCCGTCCTCGACCAGTTCCCCGGCCTCGTACCGGTCTGCAAGGGCAATGGATACGGCTTCGGCCACGAACGGCTGGCCGACGAGGCCATCCGCTTCGGCTCCGACACGCTCGCCGTCGGGACCACCTACGAGGCGGCCCGCATCAAGGACTGGTTCAGCGGCGACCTTCTGGTCCTCACCCCGTTCCGCCGCGGCGAGGAGCCGGTACCCCTGCCCGACCGTGTGATCCGGTCGGTTTCCTCCGTGGACGGCGTGCACGCCCTGGTGGGCGCGCGGGTCGTCATCGAGTGCATGAGCTCAATGAAGCGCCACGGCGTCAAGGAGGAGGAGCTCGGGCAGCTGCACGCCGCCATCGAGGACGTACGGCTCGAAGGCTTCGCCCTGCACCTGCCGCTGGACCGCACGGACGGCTCGGACGCGGTCGAGGAGGTCATCGGCTGGATGGACCGGCTGCGCGCGGCCCGGCTGCCGTTGCACACCATGTTCGTCAGCCATCTGCGCGCCGAGGAGCTGGGCCGGCTCCAGCAGCAGTTCCCGCAGACCCGTTTCCGCGCCCGCATCGGTACCCGGCTGTGGCTCGGCGACCATGAGGCGACGGAGTACCGGGGGGCCGTCCTGGACGTCACCCGCGTGGCCAAGGGCGACCGCTTCGGCTACCGCCAGCAGAAGGCCGCCTCGGACGGCTGGCTGGTCGTCGTCGCCGGCGGTACGTCGCACGGCGTGGGCCTGGAGGCCCCGAAGGCCCTGCACGGCGTGATGCCGCGGGCCAAGGGAGTCGCCCGCGCGGGCCTGGCCACCGTCAACCGCAACCTGTCGCCGTTCGTCTGGGCGGGCAAGCAGCGCTGGTTCGCGGAGCCGCCGCACATGCAGGTGTCGATCCTGTTCGTCCCGTCGGACGCCCAGGAGCCGAAGGTCGGCGACGAGCTGGTCGCCCATCTGCGCCACACGACCACCCAGTTCGACCGCCTCGTCGACCAGTAGTACGTACCGCTGATCGACCGGTACGGCCGATACAGCTGGTCCCGGAGCCGGGCCTCTCCCACCAGGAGGGGCCCGGCTCTCAGTCTGCGACCGGTCCGCGCGCCGCTCCCCATTCCACCCGCGGCCCTTCCACCGCCGGGTGGGCATGCCGCGCCGGATGCGCCGCCCGCCCCAGCACGAACACGTCCGGGGCCCCGTCGAGCACCCCGCCGGACGGATCGTCCGATCCGTCGCGCCGTACGACGTCCCGCTCCGGCTTGAGGATGTCCCGCACGACCACGGCGCAGAGGTACAGCGTGCCCAGCAGATGCAGGGCGATCGCCAGCTGGTACCCCTCTGTGGGCAGCCCCTGGTGCTTGTCCCCGCTCGTCGTGTACGCGAGGTACATCCAGATGCCCAGGAAGTACATGACCTCGCACGCCTGCCAGATCAGGAAGTCGCGCCAGCGCGGCCGGGCCAGGGTGGCCAGGGGGATCAGCCACAGCACGTACTGCGGCGAGTAGACCTTGTTGACGAGGATGAACGCCGCGACGACGAGGAAGGCGAGCTGTGCGAAGCGCGGCCTGCGCGGTGCCATCAGGGTGAGCGCGCCGATCCCCGCGCACAGCAGGACCGTCGTCAGCGTCGAGACGGTGTTGACGGTCGAGACCTCGATGCTCTCGCCGGTGCGCTGGGTGATGATCAGCCAGAAGGAGCCGAAGTCGATGCCCCGCTCCTCGCTGAACGTGTAGAACTTCTTCCATCCCTCGGGCGCGAAGGCCATCACCGGCAGATTCACCACCAGCCAGGACACCGCCGCCCCGAGCGTCGCCATGCCGAACTCCCGCCACTTGCCCGCCCGCCAGCACAGGACGAACACCGGCCCCAGCAGGAACACGGGATAGAGCTTGGCGGCCGTGGCGAGCCCGATGAGGATGCCGAACGCCAGTGCCCGTCCCCGGGACCACATGAGCATCGCCGCGGCCGTCAGCGCGACGGCCAGCAGGTCCCAATTGATCGTCGCGGTGAGCGCGAAGGCGGGCGCGAGGGCGACCAGCAGCCCGTCCCAGGGGCGCCGCCGGTGCGTACGGGCGACACAGACGGCGATGATCACGGCGCAGATCATCAGCATGCCCGCGTTGACCATCCAGTACATCTGCTCCTGGTGCTGAATGGATCCGCCCGGCGTCAGCCAGGCGGCGACCTGCATGAACACACCCGTCAGGACGGGGTACTCCAGGAACTGCATGTCGCCCGGCAGCCGGTCGAAGTACGGCACCAGCCCGTCGGAGAATCCACGGGCGGCGAAGAGGTGCGGAATGTCCGAGTAGCAGGCGTGCGTGTACTGCGAGCCCGCGCCCCTGAACCAGGCCCAGTTGTAGCAGGGCAGCTTCTGCACCATGCCCAGCGCGAACATCCCGAGGGCCACCAGCGCGATGGCGCCCACCGGCGTGAGGGCCGTGCCGCCGAGCCGCGTCCAGCGCCCCGACCGGCCGCCGATCAGCTCACTGCCGGCCGCGGCGACCTCGTCCTGGTGCGTAGGCCGTACGACCGATCGCTCCTCGTGCTGCTGCACACTCGTTTCTTCTGCGCTTGGCATGCCGCTCATCCTGCCGTACGGGGCTGTGGAAACGACGAGGGCCGCCGCACCGTGTGGTGCGGCGGCCCTCATGACCGGGTCGGCCCGGAGGCCGCGCGGGCGCTATCCGGCCGGTCCGCCGAAGAATCCGCCGTTGCCGTTCCCGCCGTCGGCGCCGTTCCCGCCGTTTCCGTTCCCGCCGCCGTTCCCGTTGCCACCGGTCAGCGGGTCGGGGGTCGTCGACGGGCTGCTGCTGGCTCCGCCGGAGTCCCCGCCGTTCGCACCGGTGCTGGTCCCGCCGTTGTTGTGCTGGCAGTCCCAGTCCCACGTACCGCAGGTCTCGGTGGGACCCGTCGGCGGCGCCGTCACGGGCGTCGAGGGCGACTCGCTCACCGACATGGTCGGCGAGGGGGTCGTCGGCGCCGTGGGCGTCGGCGTGGGGCTCTGCGCACCGCCGCCGTAGACCTTGTCACCGATCGGGCCGGGCTCCGGGAAGCTCAGGACCGGCTTCCCCTTCAGCGCGTCCACCATGTAGTCGTGCCAGATCTGGGCCGGGAACGAGGCACCGTGGATCGTCCGCTCGCCACCCGTGCCGTACATCTTTTCGAACTTACGGTCCTTATTGGTCGCGTCGTCGTCGAGCCGGTACATGCTGATGGCCGTGGACAGCTGCGGCGTGTAGCCGACGAACCAGGCCGACTTGTTGTCGTCCGTCGTACCCGTCTTGCCCGCCACGTCCCGGCCGGGGATCTGCGCCGGAGTACCGGTGCCCTTCTCGACGACGTTCTTCAGGACGTCGGTGACGTTGTCCGCGATCGCGGCGTCGAAGGCCGGCTTGGCGGCGTCCTTGTGCTGGTAGATGGTCTTGCCGTCGTATTTCGCCTCGGAGACCGAGAAGGGCTCGCGCTGCTGGCCACTGGCTGCGAAGGTCGCGTACGCGCCTGCCATCCGGATCGCGCTGGGCGAGGACGTGCCGATGGAGAACGACGGCACGTGCGAGTCCGCCATCTGTTCGTCGTCCTTGAGCCCCGCGGCTATGGCGATGTCCTTCACCTTGTCGGTGCCGACATCCATGCCGAGCTGTACGTACGGGGAGTTGGCGGACCACTGCATCGCCTCGCGAAGGGTGATGTTGCCCTTCGACTCATGGCCGTCGTTGGCCTGCAGCCACTCCTTGCCGTTCTCGTCGGTCCAGATCTCACCGTTGTACTTCTTGATCTTCAGCTTGTCGTCGGCGTTGTAGATGCTGAGCGGCGAGACCTTGGTGCGCTCCGAGGCCCCCTGGTCCTCCCCGAGCGCCGGGTTCCGCTTGCCGTACTCCATCGCCGCCGCCAGCACGAACGGCTTGAAGGTCGAACCGACCTGCGCGCCGGTGGGGTTGGCGTTGTTGGTGAAGTGCTTGGTCGCGTCCTGACCGCCGTAGATCGCCACGATGGCCCCGGTCTTGGGATCCACCGAGCCGCCGCCGAACTGGACGTGGGTGTCCGTCTTCGGCCGCTCCTTCGGCTTGATCTTGCTGTCGTAGACCTTCTTGACGGCGTCGTTGAGCTCCTTGACCTTCTTCTTGTTGAAGGTGGTGCGGATCTGGTAGCCACCCAGGGCCAGCTTCTCTGCCGTGACGCCCTGGCCGTTGTTGCTGAGGAAGTACTGCCTGGCGAGTTCGACCAGATATCCGGTCTGGCCGCCCAGCTGAGCGTTCTTCTTCGGAGGGTCGGGCATCGGGAACTCGGTGTACTTGGCGCGCTCCGTCGAGGAGAGACGCTTGTCCTTCACCTCTTCGTCGAGGATCCACTTCCAGCGCTTCTTGGCCCGGTCGGTGTTCAGCTCCTTCGTCGCCTGCACGGGGTCGACGTCGGTGGCACCCGCCGGGTCGTAGTAGGACGCGCCCTTGAGCAGCGTGGCCAGGAACGCGCACTCGCTCGGATCCAGTTCGACGGCGTCCTTGCCGTAGTACGTACGGGCCGCGGCCTGGATCCCCGAGGCACCTCGTCCGTAGTACGAGACGTTGAGGTAGCCCGCCATGATCTGGTTCTTCTTCATGTCGTTGCTGACCTTGAGCGTGATGAAAAGTTCCTGGAACTTCCGGCTCAGGGTCTGCTCCTGGGACAGACGCGAGTTCTTCACGTACTGCTGGGTGATCGTCGAGCCACCCTGTGTCTCACCACCCGTGGCCATGTTGAACAGGGCTCGCGCGATGCCCATGGGGTCGATGCCCCGGTCATGATCGAAGGACTTGTTCTCGGCCGAGATGACGGCGTTCCGCATCGCCTCGGGGATCTGCTCGAAGCCGATGATCTGGCGGTTGACCGCACCACCGGTGGCGACCATCTGCGTGCCGTCGTCCCAGAGGTAGACGTTGTTCTGCGCCTCCGCGGCTTCGTTCACCTTGGGCTTCTCGACCATCGCGTACGCGATACCGGCGAGGCCCATGAGCAGGCCGAGGAAGCCGATACAGAGGCTGGAGACCAGCTTCCACGACGGAACCCAGCGCCGGAAGCCGTACTTGCCGGCGCGCGGGTAGTCGATGAAGCGTTTCTTGGCAGGGCGCTGGGGGCCACGCCCCCGCCCGCGGCCCGGTCCCTCGTGCCCGCCGTCACCGCCACCACGACGGCGGCCTCCGCCCCCGCGGCCCGCTCCGCCGCCCTCGGCGGCGCGACGGCTCCCGCCGCCCCGCTGGGCGGCACGTCTGGCCTCGGCGCGGCCGCCGTACGGGCTGTCGCCGCCGTGCGAACCGGAAGGTGACTCGGAAGTTACTCCACGTGACGGTGCGGCGCGGCGTCCTGAGGACTGCTGGGCGGCTCGTCTGGCCGCTGCACGCCCGCCACCTTGTGGTTGCGACGTTTTGCGGCGGTGCTCGCTCATCGAACGACTACTCCTCGGGCAGGCGAGAGCGCCTGGAAGCGGCAGTTGAGATCCGGTCCCCCCGAATTACGGACAAGCCTTGCGACGGGCACGTCCGCCATGCGTCCGGCTGGTCCGCGAAGACTGACGCGCGGGGGCGTCACACGGTTCCCGGTGGTCTGCATGCCGCACAGACTACGCACGGTCAAAACCCTCCTAGGGCCGAACTTCACCCCAAACAACGCAAGTCGGTTCCTACGAATTCGCGATGTGACGCCGTTCACGATGGCTCCCCTTGTCGCATCGCGGCGACCGATCTATCGTCGTGATGTATCGAGTCGATACATCAGCTCGGTACATCGGCCCGGCACCGGGCTCCGCAGGAGCACTCGGACGCACTCGGACGTACTCGGAGAAGGAGGAGGCGAAGTTGAGCAGACGCTCCGGCATCCTCGAATTCGCCGTTCTCGGCCTGCTCCGCGAGTCCCCGATGCACGGCTACGAGCTGCGCAAGCGCCTCAACACCTCGTTGGGGATCTTCCGCGCCTTCAGTTACGGCACCCTCTATCCCTGCCTCAAGACGCTGGTCGCCAACGGCTGGTTGATCGAGGAGCCGGGCGCCGATCCCGTCGACCAGCCACCCGCCACCAGCCGTGCGGTCGCCCCCGCCTCCTCACTGGCCGGGCGCCGCGCCAAGATCGTCTACCGGCTGACGGCGGAAGGTATGGAGCACTTCGAGGAGTTGCTCTCGCACACCGGCCCCGATTCCTGGGAGGACGAGCACTTCGCAGCCCGCTTCGCCTTCTTCGGGCAGACGGAGCACGAGGTGCGGATGCGAGTGCTGGAAGGCCGGCGCAGCCGACTGGAGGAGCGGCTGGAGAAGATGCGGGCCTCACTGGCCCGTACCCGTGAGCGCCTCGACGACTACACACTTGAGCTGCAGCGACACGGCATGGAGTCCGTGGAGCGCGAAGTGCGCTGGCTGAACGAGCTCATCGAGAGCGAGCGGTCGGGACGGGATCAGCGACGATCCTCGCCCGGGAGCGAAGCTCAGCAGAACACCGCAGGAGAGACGGACGGCCTGCCCCGGCGCCGGGGTGACACCCCGCCGGATCCGTCCGACGACACCGCAAAGTGAGGTCCCCGCAGATCCGCGGGGCCTTCATCGGAAACATCCAAAACACACAGGGAGCAACCGGAATGGGTTCGGTTCGCGTAGCCATCGTCGGCGTGGGCAACTGCGCCGCCTCGCTGGTCCAGGGCGTCGAGTACTACAAGGACGCCGATCCGGCCGGCAAGGTGCCCGGTCTGATGCACGTCCAGTTCGGCGACTACCACGTGCGGGACGTCGAGTTCGTCGCCGCCTTCGACGTCGACGCGAAGAAGGTCGGTCTCGACCTCGCGGACGCCATCGGTGCCAGCGAGAACAACACCATCAAGCTCTGCGACGTGCCGAACTCCGGCGTCACCGTGCAGCGCGGCCACACCCACGACGGTCTCGGCAAGTACTACCGCCAGACCATCGAGGAGTCGGCCGAGGCCCCGGTCGACATCGTCCAGATCCTCAAGGACCGCAAGGTCGACGTCCTCGTCTGCTACCTGCCCGTCGGCTCCGAGGTCGCTGCGAAGTTCTACGCGCAGTGCGCCATCGACGCCAAGGTCGCGTTCGTCAACGCTCTCCCGGTCTTCATCGCCGGCACCAAGGAGTGGGCGGACAAGTTCACCGAGGCCGGTGTCCCGATCGTCGGCGACGACATCAAGTCGCAGGTCGGCGCGACCATCACGCACCGCGTGATGGCGAAGCTCTTCGAGGACCGGGGTGTCGTCCTGGACCGCACGATGCAGCTGAACGTCGGCGGCAACATGGACTTCAAGAACATGCTTGAGCGTGAGCGCCTGGAGTCCAAGAAGATCTCCAAGACGCAGGCCGTCACCTCCCAGATCCGGGACCGCGAGCTCGGTGCGGACAACGTCCACATCGGCCCGTCGGACTACGTGGCCTGGCTGGACGACCGCAAGTGGGCGTACGTGCGCCTCGAAGGCCGTGCCTTCGGTGACGTTCCGCTGAACCTGGAGTACAAGCTGGAGGTCTGGGACTCCCCGAACTCCGCCGGTGTCATCATCGACGCCGTCCGCGCCGCGAAGATCGCCAAGGACCGCGGCATCGGTGGCCCGATCCTCTCCGCGTCCTCCTACTTCATGAAGTCCCCGCCGGTCCAGTACTTCGACGACGAGGCCCGCGAGAACGTCGAGAAGTTCATCCGGGGCGAGGTCTCCAACTGACGCAGCCGGACACGGCACGTCCACGCGGCAGGGTGCCGAGCGGCAACGTTCTTTCCCTTCCGTGCTGTTGAGGGTCCCCGGGCATCTGCCCGGGGACCCTCAACGTATGTGACTCTTGATCGCATGGCCGTCGTGGGTGATCTTCGCGTTCTTCTGCGCCTTCGGAACTTCCGTCGTCTGCTGGCCGTACGACTTCTCTCCCAGTCGGCCGACGGTGTCTTCCAGGTGGCGCTGGCGGCTCATGTCGTCTTCTCGCCGGAGAAGCAGGCTTCGGCGGGTGCCATCGCCTCCGCCATGGCGGTGCTGCTGTTGCCGTACTCGCTCATCGGCCCCTTCGCCGGCGTTCTGCTGGACCGCTGGCCGCGCCGCCAGGTCTTTCTGTACGGGAACCTGCTGCGTGCCGCGCTCTCCTGCTGCACGGCGCTCCTCATCCTCGTCTCCGCACCCGACTGGCTCTTCTACGCCTCGGCGCTGTGCGTCACCGCGGTCAACCGCTTCGTCCTGGCCGGGCTCTCGGCCGCGCTGCCGCGCGTCGTCGACAGCGACCGGCTGGTGCTGGCCAACTCGCTCTCACCGACCGCCGGGACGCTCGCGGCCACGGCGGGCGGTGGCCTCGCCTTCGCCGTGAGGCTGCTGGTCGCGGACTCCGATGCCGCGGTGGTGCTGCTGGGGGCGACGCTCTACCTCACGTCGGCGCTGGCCTCCCTGACCCTTGCCACCGGACTCCTCGGACCGGATCGGGACGGACACCGGATCGGACTGCGGGAGGCCCTGGCCGCCACCGTGCGGGGACTGTCCGACGGGTTGCGCCATCTGGCACAGCGGAAGCAGGCCACCCGGGCGCTGGTCGCCATGACCGTGATGCGCTTCTGCTACGGGGCGCTGACCGTCATGGTGCTGATGCTGTGCCGGTACGCCTGGACAGGCAGCGAATCCGAGGGCCTGGCGCTTCTGGGGCTGGCAGTGGGGGTCTCCGGCGCGGGGTTCTTCGCGGCGGCCGTACTGACGCCCTGGGCCGCAGGCCGGCTCGGTCGGCTCCGATGGCTGACAGTGTGCGCGGCAGGGGCGGCCGTCCTCGAACCCGCACTTGGGCTGTGGTTCGTCCCCGCCCCCATGCTGGTGGCGGCGTTCGTCCTCGGGCTGGCCACCCAGGGGGCGAAGATCTCGACCGACACGGTGGTGCAGACCTCGGTGGAGGACTCCTTCCGCGGCCGGGTGTTCTCCCTCTACGACGTGCTGTTCAACGTCGCCTTCGTGGGAGCCGCCGCAGTCTCCGCCCTGATGCTGCCCCCTGACGGGCGATCGGCCGTGGTGGTGGTCGGGGTGGCCGCCCTCTACACGATCGTCGCGGTGCTGATGTTCCGGTGGAGCCGCACCGGAGAAGCGGTCTAGCGTCAGCGAGGGGCGTTGTTTCACGTGAAACAACGCCCCTCGACCTATCGGGGTGCGGCACCGAAGAATGGTCATGTTTCACGTGAAACATGACCACCGCTCCCGCAGGATCGGGCTCAGCCCTGAGCGGCCCACCACTCCTTGAGCTTCTCGACCGCCGCATCATGCGCCATCGGGCCGTGCTCCAGGCGCAGCTCCAGCAGGAACGCGTACGCCTTGCCGATCACCGGACCGGGGCCGACACCCAGGGTCTTCATGATCTCGTTGCCGTCCAGGTCGGGGCGGATGGCATCCAGCTCCTCCTGCTCCTGCAACTGCGCGATGCGCTCCTCCAGCCCGTCGTAGGTCCGTGAGAGGGCGGCGGCCTTGCGCTTGTTCCGCGTGGTGCAGTCCGAGCGGGTCAGCTTGTGCAGCCGCTCCAGCAGGGGGCCGGCGTCCCGCACATAGCGACGTACCGCGGAGTCCGTCCACTCCCCGTCGCCGTATCCGTGGAAGCGCAGATGCAGCTCCACCAGCTTCGAGACGTCCTTGACCATGTCGTTGGAGTACTTGAGCTCGGTCATCCGCTTCTTGACCATCTTCGCGCCCACCACTTCATGGTGATGGAACGAGACGCGCCCGTCCTTCTCGAAGCGCCGCGTCCTCGGCTTCCCGATGTCGTGGAGGAGCGCGGCGAGGCGCAGGACCAGATCCGGGCCGTTCTGCTCCAGATCGATGGCCTGTTCCAGAACAGTCAGCGAATGCTCGTAGACATCCTTGTGACGGTGATGCTCGTCACTTTCCAGACGCAGCGCGGGGAGCTCCGGCAGCACCTGCTGCGCCAGCCCTGTGTCGACGAGCAGCGCCAGGCCCTTGCGGGGGTTGGTGGAGAGCAGCAGCTTGTTGAGCTCCTCCCTGACCCGCTCGGCGGAGACGATCTCGATGCGCCCGGCCATCTCCGTCATCGCGGCGACCACGTCGGGAGCGACATCGAAGTCCAGCTGGGCCGCGAAGCGCGCGGCACGCAGCATCCGCAGCGGATCGTCCGAGAAGGACTCCTCGGGCGTCCCGGGGGTACGCAGAACGTGCTCCGCCAGGTCCTCCAAGCCGCCGTGAGGATCGATGAACTCCTTCTGCGGAAGCGCGACAGCCATCGCGTTGACCGTGAAGTCACGGCGGACCAGGTCTTCCTCGATGGAGTCGCCGTAGGACACTTCGGGTTTCCGCGAGGTCCTGTCGTACGCCTCCGACCTGTAGGTGGTGACCTCGATCTGGTAGCCGTCCTTCTGGGCGCCCACCGTGCCGAAGGCGATCCCGACCTCCCACACCGAGTCCGCCCACGGCCGGACGATCTTCAGTACGGCCTCGGGGCGGGCGTCGGTCGTGAAGTCCAGGTCGTTCCCGAGCCTGCCGAGAAGTGCGTCCCGGACCGAACCTCCGACCAGCGCGAGACTGAACCCGGCGTCCTGGAAACGACGAGCGAGATCGTCGGCGACCGGGGACACCCGCAGCAGTTCGCTGACTGCGCGGTGCTGCACCTGGGTCAGGGCACGGGAGCTGTCTTCATTGGCGTTCGACACAACAGAAAAGGGTACGTGCCCGGACCGGCCCGGTCGCCCTGGTTTCGGTCCACCCTGCAAGACTCTTCCGATCATGTAGCGAACTCCCCAGCACTTGGCACCCGCGTACATCGTTACCATGCGTGGACGCAAGAACCGACAAGCATCGACACCAGCTGACGACGACGAGGGACGGGTAGGCGCGTGGCCGAGGCGGCAGACATTCAGGGAATCGGTCCCTCTCCTGCCCGCCGGTGGCTGCGGCGCACCGCCGCCCTGATCATCGGGGCGCCGCTCGTCGCGGCGCTGCTGGCCGGTCCGGCCGCACCTACGGCACAGGCCGGCGGGACCGGCAAGGCCCGCACCGGGTCCGAAACGGTGGACGTGGCCCTGAACGCCCTGGCTCCGAGCGCGCCGGTCAAGGGGGACACCCTGACCGTCTCGGGCACCGTGACCAACCGGGGCAAGGACGCGATCACGCAGGCCGTGGTCGACCTGCGGGTGGGCCCGAAGCTCGGCAGCCGGACGGAGATCGACACCGCCGCCAGGCGCACCAGGTACGTGCCCGGCAGCGACCCCGCCCCGATCGGCGGCAAGTACACGGTGAAGTTCGCAAAGCTGTCCTCCGGGATCAGCCAGGACTTCACGCTCTCCGTCCCGGTCGGCAAATTGGGGCTCGGCGACGACGGCATCTACCAGCTCGGTGTCTCGCTGACGGGACAGACCTCCCGGGTCCAGTACGACCAGGTGCTGGGGATCCAGCGCACCTTCCTGCCCTGGCAGGAGGAGGAGCGCGACTCCCGGACGAAGGTCACCTACCTCTGGCCGCTCATCGCCTCGGCCCATGTCACCGCCGAGACGGGCACCGACGATCAGCAGACGCCCGTGTTCGCGGACGACGACCTGGCCGCCGAGCTGGCTCCGGGCGGACGGCTCGAACAGTTGGTGTCGCTGGGCAGCCAACTGCCCGTGACCTGGGTGATCGACCCGGACCTGCTGGCCAGTGTCGACGCGATGACGGGGAACTACCGCGTCAAGTCCGGCGACACCACTGTCGCCGGAAAGAACCAGGCCGTCGCCAAGCAGTGGCTCACCTCGCTCGAGGCCGCGGTGACGGACGGGAAGGTCGTCGCGCTGCCGTTCGCCGACCCCGATCTGGCGTCCATCGCACACCGTGGCAAAAACGTCTCCGGCACCCTCAGCCACCTTCAGACCGCCACCGAAGTGGCCGGGACGACGGTACAGACGATCCTCCATGTGAAGCCGTCGACCGACTTCGCGTGGCCCGTCGACGGAGCGATCGACCCGTCGGTCGTCGACGTCGCCACCTCGGCCGGAGCCCACAAGGTGATCGCCCGGAGCGACAGCCTCCAGGAGACCGGTGGTCTGACGTACACACCGACCGCTGCCCGGCCGATCGGCGGCGGAACCACCGCGGTCGTCGCCGATGCCCGGCTCTCCACGGCCTTCCAGGGCGACATGTCGAAGGCGGGGACGTCCACCCTCGCCGTGCAGAAGTTCCTCGCTCTGACGCTCGCCCTGGCCGAGCAGGACACGGACACCGAGCGGAGCATCGTCGTCGCACCGCAGCGGATGCCCACCGTGGCCCAGGCCCAGTCGATGGCCCGCGCCCTGCACGGGCTCGACGACGGGCGCTGGACACAGCCCCTCGGGCTGGTGGACGCGGCCGGGGCGAAGCCCGACGCGGACGCGACGACCAGCGTCCCCGGGGCCTCCCAGTACCCGAAGAAGCTCCGCAGCCAGGAGCTGCCCACCCAGGCCTTCCAGGACATCAAGTCCACCCAGGTGTCGCTGAACAACTTCCAGGTCATCCTCACCCAGCCCGAGCGGGTGGTGACCCCCTTCGGCAACGCGCTCAACCGGTCCATGTCGACGTCGTGGCGCGGCAGGCCGCTGGAGGCCCAGCAGTACCGGGACTCGGTCCGCGGCTATCTGCAGGACCTCGTCGGCGAGGTCCAGCTCATCTCGAAGTCGGACGTCACCCTGTCCGGCCGCAGCGCCACGATCCCGGTGACCGTGCAGAACAGGCTGCTGCAGGGCGTGGACCATCTCGTTCTCCGGCTGAAGTCGGAGAACGCGACCCGCCTCAAGCTGAACGACGGCGGGGCCGTGGCGGAGCAGCCGATCCGGATCGGTGCCGGCCACAGCCAGTCCGTGAAGTTCGACGCGGCTGCCAACGTCAACGGCCAGGTGCAGATGACGGCGCAGCTCTACACCGAGGACGGCACGCCGTACGGCGGAGCGATGACCTTCACGGTGAAGGTCTCCGAGCTCACTCCGACCGTGCTGCTGGTCATCGCCGGCGGGCTGCTGCTCCTGGTCCTCGCGGGCATCAGGATGTACACCCATCGCAAACGTGCCAACGCGGGCGGCGCGTCCGGCGAAGACGGCGGCGAACCCGAGCAGCCGAGTGACCCGACTCCGGACACCGGTCCGGAAAGCGGGGAGCCGTCGGGCTCGGGTGAGAAAGTGGAACGTTGAGCGATGTCTGTCGTGGCCGGTCGGCCGGGGACGATGAGGTGGGGTTTCGATGAACGCGCCGTACGACGGTGACCGCAGTCAGGGTGCGGGCGGAGCCGGGTCTTCCGGCGGGCCCCCGGTGCCCCCAGGACCTGGCCAGGTTCCACCGATGCTCGATCCGTACCTGCAGGACGCCTACGACCGCGATCCCTACCGCGCTCAGGACCTGTCCGTCCAGGACCCGGTGACCGAGGCGCTGTACGACCGGGCCGCACACCCGCCGCCGCCCCCGGGCACCTACCAACAGCCCCAGCCCCTCTACCAGCAGCCGCCCGCGGCCCAGTACCCGCCCGATCCGCGTATCTGGGCGCAGACCCCGCCGCCCGAGCCCGGCGGACCGTCGCGGCATCTGCCGTACGGCGACGATCCGGCGACCACCCAGTTCGTCGGGGTGGACGACCTCGTCAGTCAGGCGTCCCGGGACGACGAGCAGCCGGATGCCTTCGCGCACCTCTTCCGGGACCAGGAGGGCCCGGCAGGGTCCGCCCCCGTCCCCGCTGAGCCCGAGCCGGCCCCGGCGCCCGCTCCGCCGAAGTCCGGCGGCCGGGCCTCCGGGATACTGAAGTCCAGCGCGCTGATGGCGGCCGGCACCCTTGTGTCCCGCCTCACCGGATTCGTCCGCAGCCTCGTGATCACCGCCGCGCTGGGTGCGGCGCTGCTCGGCGACAGCTTCACCATCGCCTACACCCTGCCCACGATGATCTACATCCTCACCGTGGGCGGCGGCCTGAACTCGGTCTTCGTGCCCCAGCTCGTCCGTTCCATGAAGGACGACGAGGACGGTGGCGAGGCCTACGCCAACCGGCTGCTGACCCTCGTCATGGTCGCGCTCGGCGTGATCGTCGCGATCGCGGTTTTCGCCGCTCCGTGGCTGATCCACATGATGTCGCCGACGATCGCCCAGGACACCGCGGCCAACAGCGTCTCCGTGACCTTCGCCCGGTACTGCCTGCCGACCATCTTCTTCATGGGCGTGCACGTCGTGATGGGCCAGATCCTCAACGCCCGCGGCAAGTTCGGCGCGATGATGTGGACCCCGGTCCTCAACAACATCGTCATGATCTTCACGTTCGGCATGTTCATCTGGGTCTACGGCACGTCCGCCGAGTCCCAGATGGGCGTCCAGACCATTCCGCCGGAGGGCGTCCGGCTCCTGGGCATCGGCACGCTGCTCGGCCTGGTCGTACAGGCCCTGGCGATGGTCCCGTACCTGCGCGAGGCCGGGTTCCGTTTCCGCCCGCGCTTCGACTGGAAGGGACACGGGCTCGGCAAGACGGTCAAGCTGGCCAAGTGGACCGTCCTGTTCGTGCTGGCCAACCAGGCTGGTGTGATCGTCGTCACTCAGCTCGCGACATCGGCGGGCAAGCTGTCCGGCAAGGACGGCACCGGCTTCCTCGCCTACTCCAACGCCCAGCTCATCTGGGGCATGCCGCAGGCGATCATCACCGTCTCCGTCATGGCGGCCCTGCTGCCCCGCATCTCCCGCGCCGCCCACGACGACGACCCGGGCGCCGTCCGTGACGACATCTCCCAGGGGCTGCGGAACTCGGCCGTCGCGATCGTGCCGGTCGCGTTCTCGTTCCTCGCACTCGGCCTGCCGATGTGCACCCTCCTGTACGCCTCCGCCGGCACCGAGGCCGCCCGCTCCATGGGCTTCATCCTCATGGCCTTCGGCCTCGGCCTGATCCCGTACTCCGTGCAGTACGTCGTGCTGCGCGGCTTCTACGCGTACGAGGACACCCGCACGCCCTTCTACAACACGGTCATCGTCGCCGCGGTCAACGCGGCCGCCTCGGCCCTCTGCTATCTGGTCCTGCCCGCCCGGTGGGCCGTGGTCGGCATGGCCGCCTCGTACGGGCTCGCCTACGCCGTCGGCGTGGGCATCGCCTGGCGGCGGCTGCGCAACCGCCTGGGCGGGGATCTGGACGGTGCCCATGTCGTGCGTACCTACGCCCGGCTGTGCCTGGCCGCGATCCCGGCAGCGGTACTCGGCGGCGGCGTGGGCTTCGCCGTTCTCCTGGGTCTCGGCGAGGGTGCCTTCGGTTCGCTCGCCGCCCTGATCTGCGGTGGAGCCGTACTGCTCGGCGTCTTCTTCGTCGCCGCCAAGCGGATGCGAATCGAGGAGATCAACGGCATGGTCGGCATGGTCCGAGGGCGACTCGGTCGCTGAGAATCAACCACCGCACAACCATCACCGCCCCTTGCGTGTCGTGCATAGCGCCGGAGTATGGGCACAATTGGCGTGACTGTGCAGAGCTGGCTGGCATCGCGCAACGGATGGGGAGGCAGGAACGACGGTGGCGGAACGTAGCACGGCTGCCGTCGACGTGGCCGACAACAGCGGCGATGAACCGCTGACCGCCAAGGCGGACGAGGCCACGACCGACGGGACGGCAGAAGCTCAGGACACCAAGGGCACGAAGCCGCAGGACACGGATGGTGAACGCATCGATTCCGAGGTCACCCTGCCGACCCCTGACCTGCACAGTGGGCACAAACTTGCCAGACGCTACCGGCTGGAGGAGTGCGTCACCCGTCTGGACGGCTTCAGCAGCTGGCGCGCTGTCGACGAGAAGCTGCGCCGCGCGGTGGGCGTCCATCTCCTTCCGGCCGACCACCCACGTGCCCGCTCCGTGCTGGCCGCGGCCCGCTCCTCCGCGCTGCTCGGTGACCCGCGCTTCGTGCAGGTCCTCGACGCGGTGGAGGAGGACGACCTCGTCTACGTCGTCCACGAATGGCTCCCCGACGCCACCGAGCTCACCTCTCTGCTGGCCTCGGGGCCGATGGACGCGCACGACGCCTACCAGCTCGTCAGCCAGGTCTCCCAGGCCATGGCGGCAGCCCATCGGGAGGGCCTCTCGCATCTGAGGCTCACCCCGGGGGCGGTGCTGCGGAGCTCGACCGGGCAGTACCGGATCCGCGGTCTCGCGGTGAACGCCGCCCTGCGGGGCATCACCTCCGACGGTCCCCAGCGTGCGGACACCGAGGCCATCGGCGCTCTGCTGTACGCCGCGCTGACCCACCGCTGGCCGTACGAGAGCGACGCGTACGGCCTGGCCGGGCTGCCCAAGGGCGTGGGGTTGATCGCCCCCGACCAGGTGCGCGCGGGCGTCCACCGCGGCCTTTCCGAGCTCGCCATGCGCGCCCTCGCCAACGACGGCGCGACTGCCTCCCGGCAGGAGCAGCCGTGCACGACGCCGGACGAGCTGGCCAGGGCCGTTGCCGCGATGCCCCGCATCCGTCCTCCGGAGCCCGTCTTCACGGCACCTCCCGAGTATCAGCGCACGACCTATCAGCAGGGTTCCTACGGGCGCCCGTCCGCCCGTCCCGGCGTATCCGTGACCACGCCCGTGATGGCCGTACCCCCGGCGCCGCTCCAGAGCCGCACCGGCAAGGCTCTCAAGTGGGCCGTTTCCGCATTGCTGATCGCGGCCCTGGGCCTCGGCAGCTGGCAGCTCGCCGAGACTCTGCTCGACCACTACAACAACACGGGTGACCCCGGCAGCTCACAGACCGACCCGAAAAACGGTGACGACGGCAAAAAGGAGCCCACGGGCCAACTGCTCACGGTCAAGGACGCGGTCGAGTACTTTCCGGATGGAAAGGCACAGCACCCCGGCGACGTCCACCTGACGTACGACGACGACAGCGCGACGTACTGGCGGTCCAAGAGCTTCATAGACGGCCCCAAATTGGCTCCCTTCAAACAGGGCGTCGGCATCGTGTATGAACTCGATTCTGCTCAGTTCATTTCGTCAGCCTCCGTAAAATTCCAATTCGGCGGCGATCACACCACCACCTCGCTCTACGCGGCCGACTCTCTCAACTCATCAACGCCGCTGACGTCGATGCAGAAGATCGCAACGACCGAGACAACCGGCACGGAAGCGAAACTGCAAACGAAGAACCCGGTGAAGACCCGGTTCGTTCTCGTATGGCTTACCGATATGCCGAAGTCACCCGCCGATCGCTACAGCGGGGCAGGCTACAAACAATCCATCACCGATGTTAAGTTCATGGGCTGACCACCTGCTCACGGGTCATCACACTCGCCCCCCCCATTCACCGATGCCGCACATTCTCCATAAACTCAAACTTCACAGACCGTGCAACGGTTCAGCTCGTCCGGCGTGGTCTCGATCTCCCACCACTCGTTGTGGAGGGCGCCGCAGCAGGTCTGCGCCGCCGGTCGAGCCCGCCCGCCACAGCTCCACCCCCTGCGCGGCGTACCCTCATCCCGGCAGCCGCCTGACAGCACACGCCACCGGGGGCTACTTTGGCCATGCCCACCTGGCCATGGAGTTTTCCGATCAGGGGCACTTTCCGCTTTCCTGATCTAGCATTGGACGACCCACTTCGCGAAAGCCCGAGGTTACGGTTACTTTTAGGCACTTAGGGGTATCGCGTGGTTGCTGAATCCTTAGAACCCGGCTCTAGCGACTCAGACCTCCTCGCTCGCCATGTGGCCGGTGACCCGGACGCCTTCGGTGAGCTCGTACGGCGCCACCGCGACCGGCTGTGGGCCGTGGCGATACGGACCCTGGGGGACCGCGAGGAAGCCGCGGACGCCGTTCAGGACGCTCTTGTCTCCGCCTTCCGGGCCGCCCACACCTTCCGCGGTCAGTCCGCCGTCACGACGTGGCTGCACCGCATCACGGTCAACGCCTGCCTCGACCGGGTCCGCAAGGCGGCCAGCCGCAGGACCGCGCCGATCGATGACACGGAACGGTTCGAGCAGCTCTTGGAACCGCATGAGTCCGCGGAGGCACCGGCAGAGCGCCAGGACCTGCACCGCGAGCTGCTTGCGGCGCTTGCCACCCTGACCGCCGAGCAGCGGGCCGCACTCGTCCTCGTGGACATGCAGGGCTACCCCGTGGCCGAGGCGGCACGCATCCTCGACGTACCGACAGGCACCGTGAAGAGCCGCTGCGCGCGGGGGCGGGCCCGGCTGGCCCCGCTGCTCACTCATCTGCGCGGCGAGGTCGCGGGAGCCGACGAGACGGCCACAAGGAACCGGACGCCGCGTACATCCGTCCCACCGCCATCGGGGCCGAGAGATGCGGCCACAAGCGATCCCGCTTCAGTGAAAGGCGGAGGTGGGCGCACATGACATCAACGGCCGACACGACCCAGCATCCGGATGTCACGGAGATCTCCGACCTGACGGAGGAACTACTCCCACCATCACGGGCGACAGAGGTACGCGACCATGTGGACGGCTGCGCACTCTGCAGTGAGGTCCATGCCTCTCTCATGGAGATCCGCGAGCTGCTCGGCACCGTGCCCATGCCGCAGCGTATGCCGGACGACATCGCGGACCGTATCGACGCCGCACTCGCCACCGAGGCCGCTCTCGGCATCACGATGCCCTCCGGCTCGAAGCATGTTTCACGTGAAACAGAGCGGCCGGCAGCAGCGAAGCCGAACACGGAGCCCAGTTCCTCGGACCGTCCCGCAGGACGCCCCCGGGCGACCACCGGCCCCGGCCGCCGGCCGCTCGGGCGCCGTCGTCGCTCAGCCGTGCTCGGGGCCGCTCTCGGCGCGGCCGTGGTCGGTGTGAGCGTCTTCCTGCTGCAGAGCGTCCAGCCCTCCCAGAATTCCGGGAGCCTCAAGGCAGCCGACCGCAGTTCCAGCGCGGGGGAGAGCGGCGGAGGGACGTTCTCGGAGTCCACGCTTGAGGACCGGGTACACACGCTTCTTCTGAGCACCGGCTCGAAACCGTCGAAGTCGGCGGACGGTGTGGGGGCCCAGGAGCAGACGCCGTCCACCGGTGCGCAATCGACGCCCAAGAGCGCCTCTGCCGGATCCGAGTCGCCCCAGACTCCGTTGCGCGCACCCACCGTGCCCGTCCCGCCCTGCGTGGAGCAGGGCACCGGACGTGATACTGCCGCCCTCGCCGTGGAGGAAGGTACCTACGAGGGAACGGATGTCTTCCTCGTCGTTCTCCCGCACCCGTCCGATGCGGCCCGGGTGCAGGCGTACGTCGTCGATGCGGCCTGCGTCCAGGCGAAGCCTGCGGGCAAGGGTGAACTCCTGCTGACCCGCACCTACCCACGCCACTGAGAATCCCGCCGGTAGCTGCCTCGGCACGTCGGGGAATGCATCCCCCGTAGGATCCGTTGGGTGGGGTGAGAGTCGTTGAACCGGCCCCAGTAGGCGTGGACAGTAGGCAGTCTGCAGAGACGAGGAAGAAACCCGTGAGCGACGTCCGTAATGTGATCATCATCGGCTCCGGCCCTGCGGGCTACACGGCCGCCCTTTACACCGCACGCGCCTCGCTGAAGCCGCTGGTGTTCGAGGGCGCCGTCACCGCCGGTGGCGCGCTGATGAACACCACCGACGTGGAGAACTTCCCGGGCTTCCAGGACGGGATCATGGGCCCCGAGCTCATGGACAACATGCGCGCCCAGGCGGAGCGCTTCGGCGCCGAGCTCGTCCCGGACGACGTCGTCTCCGTGGACCTCGCCGGAGACATCAAGACGGTCACGGACACGGCCGGTACAGTGCACCGCGCCAAGGCCGTCATCGTGACGACCGGCTCCCAGCACCGCAAGCTTGGCCTGCCCAACGAGGACGCTCTCTCCGGACGCGGCGTCTCCTGGTGCGCCACCTGTGACGGCTTCTTCTTCAAGGACCAGGACATCGCCGTGGTCGGTGGTGGCGACACCGCGATGGAGGAGGCGACCTTCCTCTCCCGCTTCGCCAAGTCGGTCACCATCGTCCACCGCCGGGACACGCTGCGTGCCTCCAAGGCCATGCAGGAGCGGGCCTTCGCCGACCCGAAGATCAAGTTCGCCTGGGACAGCGAGGTTGCCGGCGTACACGGCGAGCAGAAGCTGTCCGGTCTGACCCTGCGGAACACCAAGACCGGCGAGACGTCCGAGCTCGCGGTGACGGGCCTGTTCATCGCGGTGGGCCACGACCCGCGCACCGAGCTCTTCAAGGGCCAGCTCGACCTCGACGAAGAGGGCTACCTCAAGGTCGACGCCCCCTCGACCCGGACCAACCTGACTGGTGTCTTCGGTGCCGGTGACGTCGTCGACCACACCTACCGGCAGGCCATCACGGCCGCCGGTACGGGCTGCTCGGCCGCTCTCGACGCCGAGCGCTTTCTGGCCGCACTCGCCGATGGCGAGAAGGCCGCTGCGGCCACCGTCTGACTCACGCCTCTCACCCCACTACACCCCAAGAAGTTAAGGAGGCCGCCGTGGCCGGCGCCCTGAAGAACGTGACCGACGACTCCTTCGACGAGGTCGTCCTGAAGAGCGAGAAGCCCGTACTGGTGGACTTCTGGGCAGCCTGGTGCGGTCCGTGCCGCCAGATCGCCCCGTCCCTGGAGGCCATCGCTGCCGAGCACGGCGACCAGATCGAGATCGTCAAGCTCAACATCGACGAGAACCCGGCCACGGCTGCCAAGTACGGCGTCATGTCCATCCCGACCCTCAACGTCTACCAGGGCGGCGAGGTCGCGAAGACCATCGTCGGTGCCAAGCCGAAGGCCGCGATCGTCCGCGACCTTGAGGCCTTCCTCGGCTAGGCATACCGCACGCCGATGTTTCACGTGAAACGGGTCCGTCCCTCAGGGGATGGACCCGTTTCACGTTGCCCTGGGCTCTCGGATCGTCATGGGGATCGGACCGTCATGCGATCCCGGATCACAGTGGCCTGAGCGCCGGCTCCTTCTGCACTGCGCCCAGCAGCCGGTCCAGTGCCAGTTCGACGTCTTCCTTCCAGGACAGCGTCGTACGCAGTTCCAGTCTCAGCCGCGGATGGACGGGATGCGGCCGAACGGTCTTGAAGCCGACTGCCAGCAGATGATCCGCAGGAAGCACACAGGCCGGCTCCTTCCACCGGGCGTCACCGAACGCCTCGATCGCCTTGAAACCCCGGCGCAGCAGATCCTTGGCGACGGTCTGCACGATCACTCGTCCCAGCCCCTGTCCCTGGTAGCCCGGCATGATCCAGGCAGTCATCAGCTGCACGGCATCGGAAGAGACGGGGCTGGTGGGAAACGCGGTCGAACGCGGCACATAGGCAGGTGGGGCGTAGAGCGCATAGCCCACCGGCACATCGTCGACATAGACGACCCGGCCGCACGACCCCCACTCCAGGAGAACGGCCGAGATCCAGGCTTCCTTCTCCAGCTCGGGCGTCCCCGCCTTTACCGCAGCTTCCCCACTGACCGGATCAAGCTCCCAGAAGACACACGCACGGCATCGTCTGGGGAGATCGGAAAGGTTGTCCAGTGTGAGCGGTACGAGCCGACGCCCCATGAAGGCTGTTCCTCGCTTCCTTCGCCCGCCGCATCGCATGCGACGGTCAGTGCACCCTGTTCGAGAAGCAGGCTGCCGACGAACCCTCCGACAGCCCCAGGCCCAGCCCGACTGTCATCAGTCGGCTGCGGCTCACTGATCGCATGACCCTCCTGCCAAGGCGGTCAAGCCGGATGTGCCATATCAGAACGCATCGTATCCACCCAGGAATGAAGCCGACACCGAGAAAAAGCAAAGGGCGGGCTGTGTTCCAGTAACAACCGGAACACAGCCCGCCCGACAACCCCAGAGGCAGGGTCAGCCCTCGTCTTTCTCAGCGCATTCCTCAGCGGAGTCCTCGGACGGTGCCTGATCCAGCACACGGCCCTCGCCCGGTGCCAGGCTGCCGAGAATGCGGTCCAGATCCTCCATCGATGCGAACTCGACGACGATCTTCCCTTTCTTCTGACCGAGGTCGACCTTCACCCTGGTCTCGAAGCGGTCCGAGAGCCGGGTGGCGAGTTCGGACAGGGCGGGTGACACCCGGCCGCCGGCCCGCGGCCCCCTGGCCTTGGCAGGGCTCGTGGGATTGGAGCCCATGAGCCGCACGATCTCCTCGACCGCACGCACCGACAGCCCCTCGGCCACAATGCGATGGGCCAGCCGGTCCTGCTCCTCCGAGTCGTCCACGGACAGCAGGGCCCGCGCATGACCGGCCGAAAGGACCCCGACCGCCACCCTCCGCTGTACCGGAGCCGACAGCTTCAGCAGACGCAGCGTGTTGGACACCTGCGGCCGGGAACGCCCGATCCGGTCGGCCAGCTCGTCATGCGTGCACTCGAAGTCCTTGAGCAGCTGGTCGTACGCGGCTGCCTCCTCCAGCGGGTTCAGCTGAGCCCGGTGGAGGTTCTCCAGAAGCGCGTCCAGGAGCAACTTCTCGTCGTCCGTGGCCCGGACGATAGCCGGAATCCGCTCCAGGCCCGCCTCACCGCATGCCCTCCAGCGCCGCTCGCCCATGATGAGCTCGTAGCGCTCCGGCCCCACCTCCCGCACGACGACGGGCTGGAGGAGGCCCACCTCCTTGATGGAGGTCACCAACTCCGCGAGCGCGTCCTCGTCGAACACATCACGGGGCTGGCGGGGGTTCGGAGTGATGTCGCCGATAGGAATCTCGGCGAAGTACGCTGCGGCAGGTTCCACCGAATCGGTGGCCACCCCGGACCCCGACACCGGCGCACTCGGCTCCGGCACGATGGGAGCGCCCGTACGAGCGGCCAGCTTTGCCGCAGCCACCCCCCGCTCCACCGTCAGTACAGGATTCGCCCCGGCAGAGGTCGATCCCATCCCCATGGATGGCACCTGCTTCTCCTGCGGAGCGGCGGGGATCAGGGCACCCAGCCCACGCCCCAACCCTCTTCGACGCTCGCTCACTGAATCCCCTCCGAAGTGCTCTGCTGGCTGTTCCCCATGCCCGTCCGGGCATGCTGGGGCTCGTAGTGGATCCCGACGCCCCGCAGGGCGATCTCACGCGCCGCTTCAAGGTACGAAAGCGACCCGCTGGAACCCGGGTCATAGGTCAACACGGTCTGCCCGTAGCTCGGCGCCTCCGAGATCCGCACCGATCGCGGAATGTTCGTCCGCAGCACCTCCTTGCCGAAGTGGCTGCGCACCTCCTCCGCGACCTGAGAAGCGAGCCTGGTCCTGCCGTCGTACATGGTGAGCAGGATCGTCGACACATGGAGATCGGGGTTGAGATGCCCCCGTACCAGGTCCACATTCCGCAGCAGCTGGCCCAGCCCTTCCAGCGCGTAGTACTCACACTGGATGGGGATCAGCACCTCGGCCCCGGCGACCAGGGCATTGACCGTCAACAGACCGAGCGAAGGCGGGCAGTCGATGAGGATGTAGTCCAACGGCTGCTCATACGCCTGGATCGCCCGCTGCAGTCGACTCTCCCGCGCCACCAGCGACACCAGCTCGATCTCCGCACCGGCGAGATCGATGGTGGCGGGGGCGCAGAAGAGGCCTTCGACGTCCGGTACGGGCTGAACCACCTCGGAGAGCGGCCTGCTCTCCACCAGGACGTCATAGATAGAGGGGACTTCAGCATGGTGATCGATACCCAGAGCCGTAGAGGCATTCCCCTGCGGGTCGAGGTCGACCACCAGAACACGGGCGCCGTGAAGCGCGAGCGAGGCAGCAAGATTGACCGTCGTGGTCGTTTTGCCCACTCCGCCCTTCTGGTTGGCCACCACCATGACGCGCGTCCGGTCAGGACGGGGCAGGCCCTCGCCGGCGCGGCCAAGGGCCTCAACCGCCAGCTGGGCCGCGCGACCGATGGGTGTGTCGTCCATCGGCGGCGGTGTTTCACGTGAAACACCGTCCCCCGCCGATTCGGTTCGGGGACCGGGGACCGGATCGGTCATCGGTCCCGCGATGTTGGCGTCGGACCGCAAGGATTCACTCTCCTCGACTTCAGGCTCGCAATGAGCAGAGCCTGCCATGCTTTCGGGGTCGTGAACCAGCGAGGCCCGCTCTTCTGTGGATGAATCCACTTCTGTGGACAACTCCGTAGTCCTAACGGGCCTGCGATGCCGCGGCGCGGCAGCCGCGCGACCGCGGCTGATGATTCCATGCAGCAGAGAGCGACGTTTCACGTGAAACACGATGCCCCCGCAGCCTGGCTGCAGGGGCACGACACTCCGTATGGGTGCATACAGCTACGTACCGGACCTCACATGCGTACCGGACTCGCAACCGGCAGACGGCATGTACTGCACGTAGCACTCGACCCCGCGGAGTGAGTGGAGATGTCAGCGACGACGCCTCGTACGGCTCGTCCTGGCTGCCTTGGCCCGCTTTGCGGCGAACCTCACACCGCCCGGACTCTCACCGACCACCACACGCACCACGGTGGACATCGGGTCGACCACGCCCTCTCCGACATGCAGCACCTCGGTCTCCACCACTCCGAGCTTGCCCAGGGCCGCACGTGCCCCGGCGATCTCCTCCTCGGCGGTGTCCCCCTTGAGGGCCAGCATCTCCCCGTACGGACGCAACAGCGGAACGCCCCAGCCGGCCAGCCGGTCCAGCGGTGCCACGGCCCGGGCGGTCACCACGTGCACCGGCTGGAGCGAGCCCAGAACCTCCTCGGCCCGACCACGCACAACCGTCACATGGTCCAGGCCCAGCAGCTCCACCACTTCCTGGAGGAAATTCGTGCGCCGGAGCAGGGGTTCCAGCAAGGTGATCTCGAGGTCCGGGCGCACCAGCGCCAGCGGGATGCCGGGAAGGCCGGCCCCCGAGCCCACATCGCAGACCGTGACGCCCTCGGGCACGACCTCGGAGAGCACCGCGCAGTTCAGCAGATGCCGCTCCCACAGCCGCGGCACCTCACGCGGGCCGATCAGCCCCCGCTTCACCCCGGCGTCGGCCAGCAGTTCCGCGTAGCGGACAGCCTCCGGGAAGAACTCGCCGAAAACCGCCCGCGCCCCTTCGGGCGCCTGGGGAAGCTCTACTTCCGCCGTCACGGGAACCGTCCTTCCATACCGCACTACCGCACTGTGGGTGGCTGATCTATCAGGCTGACAAAGATCGGCCCCGCCTGCGAACAGACGGGGCCGACAGAACTAGGGTCCGGTCAGGCCGGGAGGACGACGACGAAGCGCTCCGGCTCCTCGCCCTCGGACTCGCTGCGCAGGCCGGCGGCCGCAACCGCGTCGTGCACGACCTTGCGCTCGAACGGCGTCATCGGGTCCAGCTTCACCGGCTCGCCGGTGCTCTTGACCTCATCCGCGGCCTTGGCACCCAGCTCGGCGAGCTCCGCCCGCTTCTTGGCCCGGAAGCCCGCGATGTCGAGCATCAGCCGGCTGCGGTCCCCGGTCTCCCGGTGAACGGCAAGCCGCGTCAGCTCCTGGAGCGCCTCCAGCACCTCACCGTCGCGGCCCACGAGCTTCTGCAGATCACGTGCCGAGTCGCTGATGATCGAGACCGCGGCCCGGTCCGCCTCGACATCCATGTCGATGTCGCCATCGAGGTCGGCGATGTCGAGCAGACCCTCAAGGTAGTCCGCTGCGATCTCGCCCTCCTGCTCAAGGCGGGTCAAGGTGTCGCTGCCCTCAGCGGCCGTGGAGGTGGTGCCTTCCGTCACGGATGGACTCCTTCTTACTTCTTGGACGGGTGCTTGGGCCGCTGCGGGCCCTTGCGCTGTCCGGACTTGGCTTGGCGTGAGGAGCCGGACGCGGGCTTGCCCGCCGGCTTGGACTTTTCGTCCTGTGCGGCATCCCGCTTCTGCAGGGAGGTCTTGGAACCCGACTCGGTGGAGTCGGCGTCCTTGGTCCCCGCCTGCGCGGTACCGGTCTGGCGCTGGGACTTGGTCTGGCGCTTGGGCTGCTGACGCCGCTGCGCGGCTCCGCCCTCGGCCTCGGCGGCAGCGGTGTCGCTCTTGACCACGGTGCCGTCCTCCTGGGCGGCGAGGCCCAGCTTGGCCAGCCCCGTGATGAACTTCCGCTCGATGTCATTGCGGTCCGGGCCCTTGGACACGATCCGCTTGACGGTGTTGCGCCGGGTCTTGCCGCGGACTTCGCCGTGAGCGGTGACGCTCTTCAGCAGACGTCCCAGGTAATGGTCCTGCGCCTTGCTGCCCGGGGTCGGGTTCTGGTTGATCACGTACATCTGCTGACCCATGGTCCAGACGTTGGTGGTCAGCCAGTAGACGAGGACACCGACGGGGAAGTTGATACCCATGACGGCGAAGATCACCGGGAAGATGTACATCAGCATCTTCTGCTGCTGCATGTACGGCGTCTTGACCGTCAGGTCGACGTTCTTCGTCATCAGCTGGCGCTGGGTGAAGAACTGCGAGGCCGACATCATCACGATCATGATCGCGGTAACGACCCGGACGTCGGTCAGAGAGGCGCCGAGCGCCTGGACCTTCTCCTCGCTGTCCATGAACTTGGCAGCGAGCGGAGCACCGAAGATGTGTGCCTGACGGGCGCTGTCGAGCAGCGCCTGGTCGATCTCACCGATCTTCTTGTTCGAGGCGATGGCCGACAGCACGTGGTACAGGGCGAAGAAGAACGGCGACTGCGCCAGGATGGGAAGGCACGAGGAGAGCGGGTTGGTACCCGTCTCCTTGTACAGCTTCATCATCTCTTCGGACTGACGCTGCTTGTCGCTCTTGTAGCGCTCCTGGATCGCCTTCATCTTCGGCTGGAGCACCTGCATGTTGCGGGTCGACTTGATCTGCTTGACGAAAAGCGGGATCAGGCAGATCCGGATCAACACCACCAGCGACACGATGGACAGGCCCCAGGCCCAGCCGGTGTCAGGGCCGAAGATCGCCCCGTACATCTTGTGGAACTGGACGATGACCCATGAGACGGGCCAGGTGATGAAGCTGAACAGACTGGCAATCGTGTCCACTAATCAGGCTCCTTGAGCATTGGGCGAAGTCTCTGCGGCCTGGCTCGGGGATTCGGAGACCGATCCCCGGACAGGCACATCAGCGGCGGAGTCCCCGCCCTTGCCACCGCGCATGGCATTACGCAGCAGTTCATGCCAACGCGGACGTTTGCGTGGTGGAACATGGTCCACGCCGCCGGGTGACCACGGATTGCACCGAAGGATGCGCCAGGCCGTCAGCGCGGTTCCCTTGATCGCTCCGTGCCGGTCGATCGCCGTATATCCGTAGTGGGAACACGACGGGTAGTAACGGCAGACAGGCCCGAGAAGTGGGCTGATCGTCCACTGATAAAGCTTGATAAGAGCCAGCAGCGGGTACTTCATCGCGCGCCCCCTCCCAGCAGCCGCTGCAAAGCGGCGTCCAGGTCTCGGGCCAGCTGTTCATGGTCGGCGTCGCCCGCTCCGGGCAGCGCTCGTACGACAACCAGGCTACCGGGGGGCAGCAGGGCAAGCCGTTCGCGGACCAGATGGCGAAGCCTGCGCTTCACGGCTGTGCGCACAACCGCTCCACCCACTGCTTTGCTGACAACGAAACCCGCACGCGGCGGGGGAACATTCTCCCCAGTCACGTGCGGGTCCGTTGCACCGCTGCGTAGATGAACGACGAGTAGCGGGCGGCCGGCCCGGCGTCCTCGGCGTACTGCGGTCGCGAAGTCCTCGCGCCGCCTCAGCCGATTCTCGGTAGGCAGCACGTCATGACCTGTATGCGATCAGGCGGACAGGTTGGCGCGACCCTTGCCACGGCGGGACGCGAGAATCGCGCGGCCGGCACGGGTGCGCATACGCAGCCGGAAGCCGTGGGTCTTCGCGCGGCGGCGGTTGTTCGGCTGGAAGGTGCGCTTGCTCACTAGGGGGCTCCAGAAATGACTCGTGTGTTGGCGGGACATCGCCTGGCTGTCACCGTGCGCCCACGAGAGACTCGCGTAAACGCTCTAGTGCACCGCTTCACAATCACAGATCGTGATCATTGCCCATCGGAGGCAGGCGGCAGCAGCCATCGACAACTCGACCTGGTCACGGTACGCGCGGCTACGCCATCCGGTCAAACCGGCTCCACAGCACCCCCCACTGTGCACAGGCTGTGGACAACAACTTGAACCACGCGGGTCGCCCTGACTACCGTGGCTGAGCTCCGGTTCTTTTCTTACTGCCTGCCGGTCCTCACCCGTCCCGACCCATCCCGTCCCGAGAACCACACATTCGTGGGACCAGCGAGAGAGCGTGCCCTGTGGCTGACGTACCTGCCGATCTTGCCGCAGTGTGGCCGCGAGTGCTGGAGCAACTCCTCGGGGAGGGCCAGCAGGGGATCGAGCCGAAGGACAAGCAGTGGATCGAGCGCTGCCAGCCGCTCGCCCTGGTCGCCGACACGGCGCTGCTCGCAGTACCCAATGAATGGGGCAAGCGCGTCCTGGAGGGCCGGCTCGCGCCGCTCATCAGCGAGACGCTGAGCCGCGAATGCGGCCGCCCCATCCGCATCGCGATCACCGTCGACGACTCCGCGGGCGAGCCGCCGAGCCCGCCCGCGCCTCCGATGCACCAGCCCCAGCAGCCTCAGCAGCACCGCTACCAGGGGCCGCAGCACGACGAACGGCAGCACAACGACGCGTACGACGGGTACGGACACCGGCCCTCCGACGACGGCATGCCGACCGCCCGGCCGGCCTACCCCGACTACCAGCAGCAGCGCCCCGAACCCGGCGCGTGGCCGCGCACCCAGGAGGACCTTTCCTGGCAGCAGCCGCGGCTCGGCGGATTCCAGGACCGCGAGGCCCCCGCGGAGCAGTGGCGCGAGCCGTACGCCGGCGGCCGCCAGCAGCCGCAGCGCGACTACCGGCCGCAGCCGCCCGAGCGCCAGGGTTACGAGCGGCAGCGCGCCGAGCACCACGACATGCAGGAGCCCCAGCACCGGCAGGGCGGCGCCGGCACCGGACGGCCCGGCGGCGCCACCGGGCCGATGGGCTCGCAGCCCACTCCCACGCCCGGACCCGGCGAGCCGGCGGCACGGCTGAATCCGAAGTACCTCTTCGACACCTTCGTCATCGGCGCGTCCAACCGGTTCGCGCACGCGGCCGCGGTCGCGGTCGCCGAAGCCCCCGCCAAGGCGTACAACCCGCTCTTCATCTACGGGGAGTCCGGGCTCGGCAAGACCCACCTGCTGCACGCCATCGGGCACTACGCCCGCAGCCTCTACCCCGGCACCCGGGTGCGGTACGTGAGCTCCGAGGAGTTCACCAACGAGTTCATCAACTCGATCCGCGACGGCAAGGGCGACACCTTCCGCAAGCGGTACCGGGACGTGGACATCCTGCTCGTCGACGACATCCAGTTCCTGGCGAGCAAGGAGTCGACGCAGGAGGAGTTCTTCCACACCTTCAACACTCTGCACAACGCGAACAAGCAGATCGTGCTGTCCTCCGACCGGCCGCCCAAGCAGCTGGTGACCCTGGAGGACCGGTTGCGGAACCGTTTCGAGTGGGGCCTGACCACCGATGTGCAGCCGCCCGAGCTGGAGACGCGGATCGCGATCCTCCGTAAGAAGGCGGTGCAGGAGCAGCTCAACGCCCCGCCGGAGGTACTGGAGTTCATCGCCTCCCGCATCTCCCGGAACATCAGGGAGCTGGAGGGGGCGCTGATCCGGGTCACGGCCTTCGCCAGCCTCAACCGGCAGCCGGTGGACCTCGGACTGACCGAGCACGTGCTGAAGGACCTGATCCCGGGAGGCGAGGACTCGGCCCCGGAGATCACGGCGACGGCCATCATGGCCTCGACGGCGGACTACTTCGGTCTCACGGTGGACGATCTCTGCGGGACCTCGCGCAGCCGGGTGCTGGTGACGGCCCGCCAGATCGCCATGTACCTCTGCCGGGAGCTCACCGATCTCTCGCTGCCCAAGATCGGCGCGCAGTTCGGAGGCCGCGACCATACGACGGTGATGCACGCGGACCGCAAGATCCGCGCGCTGATGGCGGAGCGGCGCTCCATCTACAACCAGGTCACCGAGCTCACCAACCGCATCAAGAACGGCTGACGCACCGCACGCGCCGGAAGGGCGCCCGAGCAACCCTCGACAGGGTTTCTCGGGCGCCCTTTCCGTTGTCCGGAGAGCAACCCGGAATCAGCCCCGAGCCGGCTCAGAGCCGGTCCTCAGCCGGTCCTCAGTCGGCCTTCAGCCGGTCGTCAGCCAGCCCCGAGCCGGTCCTGAGACCGCCCTGAACCGGCCCTGAGACCTCCTGAATGCCGCCTCGGAGCCGTCCGCAGCCGCCTCAGCCCCCGCCCCGAGACCCGCCCCCGAGCCGCTGCCGCCGGTCCGACGCCGCCGCGGTGTTCGAATACCTGCCGCTGACCGCCGGTTCTCCACAGATCTGGGGAGTTTTCTTCCTCCACAGCCTGGGGATCCGGAAGTTGTCCATATTGCTTCCACAGGGGCGACTGCCGATACTCCATCAGGCCAGGTCAAGGGGTTGGGGATTTGTGGTCAACAATGATCCACAGCCTGTGGACAAAATATTCGTCCACAGGGCGTGGATGAAGTTGTCCACCGGCGACCCACAGGCCGAGCCGTCTTGTCCCCAGCTCCGCGCCGCTTCTCCACACCTCTGTCCACTGTTCGGCAACGCGGCACCGCCTTTCACCGCGCCGAGTGAAAGGCGTCACACCAAGAGGGTCGGTTGGGCTGTGGGGAACCTGGGTAAAGCTGGGGACAGCCCTGGGGAGAAACCCCCCTGTCCTGTGCATCGGGTGTGCAGAACTTTCCTGTGTCCACAGAAGCGCCGTGTTGTCCACCGGTGCCACCCACAGGGGCAGTGGATAAAAAACATGACCTGACCTGCGGAAACGACGTTATCCACGGTTTCCACAGGCCCTACTACTACTGCCACATAGAGTTAGCCCGGAATCCGCTTCGAAGTGGGGCCTGTGCACAACTCGGCGCCGGAGCTCTCCGAACCTCTTGTCGCGACTTGACCCCGAGCAGCACCGAGTGTCGGTGCCGTACGTCAGACTGGTCCCCGGCGTCCTCGCTGCCTCGGCGGCAAAAGACGCGATCAGACGACGAAGGCCAGCAGGGCGAGCGAGCAACAGCAGGAGGCGGTTCCGGTGAAGATCCGGGTGGAGCGCGATGTACTCGCGGAGGCTGTGGCCTGGGTGGCCCGTAGCCTCCCGGCCCGTCCGCCGGCGCCCGTTCTTGCGGGCCTTCTGCTGAAGGCTGAGGACGGCGCCCTCAGCTTCTCCAGCTTCGACTACGAGGTCTCGGCCCGGGTCTCGGTGGACGCCGAGGTCGAGGAGGACGGCACGGTGCTGGTCTCCGGCCGGCTGCTCGCCGACATCTGCCGCGCCCTCCCCAACCGCCCGGTGGAGATTTCCACAGACGGTGTACGGGCGACCGTGGTCTGCGGCTCCTCGCGATTCACACTCCACACCCTTCCTGTGGAGGAGTACCCGGCACTCCCCGAGATGCCGACCGCGACCGGCACGGTCCCCGGCGAGGTCTTCGCCTCGGCCGCCGCCCAGGTCGCCATCGCCGCGGGCCGCGACGACACGCTGCCGGTGCTGACCGGTGTGCGGATCGAGATCGAGGGCGACACCGTCACCCTGGCCTCGACCGACCGCTACCGCTTCGCGGTCCGCGAGTTCCTCTGGAAGCCGGAGAACCCGGACGCCTCCGCGGTCGCCCTGGTGCCCGCCAAGACGCTGCTGGACACCGCCAAGGCCCTGACCAGCGGTGACACGGTCACCCTGGCGCTGTCCGGCTCTGGTGCCGGTGAGGGGCTGATCGGTTTCGAGGGCGCCGGCCGGCGTACGACCACACGGCTGCTCGAAGGTGATCTGCCGAAGTACCGCACGCTCTTCCCCACCGAGTTCAACTCGGTCGCGGTCATCGAGACGGCGCCGTTCGTCGAGGCCGTCAAGCGCGTGGCCCTCGTCGCCGAGCGGAACACCCCGGTGCGGCTCAGCTTCGAGCAGGGCGTGCTGATCCTGGAGGCCGGTTCCAGCGACGACGCACAGGCTGTGGAGCGGGTCGACGCGGTGCTGGAGGGCGACGACATCTCGATCGCCTTCAACCCGACCTTCCTGCTGGACGGGCTGAGCGCGATCGACTCCCCGGTCGCCCAGCTCTCGTTCACGACGTCCACCAAGCCCGCGCTGCTCAGCGGCCGCCCGGCCGTGGACGCCGAGGCGGACGACGCGTACAAGTACCTGATCATGCCGGTCCGCCTCTCCGGCTGATCCGCCTCCCCGGCCGATCCGGTCAACGGTCCTGTCACGGCGGTTCCCGACGGGCACGCTCGGCGCCGAGCATGCCCGTCGATCCGTCCCCGGCCGGGCGTAGGCTCGTCCTCGGGTACGAATCGGCACAACGCTTAAGGAATCTCTGATGGAGCTCGGTCTCGTCGGCCTCGGCAAGATGGGCGGCAACATGCGCGAGCGCATCCGCCGCGCAGGCCACACCGTCATCGGTTACGACCGCAACCCGGACGTCTCCGATGTCCACAGCCTCGAAGAGCTTGTGGGCAAGCTGAAGGGCCCCCGGGTCGTCTGGGTCATGGTTCCGGCCGGCGCCCCGACCCAGGCCACCATCGACGAGCTCGCCGGTCTCCTCTCGCCCGGCGACATCGTCGTGGACGGCGGGAACTCCCGCTGGACCGACGACGAGAAGCACGCGGTCGAGCTGGGCATCAAGGGCATCGGCTTCGTGGACTGCGGCGTCTCCGGCGGCGTCTGGGGCCTGGAGAACGGTTACGCGCTGATGTACGGCGGCGACGCCGAGAACGTGGCGAAGGTCCAGCCGGTCTTCGACGCGCTGAAGCCCGAGGGCGACTTCGGTTCCGTCCACGCGGGCAAGGTCGGCGCCGGCCACTTCGCGAAGATGGTCCACAACGGCATCGAGTACGCCATGATGCAGGCCTACGCCGAGGGCTGGGAGCTCCTGGAGAAGGTCGACTCCGTCACCGATGTGCGCGAGGTCTTCCGCTCCTGGCAGGAGGGCACGGTCATCCGTTCCTGGCTGCTCGACCTGGCGGTCAACGCGCTGGACGACGACGAGCACCTCGACAAGCTGCGCGGCTTCGCCGCCGACTCCGGCGAGGGCCGGTGGACGGTGGAGGCCGCGATCGACAACGCGGTGCCGCTGCCCGCGATCACCGCGTCGCTCTTCGCGCGTTTCGCCTCGCGCCAGGACGACTCCCCGCAGATGAAGATGATCGCCGCGCTGCGCAACCAGTTCGGTGGCCACGCGGTCGAGAACAAGAAGTAGCGCGACGGGAAGCGGGCCGGGCCACGGCGGCCGGTCCGCTCCACGAAGCACGGAGCAGGAAGCCGGGAAGGTCGGCGTACACCCATGCATGTCACGCATCTCTCGCTGGCCGACTTCCGCTCGTACGCCCGGGTCGAGGTACCTCTCGAACCGGGCGTCACCGCTTTCGTGGGGGCCAACGGCCAGGGCAAGACGAATCTGGTCGAGGCGGTCGGCTATCTCGCGACGCTCGGCAGCCACCGGGTCTCCTCCGACGCGCCGCTGGTGCGGATGGGCGCCGACCGGGCCGTGATCCGCGCCGCCGTGACACAGGGGGAGCGTTCGCAGCTGATCGAGCTGGAGCTCAATCCCGGCAAGGCCAACCGGGCGCGTATCAATAGATCGTCGCAGGTCAGGCCCCGTGACGTGCTGGGGATAGTACGTACGGTGCTGTTCGCGCCGGAGGATCTGGCGCTGGTCAAGGGCGACCCCGGGGAGCGCCGGCGCTTCCTCGACGAGCTGGTCACGGCCCGTTCGCCGCGGATGGCCGGGGTGCGCTCGGACTACGAGCGGGTGCTGAAGCAGCGCAACACCCTGCTGAAGTCGGCGGCGATGGCGCGCCGGCACGGCGGCCGGTCAATGGACCTGTCCACGCTCGACGTGTGGGACCAGCACCTGGGCCGGGTGGGCGCGGAGCTGCTGGCGCAGCGGCTGGATCTGATCGCCACTCTTCGGCCGCTGGCGGACAAGGCGTACGCGGATGTCGCGCCGGGCGGCGGCCCGTTGACGCTGGAGTATCGCAGCTCGGTGGGGCCGGGCGTGGAGTCCGCGCGTACCCGTGAGGAGCTGTACGAGCAGTTGATCGCCGCCCTGGCGGAGGTCCGCAAGCAGGAGATCGAGCGGGGCGTGACGCTGGTCGGGCCGCACCGCGACGATCTGCTGCTGGGGCTGCGGTCCATGCCGGCCAAGGGGTACGCGAGCCATGGCGAGTCCTGGTCGTACGCGCTGGCGCTGCGGCTGGCCTCGTACGATCTGCTGCGCAGCGAGGGCAACGAGCCGGTGCTGGTGCTGGACGACGTCTTCGCGGAGCTGGACTCCCGGCGCCGGGAGCGGCTGGCCGAGCTGGTGGCCCCGGGTGAGCAGGTGCTGGTGACGGCCGCGGTGGACGACGACGTTCCGGGGGTGCTGGCGGGGACCCGGTTCGCGGTGTCCGCGGGTGAGGTGGAGCGGCTGTGACCGGCCGCGGCGACGGAGCCGGGGAGCCGGGCCAGGAGCGTGCCGGCGGGGACAAGGCTCCGGAGCCCTCGGGCGTGGACCTGGCGCGGGTCGCCCTGCGCGCGGCGAAGGAGCAGGCGCGGGCGCGCGGCGCCGCCGCGCAGCAGAAGAAGCAGGCCCGGCGGGGCGGCGGGCTGCGGTCGGGCGCGCGGGCCGACGGGCGTGATCCGCTGCCGCTGGGCTCCGCGATCAACCGGCTGATCACCGAGCGCGGCTGGGAGACCCCGGCGGCGGTGGGCGGGGTCATGGGGCGCTGGCCGCAGATCGTGGGTGAAGATCTGGCCAAACATTGTGTGCCTTTGAAGTACGACGAGGACCCGGACGAGCGGGTGCTGACGGTGCAGTGCGACTCGACGGCGTGGGCGACGCAGCTGCGGCTGCTGGCGCCCCAGCTGGTGGCCCGGCTGAACGCGGACCTCGGGCAGGGCACGGTCAGGTTGATCAAGGTGCTGGGGCCCGGTGGCCCGCAGCGCAGGTTCGGTCCGCTGCGGGCGCCGGGGAGTACCGGCCCGGGCGACACATACGGCTGACCTGCGCTTTTCCCGTGGCTGACCGGCGTCCGGGCTGTTCTCGGGCGTTGTATGGACCCCCTTCCCGGCTCTGCCGCGGCTGCGTGCTGTCCGCCCGGGACGCTTGTCCGCCGGGTCCGTGTTGTACGGGTCTGCGGTGGTTGAAACCACGCGGTGAGAGTGGGGTGTCCCTCACGGTAGCGGGAGGTTGACAGGCCGAAGCGCTCAAGGCCCGTGTGAGCCTCCTGAAGGCCCTTCCCGAATATGGGGAGTCGTCAGCCGCTCATTCAGGGCGGCACATGCGTACTCAGGTACCGGCAAACCCCCATTCATGTCGGCGCTACCGGTAGACTGATGGACAATCCCGCATCCTTGCGGGAGTCGTCGATACAAGCCGAACGACGCAGCCGCTCCCGTTTGCCCGGAGAACGGCCTGTGCTGTGCCAGAAAGGGCGCTTCGTGGCCGATTCCGGCAACCCCAACGAGAACATTCCGTCCACACCCGGTGAGAGCGCCGAGGTCACCGCCTCCGGCGAGGCGGTCGGCTCGGGCGAGGCCACGTCCTCGTACGACGCCAGCGCGATCACCGTCCTTGAGGGTCTGGACGCGGTCCGCAAGCGACCTGGCATGTACATCGGTTCGACCGGTGAGCGCGGCCTCCACCACCTCGTGTACGAGGTCGTCGACAACTCGGTCGATGAGGCTCTGGCCGGGCACGCGGACACGATCGACGTCACGATCCTCGCCGACGGTGGGGTCCGCGTGATCGACAACGGCCGAGGCATCCCGGTCGGCATCGTGCCGTCGGAGAAGAAGCCCGCGGTCGAGGTCGTGCTGACGGTGCTGCACGCCGGCGGCAAGTTCGGAGGGGGCGGCTACGCCGTCTCCGGCGGTCTGCACGGTGTCGGTGTCTCCGTGGTCAACGCGCTGTCGTCGCGGGTCTCGGTCGAGGTCCGGACGGACGGTTACCGCTGGACCCAGGACTACAAGCTCGGTGTGCCGACCGCTCCGCTGGCCCGTAACGAGGCCACCGAGGAGACAGGCACGTCCGTCACCTTCTGGGCCGACGGGGACATCTTCGAGACGACCGAGTACTCCTTCGAGACCCTGTCGCGCCGCTTCCAGGAGATGGCGTTCCTCAACAAGGGTCTGACGATCAAGCTCACCGACGAGCGCGAGTCGGCGAAGGCGACGCTGGGCGCGGAGGTCGCCGAGGTGGCCGAGGTCGCCGAGGCGGAGCAGGCCCGCACGGTCATGTACCACTACGAGGGCGGCATCGTCGACTTCGTGAAGTACCTGAACTCCCGCAAGGGCGATGTCATCCACCAGTCGGTGATCGACATCGAGGCCGAGGACAAGGAGCGCCTCCTCTCGGCCGAGATCGCCATGCAGTGGAACACGCAGTACAGCGAGGGCGTCTACTCCTTCGCGAACACGATCCACACGCATGAGGGCGGTACCCACGAGGAGGGCTTCCGCGCCGCGCTGACCACGCTGGTCAACAAGTACGCGCGCGAGAAGAAGCTGCTGCGCGAGAAGGACGACAACCTCACGGGCGACGACATCCGCGAGGGTCTGACGGCGATCATCTCGGTGAAGCTGGGCGAGCCGCAGTTCGAGGGCCAGACGAAGACCAAGCTGGGCAACACGGAGGCGAAGACCTTCGTCCAGAAGGTCGTCCACGAGCAGCTCACGGACTGGTTCGACCGCAATCCGAACGAGGCGGCCGACATCATCCGCAAGGGCATCTCGGCGGCCACGGCCCGCGTCGCGGCCCGCAAGGCGCGTGATCTGACCCGTCGCAAGGGGCTCCTGGAGAGCGCCTCGCTGCCGGGCAAGCTGAGCGACTGCCAGTCCAACGACCCGACGAAGTGCGAGATCTTCATCGTCGAGGGCGACTCCGCCGGTGGTTCGGCGAAGTCCGGCCGTAATCCGATGTACCAGGCGATCCTGCCGATCCGCGGCAAGATCCTGAACGTCGAGAAGGCCCGGGTCGACAAGATCCTCCAGAACACCGAGGTCCAGGCGCTGATCTCGGCCTTCGGTACCGGGGTCCACGAGGACTTCGACATCGAGAAGCTGCGCTATCACAAGATCATCCTGATGGCGGACGCCGACGTCGACGGTCAGCACATCAACACCCTGCTGCTGACGTTCCTCTTCCGCTTCATGCGTCCGCTGGTCGAGGCCGGCCACGTGTACCTCTCCCGCCCGCCGCTCTACAAGATCAAGTGGGGCCGGGACGACTTCGAGTACGCGTACTCGGACCGGGAGCGCGACGCCCTGGTCGAGCTGGGCAAGCAGAACGGCAAGCGGATCAAGGAAGACTCGATCCAGCGCTTCAAGGGTCTCGGCGAGATGAACGCCGAGGAGCTGCGCGTCACCACGATGGACATCGACCACCGGGTTCTCGGCCAGGTCACGCTGGACGACGCGGCGCAGGCCGACGACCTCTTCTCGGTGCTGATGGGCGAGGACGTCGAGGCGCGGCGCTCGTTCATCCAGCGCAACGCCAAGGACGTCCGCTTCCTCGACATCTGAGTCGGCCGTACCAGCAAGCCGCCGCCCGAAAGGACTTTGACCAGCAATGGCCGACGAGAACACCCCTGTGACACCCGAAGAGGAGCCCGCCGCCGCGGTGGGCATGCGTGTCGAGCCCGTGGGGCTCGAAACGGAGATGCAGCGCTCCTACCTCGACTACGCGATGTCCGTCATCGTCTCGCGTGCGCTGCCGGACGTACGGGACGGTCTCAAGCCCGTCCACCGCCGGGTGCTGTACGCAATGTACGACGGCGGCTACCGGCCCGAGAAGGGCTTCTACAAGTGCGCCCGTGTCGTCGGTGACGTCATGGGTACGTACCACCCGCACGGTGACTCGTCGATCTACGACGCTCTGGTGCGTCTGGCGCAGCACTGGTCGATGCGCATGCCGCTGGTGGACTCCAACGGCAACTTCGGTTCTCCGGGCAACGACCCGGCCGCCGCCATGCGGTACACCGAGTGCAAGATGATGCCGCTGTCCATGGAGATGGTCCGGGACATCGACGAGGAGACCGTCGACTTCCAGGACAACTACGACGGCCGCAACCAGGAGCCGACGGTCCTGCCGGCGCGCTTCCCGAACCTGCTGGTCAACGGTTCGGCGGGGATCGCGGTCGGCATGGCGACCAACATCCCGCCGCACAACCTGCGCGAGGTCGCGGCCGGTGCGCAGTGGTACCTGGAGCACCCGGAGGCCTCGCAGGAGGAGCTCCTGGAGGCGCTCATCGAGCGGATCAAGGGCCCGGACTTCCCGACCGGCGCGCTCGTCGTGGGCCGCAAGGGCATCGAGGAGGCGTACCGCACCGGCCGTGGCTCGATCACGATGCGCGCGGTCGTCTCCGTCGAGGAGATCCAGAACCGGCAGTGCCTGGTCGTCACGGAGCTTCCGTACCAGACCAACCCCGACAACCTCGCGCAGAAGATCGCCGACCTGGTGAAGGACGGCAAGGTCGGCGGGATCGCGGACGTCCGTGACGAGACGTCGTCGCGTACCGGTCAGCGCCTGGTCGTCGTGCTGAAGCGGGACGCGGTCGCCAAGGTCGTACTGAACAACCTGTACAAGCACACCGACCTGCAGTCGAACTTCGGC
The DNA here is from genome assembly GCF_040634135.1 of Streptomyces sp. NPDC007164. Lineage (NCBI taxonomy): Bacteria > Bacillati > Actinomycetota > Actinomycetes > Kitasatosporales > Streptomycetaceae > Streptomyces > Streptomyces sp. NPDC007164. The sequence goes on from NZ_JBEYFB010000003.1 coordinate 184,330, forward strand.
GCCAACATGCTGGCGCTGGTCGACGGGGTGCCGCGCACGCTGTCGATCGACGCGTTCATCCGCCACTGGGTGACGCACCAGATCGAGGTCATCGTCCGGCGTACGAAGTTCCGGCTGCGCAAGGCCGAGGAGCGGGCGCACATCCTGCGCGGTCTGCTCAAGGCGCTGGACGCGATCGACGAGGTCATCGCGCTCATCCGGCGCAGCCAGACGGTCGAGGTGGCGCGCGAGGGCCTGATGGGCCTGCTGGAGATCGACGAGATCCAGGCGAACGCCATCCTGGAGATGCAGCTGCGCCGACTGGCCGCGCTGGAGCACCAGAAGATCACCGCCGAGCACGACGAGCTCCAGGCGAAGATCAACGAGTACAACGCGATCCTGGTGTCGCCCGAGCGGCAGCGGAAGATCGTCAGCGAGGAGCTGGCGGCGATCGTCGAGAAGTTCGGCGACGACCGGCGTTCCAAGCTGGTGCCCTTCGACGGTGACATGTCCATCGAGGACCTGATCGCCGAGGAGGACATCGTCGTCACGATCTCGCGCGGCGGCTATGTGAAGCGCACCAAGACGGACGACTACCGCTCGCAGAAGCGCGGCGGCAAGGGTGTGCGCGGTACGAAGCTCAAGGAAGACGACATCGTCGACCACTTCTTCGTGTCGACGACGCACCACTGGCTGCTGTTCTTCACCAACAAGGGCCGGGTCTACCGGGCGAAGGCGTACGAGCTCCCGGACGCCGGCCGCGACGCCCGCGGTCAGCACGTCGCCAACCTGCTGGCCTTCCAGCCGGACGAGCAGATCGCGCAGATCCTGGCGATCCGCGACTACGAGGCCGCGCCCTATCTGATCCTGGCCACGAAGGGCGGTCTGGTGAAGAAGACCGCGCTCAAGGACTACGACTCGCCGCGTTCCGGTGGCGTCATCGCGATCAACCTCCGGGAGATGGCGGACGGCGCCGAAGGCACCGCCGACGAGCTGATCGGTGCGGAGCTGGTTTCGGCCGAGGACGACCTGCTGCTCATCAGCAAGAAGGCCCAGTCGATCAGGTTCACCGCGACGGACGATGCGCTGCGCCCGATGGGCCGTGCTACCTCGGGTGTCAAGGGCATGAGTTTCCGCGAGGGCGACGAACTGCTCTCGATGAATGTTGTCCGGCCGGGTACGTTCGTGTTCACTGCCACCGACGGTGGGTACGCGAAGCGGACCCCTGTCGACGAGTACCGGGTTCAGGGCCGTGGCGGTCTGGGCATCAAGGCTGCCAAGATCGTCGAGGACCGGGGCTCACTGGTCGGTGCGCTGGTGGTCGAGGAGACGGACGAGATTCTCGCCATCACGCTCGGCGGTGGTGTGATTCGCACGCGAGTCAATGAAGTCAGGGAGACGGGCCGTGACACCATGGGCGTCCAACTGATCAATCTGGGCAAGCGCGATGCCGTTGTCGGTATTGCCCGTAACGCCGAAGCCGGTCGTGAGGCCGAAGAGGTCGAGGGGTCCGAGGACTCCGAGCCCGCTGCGGCGGAGGGTGCCGAGAGCACGGTCGAGGGCAATGTCGAAGGCACGTCGCCTTCGGCCGGGGAGCACGAGGAGTAGAGCGTGAGTGGAGCCACGGGCGCCGGTTCGGCCGCTTCCGGAGCAGGAGCGAACGGTGCCCGTGGCCCTGCCACGGACTCCCGAGGGGGCATTGTGACGGATTCCCGGGGGCCTCAGCCCCAGTACGAGGGCTATGCGACCGGGCCGTTGCCGGGTGAGCGTGAGCCCGCGCCGGCGCAGGCGAGCGGGCCGTACCACCCGCCGCAGGCGTATCCCTCGCCCGCGGGCGGGACCCAGGGCGGCCGGCCGCAGGGCACACAGGGCGGTGCGCAGGGCGCCGCGCAGGCGTCCCGGCGGCCGCGGACGGGGGCGCGGACGACCCCGCGTACCCGCAAGGCACGGCTGCGGGTGGCCAAGGCCGATCCGTGGTCGGTGATGAAGGTCAGCTTCCTGCTCTCCATCGCGCTCGGCATCTGCACGGTGGTGGCGTCCGCGGTGCTGTGGATGGTGATGGACGCGATGGGCGTTTTCTCCACCGTGGGCGGCACGATCAGCGAGGCCACCGGTTCGAACGAGGGCAACGGCTTCGATCTCCAGTCGTTCCTGTCGCTGCCGAGGGTGCTCATCTTCACCTCGGTCATCGCGGTCATCGACGTGGTCCTGGCGACCGCGCTGGCGACGCTGGGCTCCTTCATCTACAACTTGTCGGCGGGTTTCGTGGGCGGTATCGAGCTCACGCTGGCCGAGGACGAGTAGGGCGCCCGGTATCGATTTTGGGACTGGCCCCGACGTGCGCTAATCTTCAGAAGTCAGCGCAGCAGCGCGGCGGGGCTATAGCTCAGTTGGTTAGAGCGCATCCCTGATAAGGATGAGGCCACAGGTTCAAATCCTGTTAGCCCCACCAGCACGAAGGCCCCTCACCGGAAACGGTGGGGGGCCTTCGGCATTGCGGCCGGCATTACGGCTGACGGCCATGACCGGCGTAAGTAGGTTGGCCGCAATGCCCTCCGTACTTGTTGTCGGTTACGACCCGCAGGCACTGCCCGGTACCGACGCGGAGACCGTTCGCGCGGCTCTCGACGGGTCGCTGAAGCGGTTCGCCGAGATCGGGGTCGAAGCGGCCATGACGCTGGTCGTGTTCGACGAGTCCGCCGAGCCCGCGCTCGTCGCGTCGCTGACCGAGCGTCCGCGGGACGTGGTGGTCGTCGGGGGCGGGATCCGCAAGACCGAGCAACTGCTGCCGCTCTTCGAGCAGATCGTGAATCTGATCCGCCGCCATGCGCCGCAGGCCGCCATCGCGTTCAACACCGGTGCCGCCGATACCGTCGAGGCGGCGCAGCGCCGGCTCGGGTAGCCGAGAAGGCTGCTGAGGGCACGGAGAAGCCCCCGTCCGGTGTGAACCGGCCCGGGGGCTCAGTGGGTCAGTGGAGCGGCTCTCAGGGGGGCAGCAGGGACGCGTCCCCCGCCGGGGCACCGTGGCTGGTGCGGGCGGCGTTCCTGGTATCCGTGGTGTCCGCGGCATCCGCGGACAGATGGCGGGTGGCGGGCGAGGAGCCGTGTGCCTCGGCGCGGATGCGCTGCTTCATCGTGGGTGGCAGCGCCCGGTCGCGCGGAAGGGTCCATCGCACCGACGGGGTGGTCGCGGTTGCCGCGGTCGAACCCGTGTGCTCCTGGTTCGTGGTGGTCGGCTCCGTGGCGCTCTGCTCCGTGGCCGCCGCCGGGGTGCTCATGAATCCCAGCGCGGCGAGCAGGGCGAAGAGGGCGGTGACGAAGGCGGTCCAGATGCTCTTGGGCTTGAAGGTGCTCATGGCCCCTCGCTTTCGGGTGGTCCGGTTTGCTTACCTTTCTGATGATGTGGATGTGGCTCCCGATTTCATGGACCGACGCCACCGATCCGCCGATCTTCGGATGAACACCACTCGTATGGTTCAACCGGAGTTGACGGGCTCGTACCGGACCGAGGGCCGGGCCCGTTCCGCCGGGCCGGAGCGCTCTTCGGAGGGCCGCTCCTCCCCGGGCGCCAGTTGGGTCGCGGGCAGGTCACCGGTTGATATCGGCCGGTGTGTATAGTCGGGCGGCAGAAGTCCCCTACGTCAAGGAAAGACGAGGTCGCGCGGTGAAGAAGCTTCTCCTGGTCGCACTGGCCGCCATCGGCGGGCTCCTCGTGTACCGCCAGATCCAGGCGGATCGCGCCGAGCAGGATCTGTGGACGGAGGCGACTGACTCCGTGCCCGCAGGTTCGGGTGTGTGAGACAGAACAGCCTGATTGCGGGCCCCGGTCGCTGAGCGGCCGGGGCTTCGTGCTGTTGCGGGACCGTGACACCTGCGCTCTTGAGTTCACCTGAGCAAATCAATACGTTGCGTGAGCAAAGTATCCGGGTGGGTCGAGGGGGCACGGGTGAAGGCACGGGACCGATTTCGTGGCGCGGTCGCGGCGGCGTGGATCGGCGGGGCGCCGCTCGCCCTGGTCGCGGGCGCGACACCGGCCGTGGCGGCGCCCCCGGGCGGTGCGGCCGCCGGACCGGAGCCGTCCGGGGCCGACCGGAACGGCGGTCTGGTCATGGTCCTCGACTCGTCCGGCTCCATGGCGGACGACGACGGCACGGGGCGCTCCCGCATGGAGAGCGCCCGTACGGCCGTCGGGACCGTCGTCGACGGCCTTCCCGACGGGTATCCGACCGGGCTGCGGGTGTACGGAGCCGACCGCGCCCGGGGCTGCACGGACACCCGGCTGGTGAGGCCGGTGCGCGGACTCGACCGGGTGGCCCTGAAGCGGGCCGTGGCGGCCGTACGGCCCCGGGGTGACACCCCCATCGGTCTGTCGCTGCGGAAGGCCGCCCAGGACCTTCCGCGGCCCTCGGTCGGCGCCGTCGGCACGCGTACGGTCCTGCTGGTCTCCGACGGCGAGGACAACTGCGGTGCGCCGGGGCCCTGCGAGGTCGCCGAGCAGCTCGGCAAGGAGGTCCCCGGGCTGCGGAGAGTTGTGAGGGGCGCGGCCCGCGAGCAGCTCGAATGCGTCGCGGCGGCGGGCAACGGCCGCTATTACGACGCGCCGGACGCCGATTCGCTGGCCAGGCAGCTCCAGCGGGCCTCACAACTCTCCGCGGACGGCTACCGGTTCCGCGGCGAGCGGGTCGCGGGCACGGCGACGGGCGCGGAGGCACCCGTGCTCGTACCGGGGCAGTACCTCGACACCATCGGGCCGGGCGAGAAGCGGTACTACGCGGTCGACCTGGACGACGTCTCGACGGCGGACTTCTCGGTCACGGCGGCGCCGCAGGCCGGGGCGGCCGTCGACACCTTCGACGCGATGCGTACCAGCATCGCGTACGGCGCTGACAATTCCTGCGGTTCGGAGACCGCGCTTTCTCCAGAAGGAGGGGGCGACCCCGCTGACCTCGGCGATCGCCCGCGTCCCCTCGGTGCGGGGCGCGGGCCCCTGCGACCGGGCGGGGCGGTACTGGCTGGTGATCGAGCGGGAGAGCAAGAAGGGCTCCGACGCCGCGCGTTGGCCGCTCGAACTCGTCCACGCGGTGGAGCGGCCCCTGAAGGAGGGCGTCGTGCCCGCCCAGTCGCGGCCGGAGTACGGCAAGGGCGGCGAGGGGGCCGTGCTGCCCTCGACCGGATCCTCCCGGCGCAGACCCGCTGGTACAAGGTCCCGGCCGGCTGGGGCCAGCAGGTGCGCTACGACGTGGAGTTCGCGAACGAGCCCATGGTGGAGCGGGGCGGCTCCACGTACTCGTACGGGGCGACGCAGCTGTTCACGCCGGCCCGGTTCCCGCTCACCGGGGGCGGCGAGTTCACCCCCCGACGACGATGTACAGCGGCCGGCCGGCGGCGATCAGGATGGGCGGCGTACCGGTCGCCTGGACCAACCGCTACGAAAACGCCTCCCAGGTCCGGCCCGTGCACGCCGGAGGCGACTTCTACATCTCGGTGACGCTGGGGGCGCGGGCCGCGGACATGGTACGGAACGCGCGGATCGGTGTGGTGCTGCGGGTGTCGGTCCTCGGCGACGAGTTGGCCGGGCCCGAGCACAACGCCCCTGTCGCAGCCGGGAAGGCGGGCGGGGCTGTGGACAAGAATATGGACAACAAGGGCAATTCGAGCGGTGCCGGAGACAGCGACGGTACGGGCGGGGCAGGATGGACCGGCATTGGGGCCGCTGCCGGGGCGGGCGCCGTGGTGGTGGTGATCGCAGGGCTCGTGTTCGTACGCGGGCGTCGCGGGCGGACCGCACAGACGACGAGGGGAAGCGCGTGATGAGGCAGCGCAACAGGGGCCGGGTGGCGCTGGCCGCGGTCGCGGCGATGTGCGCGGCGGTGGCGCTGCCGGGGCAGGCGTACGCGGCCGGGGAGCCCGCCGCGTACACCTTCGATCCCGAGGCGAAGAAGGTCGACGGCGCGGAGGCCAGCACCGACGCGTCGGCGCTGACGCCGGGATCGGTCTACCGGAGTTCGATCAAGCCCGGCCAGAAGCTCTACTACCGCCTGAATCTCGACGCGAGGACGAACGGCTACGTCTCGGCGGTGGCCGTGCCCAGGGGGGCCGGCCAGGTCGCCTACGGGGACGGCGTCACGGTCAGCATCCGCGACAGCTCGGACCTCCAGTGCGGTTCGCAGGACGCCCGGTTCGAGTCGGCGGAGTTCCCGCGCCCGATCGCGGCGTACGCCTACCGGACCGTGGCGAAGGGCAGCAGCACCTGCCAGGAAGCCGGCACGTACAACGTCCTGATCGAGCGGGAGAGCAAGGAGACCTCCGCCCCCGACGAGTGGGATCTGGAGCTGCGCTACGAGTCGGAGCCGCAGTTGAAGTCGGCCGGTTCGATGCCGACCGACGCGCCGGAGAACTGGCCGTCGGCCTCGCCCGTGCCGCCCACCACCGCCCCGCAGAAGCGGTCCGGCGGCACCAGCTACTACGACGCGACCGGCCTGGAGACCGGCGAGTGGAAGGAGGAGGGCGGCATCAGGCCGGGACAGACCCTCTTCTACCGCGTGCCGGTGGACTGGGGCCAGCAGATCTTCGCCACCGCCACCCTGAGCAACAACAACGCCTCGGACAAGTACATCGGCAGCGCGCTCGCACTGTCCCTGGACAATCCGGCGCACGGCCACGTCGACTCCGCGTCGCCGCTCTCGTACTCCGGCAAGCCCACGTCCGTCTCGCTGGATCCGCTGCCCCCGGTGAAGTACGAGAACCGGTACGACTCCACCAGCAGCGTCAGCGCCATGCGGTTCGCCGGCTGGTACTACCTGTCGGTGACGCTCAGCCCGGAGATCGCGAAGTCGTACGGCAAGAAGGGGATTCCGCTGACCCTCAGCGTCAAGGTCGAGGGGGCGGCCGGGAAGTCGCCGTACGCGGGGGACGCCGGGGTCTTCTCGGTCACGCAGGACGACAGGGACATGGCAGAGAAGGGCCTGGCCGGCCCGCAGGCGGCCAGGAACGACCGGATGAAGATGATCGGCGCGGCCGGGATCGGCACGGGTTCGGTGCTGGTGCTCGGGCTCGGGGTGTGGACGCTGCTGGCCCGGCGCCGCGCCGCCACCGCCCCCGCGGCCCCGTCCGGCGGCAGCCTGCCGTACGGGGGCCCGCCGCAGGCCTGGTAGCCGAGGAGGGGCCCGGCACGGCCCCGGGTCCCGTACGGCGTGGACCCGGGGCAGCCGCCGGGCTCAGCTCTGGGTCAGGGCCCAGATACCCACCGCGAAACAGATCAACGCGACCACCAGCACCGGGACCGCCACCTTCGGGGACGGTCCCGGACGCCTCTGCGGGGCGTGCGCGTACGCCGGAGCAGGCACCGGTGAATGCGCCTGCGCCGGTGGCTGCGCCTGTGGCTGTCCAGTGGTGTACGCGCGGGTGAGCGCCGGTTCGTGCTGCACGGCCGCCGTGGCCGCCTGCGAGGGATCCGGGACGGGAGCGGCGTACGGGGACGCGGCGGGCGCCGGAAGCGGGGTGTGCGGCGTGACCGGCTGGGCCGGCTGAATCTGCTGGGGCGGCGGTGTGGGCTGTTGCGGAGGAGGCGGGAGGTGGAAGCTGCCTGTCTCCGACATCGGGACCGGCGACTGGGCGTAGGGCTGCTGGGCGGCCTGCGCGTGCTGGGCCTGCTGGGCCTGTTGGTCGTGTTGGTCGTGCTGGGCCTGCTGGGCGGGGGCCGGGGCCGGTCCATCGGGGCCGAAACCGGCGGGCAGCGGCCCGATTTGGTCGAAGACCTCGACCGGCTCGTCCTCGGCCCCAGGCTCCGGCAGCATCTCGACCGCGGCCGTCAGCGCCTTGCGCGCACCCGTGGCCGTACGGAACCGGGCCTGCGGATCCGGCTGCAACAGCCCCGCGAGGACCTGCCACAACGGCTCGGGGATCCCCTCCGGGGCGGCGGGCGTGCCGTACGAGGCGAAGTGCTCGACGAGCGCCTGCGCGTCGGGCTTCTTGCCCTGGAGCAGATACAGCGCGACGAGTCCGACCGCGAACAGGTCCGCGGGGAAATCGGGTTCCGCGCCCATCATCTGCTCGGGCGCGAAGTAACCGGGCGTACCCACCACGTAGTTGGTCTCGGTGAGGCGCGGTTCTCCCTTGCGCATGGAGATGCCGAAGTCGGACAGCCGCAGATGCGGCCGTCCGGTACCGGTCGCCTCCATCAGGATGTTGGCCGGCTTGATGTCCCGGTGCACGACGCCCTCCGCGTGCACCGTGGACAGCCCGGACAGCAGCTGGTCGAGGAGCGTGCAGACGAACCGGGGCGGCAGCGGTCCGTAGTCGCCGATGACATGTGCCAGCGAACCGCCGCTCACCAGATCCATGGTGAACAGGACCTTGTCGTCGTCCGCGGCCCAGCTCGCCGGGGCGAGCACATGCGGATGCTCGATCCGCAGCGCCTGCTCGCGGACGAAGCGCAGCAGCGTGTGCGCGTCGCTCTGCTGGAGGACCTTGGCCGCCACATAGCGGCGGCGCCGGTGGTCCCAGGCCCGCCAGACGGCGCCGACCCCACCACGTCCGATCGGATCGATCAGTTCGTACCGACCGGCGAAGACCTCACCCATTGCGCTGCGCCCGCTCCCAGTTCCTGTTTCGGCCCACGGCCGGCTTTCGGGGGACAGTGCCCGGACAGACCCGGACGAACGGTCCTAGCTCTGGTGTCCCTCGTAGTGCGCCACCGCGTCCGCGGTGCGCCCGGCGCCGTACACCCTGAGGAACTCTGCCAGTTCCGGGTGGGTCGGGGCGAGGGAGTCGGCGGCATCGATGATGTCACCGGCCGCCGCGACCGACCGCATCAGCGACTGGATCTCACGGACCACTCGCCGGACGGTGGGGGCGCCGCCGGTGTGCGAGGCCTGGCCGGTGCTGGTCAGCACGGAGCCGCCCTGGGACTTCTTGATCTCTTCCATGCGGTCGGTGGCCTCGCCCGCGCTGACGCTGCCGTCCGCCACCTGACCGGCCAGCTCCTGGAGCGCCTGGACCCGCTGGACGACCGCCGGGTTGCCGATCTTCGCCCGCTGGCCGCTCATCAGCTGGGAGAGCATGGGGGCGGACAGCCCGAGGGCGGCGGCGAGCCTGGCCTGGTTCAGGCCGAGATCATCGATCAGGCGGCGGAAGAGCGCACCGAGGGGCTCCCCGTACCAACTGCGCTGAAGCTCCCTGGCTCTGGCCGTTGCCTCTTGCTGCGCTGCGTCCATGGCGTCTCCCCTTCGCTGCGGCTTCGCTGCTGCGAACCTCGACGAGCATCTTACGGAGAGTGGTCGCCGACCGGGAGCCCCCATCTTTTTGCGGGATTCCGGGGAGTACCCGGTACTGTTGTCTGCGGCGGTGGCCGGAACGCCGGGCGTTCGGGGCTGTCCGTTGTTCGGGGCCTTAGCTCAGTTGGTAGAGCGCTGCCTTTGCAAGGCAGATGTCAGGAGTTCGAATCTCCTAGGCTCCACGCGAAGAAAATGCCCTCCGATCTGCGGAAACGCAGTATCGGAGGGCATTTTTCGTGCCGTGGGAGTCCGAGTGCAAGGGGCGGGGCCGCCGGCCCTGAGTGCTTCGGGCCGGTTCCGGGCGGGGTCTCTCCCGTCGGGTCCCTGCCGGTCGTCGCGCCGCGCGGCTCAGCGGTGGTCGTCCGGGCCGGAGCCGTTCACGCCCTCCGGGCCGTCCGTCCCGTCGGCCTCCGCATCGGCCTGCTTGGCCCGGACCTCGGGGTCGAGCGAGGTCGGGCCGCTGCCGTCGACCGAGGTCAGCGGTGCGCGGTCGGAGACCTCCGTGGCGGCGGGCGGCTCGACCAGCCAGTCGGGGTTGGCCTGCTTGTCCCACCACCGCCAGGCGGCGTAGGCGGCGCCCGCCACGAGGCCGGTCACGACGAGCCCCTTGAACAGCCGGCCGGCCCTCGCGCGCCGTTCGTGCTTCCTGATCAGCTGCTTGATCTCCTGCGCCGTGACCTGGCCGCGCAGTGCGGCCAGTGCGGCGGCGCTGCGGGCCGAGGCCTCCTCGGCCATCGGCTGGGCGACGGCCATCGCGTGCTCGACGCGCGGCACCGTGTAGTCCGCGGCGGTCCGTGCCGCCCGGCGGGTGCGGCGTGCGGCGCGCCGGCCGGCCTCGTCGACCTTGGGGGGCACATGGGTCAGGGCGAGTTCGATACGTGGTGCCAGATGCGCGTCGTACTGGACGCGGGCCTGCTGGGCCGCCCTGGACACCTTCGGCGCGAGCCGCGTGCGGGCCTCGTGCGCGAGATGTGCGGCCTGGTCCTTGGCCGTGTCGGCGTAGGGCGCCACCACTTCCGCGGCGTGCTGCACGCTGTCCTTCGCCGAGTCGGTTGCGGCGCGCACGCTGTCGATGCGGGTCACGGGATCCTCCTCCTTGGTGGCGGGTAGACACTCCGCCTTTCCACCCATTTCGAGATCATGCCTGCCGAATTCCGGTATGGCATGCGGGGGCGGGCATCCGGGTTATTCAGGTCATGAGTTGATGCATCGGGCAATGTGGTGCAAGGGGAGCTTGTCGACGACAATGCCACGGTTCGCCCCGGCCCGCGCCGCTTCGTCACGCACTTGGCCGCATTTGTTGCTGCGGACCGCGGAATGCGGAATGCGGAATGGGGCAGGAAGGTGAGTGCCGTGCGCCCGGCGGTGGTGGCCGGGCGCCGGAACGTACGGTCCGTGCGAGGATCGGTGGCGTCACTGAGGACGCAACGTCACCGAAGAAGACTCAACGTAACCGAAGACTTACGGAAGGCAGATCGTGGCCGAGCAGCTTTACGCCACCTTGAAGACCAATCAGGGCGACATCGAGATCCGGCTTCTGCCGAACCACGCGCCCAAGACGGTCAAGAATTTCGTCGAGCTCGCCAAGGGTGAGCGTGAGTGGACGCACCCCGAGACCGGCGAGAAGTCGACGGACAAGCTGTACGACGGCACCGTCTTCCACCGTGTCATCAGCGGCTTCATGATCCAGGGCGGTGACCCGCTCGGCAACGGCACCGGTGGTCCGGGGTACGAGTTCGCGGACGAGTTCCACCCCGACCTCGCCTTCACCAAGCCGTACCTGCTGGCCATGGCCAACGCCGGCCCGGGCACCAATGGCTCGCAGTTCTTCGTGACCGTTTCGCCGACCGCCTGGCTGACCGGCAAGCACACCATCTTCGGCGAGGTCGCCAACGACGCCGGCAAGAAGGTCGTGGACGCCATCGCCGGGGCCCAGACCAATCCCCGCACCGACCGCCCGGTGCAGGACATCGTGATCGAGTCGGTCGTCATCGAGACCCGTTGATCACCTGTGGTCATCGGCTGATCACACACTGATGGCCCGTTCGGGAACCAACCGCCCTGCCCGTCCGTACTGATACATAGCGGACGAGCAGGGCGGCGTCGTGCGCGCCGTGCCCGTCATGACCAGGACCGAAGGGACCGGGAAGCGATGGGACCGATGGACCGGCAGCCGCCGGGAGGCAGTGACCAGTCCGCTGCCGCGGACGGCTCGCTCAGCTGCTACCGCCACCCCGGTCGCGAGGCGAACATCCGCTGCACCCGCTGCGAGCGCCCGATCTGCCCCGAGTGCATGATCGACGCCTCGGTCGGCTTCCAGTGCCCGGACTGTGTCCGCCAGGGGGCGGGTACGGGACACGGGCCCGCCGTCGGCCGGCCGCGCACCGTCGCGGGCGGCAGCATCACGGCCGATCCCCGCCTCGTCACCAAGATCCTGCTCGGCATCAATGTCGCGGTGTACCTCGCGGTGCTGGCGAAGGGCACCGCGCTGGTCGACGACCTGATACTGCTCGGCCGGGCCTCGACCTATTACGGCGGTCCGCCCGAAGGTGTCGCGGAAGGCCAGTGGTACCGGCTGGTGACGTCGATGTTCCTGCACCAGGAGATGTGGCACATCGCGTTCAACATGCTGGGGCTGTGGTGGCTCGGCGGGCCGCTGGAAGCGGCGCTCGGCCGCGCCCGCTACCTCACGCTCTACCTGGTGTCCGGGCTGGCCGGCAGCGCCCTCACATACTGGCTCTCCGCACCCCAGCAGGGTTCGCTCGGAGCCTCCGGGGCGATCTTCGGACTGCTGGGCGCCACCGCCGTGCTGATGCGCCGGCTCAACTACGACATGCGCCCGGTCCTCGCGCTCCTCGCGGTGAACCTGGTCATCACCTTCAACCCCTGGGGCGGGATCGCCTGGCAGGCGCATGTCGGCGGTCTGGTCGCGGGCACGCTGATCGCGATCGGCATGGTGCACGCACCCCGCGAGCGGCGCGCACTGGTGCAGTACGGCACCAGCGCCCTGGTCCTTGCGGCCGTGATCCTCGTCGTCGTCATCAGAACGGCCGCGCTCACCTGAGCGGACATTGTCCCCGGACCACGCGTCCACAGCTCTGGTTGTCCACAGCAGGTGCCGGATCTTGTGCATTCTGTGGGAACAACTGTGCCCCTTGTCGCTGAGCTGGGTTTTTCCAGCAGGGACAAGGGGCGTGCCATCCCCCGATGGGGGAGACTGCAGTCACATCGGCGTCAACCGCCAGGGAGTTATCCACAGATCGTCTGACCTTTTCCCCCGCCTGTGGATAACACTGTGGGTAACTCGGGGCAAGGGTTGCGGGACAGGGCTCCGCTGTGCAAAGGGGCAACGCGACCACGAGGACTGCGGTGCTGCCTCCGCCGCGGTACTACTTCCGCCGCGGTGCTACTTCCACTGTGTGGAGACGCCGAAGCCGCCGGCGATGAAGCCGAAGCCGACGACGATGTTCCAGTTCCCCAGGTCCTTGATCGGCAGGTCGCCGTCCGTCACATAGAAGACGACGATCCAGGCCAGACCGATCAGGAAGAGCGCCAGCATCACCGGCGCCACCCAGCTGCGGCTGGTCAGCTTTATGTTGGTTGCCTGCTTCGCCGGAGGGGGCGTGAAGTCGGCCTTCTTGCGGATACGTGACTTCGGCACGAGGAACTCTCCTGTCGATGCGCTGCGTGACCGCGCAGGGAACTGTGGCTGGCGCCGGGGCGGAGCTCGAGGAGAATGCTGCCTACCTCGGGCGTCCGTTAGCGTAGTGCTTCCCTGGCGCCGAAGGAGATAAGGGTACGTTGAGCAATTCTGCCGACTCCCCCCAAGGCCCGGTCCGGCGTACCTTCCGGCACCCGGCCCGTGTGCTCACCGCTGCCGTCTTCGCGCTCGCCGGACTGATCTTCGTCACCAGTGCCAACACGGCCAAGGGCACCAATATCCGGACCGACTCCTCGCTGCTGAAGCTCTCCGACCTCATCCAGCAGCGCAGCAACAAGAACGCCCAGCTGGACGAGACCACCGCGGCCGTGCGCGACGACATCGACGCCCTCGTCCGGCGGGACGACGGCAGCACCGAGGCGGAGGAGGCCCGGCTCAAGGAACTGGAGCGGGCCGGCGGAACCACCAAGCTCACCGGCCGGTCGGTGTCCGTCACCCTCAACGACGCGCCGCCCAACGCCACCGCCAACCCCGGCTACCCCGACCCGCAGCCCAACGACCTGGTCATCCACCAGCAGGACCTCCAGGCGGTCGTCAACGCCCTCTGGCAGGGCGGTGCCCGGGGCATCCAGGTCATGGACCAGCGGCTGATCTCCACCAGCGCGGTGCGCTGCGTCGGCAACACCCTGATCCTCCAGGGCCGGGTCTACTCCCCGCCGTACAAGATCACCGCGGTCGGCGACCCGGGCAGGCTCAGGCAGGCGCTCGACAACTCCCCGGCGATCAGCAACTACCTGCTGTATGTGAAGGCGTACGGGCTCGGCTGGAAAGTCGATGAGCACGAGGCGGTGACTCTTCCCGGCTACTCGGGCACAGTGGACCTCCACTACGCGGAGCCCGTGGAGCAGTAGCGAGCGGCCGTGAAGCTGTGAATCGGCGAGCGGCTGTGGGGGAGGCCGGCCAGGTGTCGGTGCGACTGATCGTCAGGACGTTCAGCGAACTCTGCATCACCGTCGGCGCCCTGATCGTTCTCTTTGTGGTGTACGTGCTGTTCTGGACCGGAGTGAAGGCGGCCGACGCCACCGCAGGGCAGATCGACGACCTGCGCAGCCGGTGGGCGCAGGGGCCGGTGTCCGCACCCGGGCCGAGGCCCTCCCCGACGTCGAGGACGCCGGATGCGCCCGAGCAGCCTCCCGCTCCCGCCGCCTACCGGGACGGCAAGCCGTTCGCGATGCTGTACATACCCCGCTTCGGCAAGGACTGGGAGTGGCCCGTCCTGGAGAACACCGGGGTCCGGACCTTGCAGAAGGGCCTCGGCCACTACTCGGGGACCGCCCGCCTCGGCGCGACGGGCAATTTCGCGGTGGCCGGGCACCGCCGTACGTACGGCGACCCGTTCAAGGACTTCCCGAAGCTGCGTCCGGGCGACGCGGTGGTGCTGAGCGACGGCACGACGTGGTTCACGTACCGCATAGACAAGCCGCCCTACCGGACCGTGCCGAGCGACATCGGGGTCATCGACCCCGTCCCGCGCAAGTCCGGATTCGACGGGCCCGGCCGCTATCTCACGCTGACCACCTGTGACCCGGAGTGGGGCAGCAGCCACCGGCTGATCGCCTGGGCCCACCTCGATGCCACCCGGCCCGTGTCCGAAGGCGAGCCGGCGGCTTTCCACAGCTGACCCACGCTTCTGCCCCGGCCCTTTAGTCTGGTCTCGTACCGAATGGAGGGGACAACATGTACGGCTGGATCTGGCGGCATCTGCCGGGCAACGCATGGGTGCGTGCGCTCATCTCGCTCGTGTTGGTACTGGCTGTTGTCTACGCGCTTTTCCAGTACGTCTTCCCCTGGGCGGAGCCGCTGCTTCCGTTCGGTGATGTGACGGTCGACGGCTCGACCGGGACGGAGGGCGGCCAGTGAGTGCCCGCATTCTCGTCGTGGACAACTACGACAGCTTTGTCTTCAATCTCGTCCAGTACCTCTACCAGCTCGGTGCCGAGTGCGAGGTGCTGCGCAATGACGAGGTGTCCACGGCACATGCCCAGGACGGCTTCGACGGCGTCCTGTTGTCGCCCGGTCCCGGCACCCCGGAGCAGGCGGGCGTCTGCGTCGAGATGGTGCGCCACTGCGCGGCCACGGGCGTCCCGGTCTTCGGGGTCTGCCTCGGGATGCAGTCGATGGCGGTGGCGTACGGCGGCGTGGTGGACCGCGCCCCCGAGCTGCTGCACGGCAAGACCTCGAAGGTGACCCACGAGGGCACGGGCGTCTTCGCCGGCCTCCCGTCCCCCTTCACCGCGACCCGCTACCACTCGCTCGCCGCCGAACCGGACACCGTCCCGGCGGAGTTGGAGGTGACGGCGCGGACCGCCGACGGGATCATCATGGGGCTGCGCCACCGTGAGCTGCCGGTGGAGGGCGTGCAGTTCCACCCGGAGTCGGTGCTGACCGAGCACGGGCACCTGATGCTGGCCAACTGGCTGGTGCAGTGCGGCGACACGGGGGCCGTCGCGCGGTCGGCGGGGCTCGCGCCGGTGGTGGGCAAGGCCGTCGCGTGACTTCGCACCGCCCCGAACCCGACGCCGGTCAGGACGGCCCGTACGAGCGAGGAGCGTACGGGGCCGCCGGCGAGTTCGAGGCGGCGGTCGACCGGCTGGCGGACCCGTTGAACGATCCGCTGCCGGGGCCGCGCACCTCGCCGTGGTTCAGGGCGGACGATGTTCCGGCCCGGTCGACCGAGTCGGCCGAGCCACCGGCTGCCGGTCCGGGACAGCACCGTGCCCCGGACGGACCGGCACAGCCGCAGCAGGGGCCGCCCCAGGGGCCGCCGGCCCAGGCACAGGCGTCGTACGGGGCACAGAGCCCCCAGGGCGCCCCGCAGGAGTGGTGCGACCCCGAGGGGTTCGCACGGGACTGGTACGGCCCGCAGACGGCTGTTTCGGCACCCGAGCCGACGCCCGTCCCGGAGCAGTCGGCGCGGCCTGTGCCGCCGCCCATGGCGCAGCCCGTTCCGCAGCAGCCGGTTCCGCGGCAGCCCGTTCCGGAGGAATTGACGCAGCCCCTTGCCGTTGCCTTCCCGGTCGGCGACGAGACGGTCGGTGCACGGACGGCCGGTGCCCACCGGCCGGACGGCCGGGCGACGGCGACGGCCGGGCGGCCGGTTCCGGTCCCGGATCCGGCGGGCGACACGGAGAGCTTCGCGGTATCGGCGGTATTCGCGGAATCAGCGGCGGACGCCGACTCGTACTCCGCGACTCCGCGCGCTGCGCCGGACCCCGGTCCGGACTCCGACAACACCGATTCGGAGCCGCGTACCGGAGGTCGCGCCGAGCGCCGTCGCGCCGCCAAGGGCCGGGGCCGGCGCCGTGCCGATCAGCGGCCGGAGGCGGCGACGGCCGCCACGCAGCCCGAGAAGCCGATGTCGCGCGTCGAGGCACGGCGTGCGGCCCGTGCGGCCAAGGACAGCCCGGCCGTGGTGGCCAGCCGGGTCACCGGCGAGCTGTTCATCACGCTCGGCGTGCTGATGCTGCTGTTCGTCACCTATCAGCTGTGGTGGACGAATGTGCGCGCCGACCAGTACGCCGGCAAGGAGACGCACAAGATCCAGGACGACTGGGCGAAGGGCGACCGCAGCCCCGGGGAGTTCGAAGCGGGGCAGGGATTCGCCATCATCCACATCCCCAAGCTGGATGTGGTCGCTCCGATCGCCGAGGGCATCAGTAAGGAGAAGGTCCTCGACCGGGGCATGGTCGGCCACTACAGCGAGGGCACGCTCCGCACCGCGATGCCCTCGGCCAAGAAGGGCAACTTCGCTCTGGCCGGTCACCGCAACACGCACGGCGAGCCGTTCCGCTACATCAACCGGCTGAACGCCGGCGACCTGATCGTGGTCGAAACGCAGGACGCGTACTACACGTACGAGACGGCCAGGACTCTGCCGCAGACATCGCCGTCCAATGTCTCGGTGATCGACCCGGTGCCGCGTGATTCCGGGTTCAACGGGCCGGGCCGGTACATCACTCTGACGACCTGTACGCCGGAATTCACGAGTACGTACCGTTTGATCGTCTGGGGCAAGATGGTCGACGAACGACCGCGCAGCGAGGGGAAGCCCGACGCGCTCGTGGGCTGAATCATCATCACGACAGGGACGGGTGCGGTGACAGCGAGGACCGAGCACGAAGAGGGAACCGGCGAGTCCGCGCCCCCGCCCCGGCGCAGGGGCCGCCATTCCGTCGCGACCGCGGTCAGCCTCTTCGGTGAACTCCTGATCACCGCGGGCCTGGTGCTCGGACTCTTCGTCGTCTACTCCCTCTGGTGGACGAATGTGCTCGCCGACCGTGAGGCCACCAAACAGGGCCACACCATCCGCGACCGCTGGGCGGGCGGACCGGGTGCGCTGGACACCAAGGACGGCATCGGCTTCCTGCACGTCCCGTCGATGAAGAACGGCGAGGTGCTGGTCAAGAAGGGCACCGACACCGAGAACCTGAACGACGGCATCGCGGGCTACTACACGGACCCGGTGAAGTCGGCTCTCCCGTGGGACAAGAAGGGCAACTTCACCCTGGCCGCCCACCGCGACGGGCACGGCGCCAAGTTCCACAACATCGACAAGGTGAAGACCGGGGACGCGGTCGTCTTCGAGACCAAGGACACCTGGTACGTCTACAAGGTCTTCAAGGAGCTCCCCGAGACGTCGAAGTACAACGTCGACGTGTTGCAGGAGGTGCCGAAGGGCTCGGGCGCGAAGAAGCCCGGCCGCTACATCACGCTGACGACCTGCACGCCGGTCTACACGTCGAAGTACCGCTACATCGTGTGGGGCGAGCTGGTGCGTACGGAGAAGGTGGACAAGGACCGCACGAAGCCGGCGGAGCTGCGCTGACAGCTGCCCCGCAGCCCCCGCCGGGGCGCCCGGCAGACACGGTTTTCGGCGGGCACGGTCTTCGGCAGGCAACCCGGTGCGCATGAAGAAGGGCCCCGGTCGCCGTGTGGCGCCGGGGCCCTTCAAGGTGGTGCGTCGGGGTCAGCGCCGTCTGCCGGACGGGCCGCCGAAGATGTTGCCGTCTCCGCCGCCCGGCATGGTCACCACGTTGACCGCGCTGTTCTTGTCGACCGGCTGGCCCACGCCGGGCTGGAAGGTGACGACCTTCGCGTTGTCGTCGTTCGGTCCCTGCACCTGGCCGAGTTGCAGTCCGGCCGCGGTGAGCAGGCCCTTGGCCTCCCCAAGCGTCTTGCCCTGGAGATCCGGAACCGTGGTCTGCTCGGGCTGCTGCGGGCCCTTGGAGACCGTCAGCACGATCTGGGCGGTCAGTGGCTGCATCGAGTCGGGGGGCGGTGTCTGGCTGATCACCTGGTTCGCCGGCTTCTCCGAATCGACGTCGGTCCTGGAGACGTTGGTGAAGCCGAGGCCGTTGAGCTGGGCCACCGCGGCGTTGTAGTCCCGGTCGGCGACGTTCGGCACCTTCTGGGTGGCCTGCTTGGCGACCGTGATGGTGACTTCGGAGTTCTTCTCGGCCTTCGTGTTGCCCTCGGGGTTCTGCTTGATGACCGTACCGGCGGTCTTCTCGGACTCGACCGCGGTGACGTTCACCGTGAAGCCCTTGGCTTCGAGGTCCTTGCGGGCCGTCGCCTCGGTCTTCTCCACGACGTCCGGGACATCGACCTTCGGCGCCCCGGTGGAGACGACGACCGTGACGGTGTCCTTCTTCGCCATCTGGTCGTCGGGGGTCGGGGTCTGGCTGCAGATCTTGCCCTTGGGCTGGTCCTCGCACGGTTCGCGCGAGCCGATCTTCAGGACGACGCCGGCGTTGTCCGCGAGCCTCTCGGCTTCCTTCACGGTCGAACCGACCATGTTCGGCGCATCGAACTTGTCGGCGCCGCTGTCGCGGTTGCTGAACACCGACTGGCCGATCAGGATCGCGCCGATCAGCACCAGGACACCCGCGACGATCAGCAGGATCGTCGAGGTGTTGCTCTTCTTCTGGCGGCGGCGGTCCGGGCGGTCGTCGTAGCCGTAGCCGCCGTCGTCCGGGTTGACCGGGGGCAGCATCGACGTCTGCGCGCCGTTCTGGTCCGCGGCGCGCAGCGCGGTGGTCGGCTGGTCGTTGCCGTATCCGTCGTAGCCGCCGTAACCGGCCGCGCCCATCGCCGCGGTGGCGGCGACCGGCTGGCCGTCGAGGCAGGCCTCGATGTCGGCGCGCATCTCGTCGGCCGACTGGTAGCGGTAGTCGGGATCCTTGACCAGGGCCTTCAACACGATCGCGTCCATTTCGGGCGTGATCTCGGGGTCGAAGTTGCTGGGCTTCTGCGGCTCTTCCCGTACGTGCTGGTAGGCGACCGCGACCGGTGAGTCACCGATGAACGGCGGCCGTACCGTCAGCAGTTCGTAGAGCAGACAGCCGGTCGAGTAGAGGTCGGAGCGCGCGTCGACCTGCTCGCCCTTGGCCTGCTCCGGGGAGAGGTACTGGGCGGTGCCGATGACGGCGGCGGTCTGGGTCATCGTCATTCCGGAGTCGCCCATGGCGCGGGCGATGCCGAAGTCCATGACCTTGACCTGACCGGTGCGCGTCAGCATGACGTTCGCCGGTTTGATGTCGCGGTGGACGATGCCGGCGCGGTGCGAGTACTCCAGCGCCTGGAGGATGCCGACGGTCATCTCAAGGGTGCGTTCGGGCAGCAGCTTGCGGCCGGAGTGCAGTAGCTCCCTGAGCGTCGACCCGTCGACGTACTCCATCACGATGTACGGGATGGAGACCCCGTCGACGTAGTCCTCGCCGGTGTCGTAGACGGCGACGATCGCCGGGTGGTTGAGCGAGGCGGCGGACTGGGCCTCACGGCGGAACCGGGCCTGGAAGGACGGATCGCGGGCCAGATCGGCGCGGAGCGTCTTCACGGCTACGGTGCGGCCGAGCCTGGTGTCGTGTGCGAGGTAGACCTCGGCCATGCCACCACGGCCGAGCACCGAGCCCAGCTCGTACCGGCCGCCGAGGCGACGCGGCTCTTCCATAACAGTTCCAGCCCTCTCCGTCAGTCCCGACCGCACCGGTGTGTGGTCCGGCGGTGTGCTGCTCGCGCATACGCTACCGGCCGCGCCCTACCTGATCGGCCCGGAGTCCGGACCTGATACCTGACCGGTATCCCGATGTGCAGGTATGGCGCCCGATGTGATGGGCGTCACTTCTTGCTGTCGATGACCGCCTTCATCACGTCCCGCGCGATCGGGCCGGCCAGGCCGCCACCGGAGATGTCGTCGCGGTTGGCCTCGCTGTCCTCGACGACCACGGCGACGGCGACCGGGGAGCCGCTGTCGGTCTTGGCGTACGAGATGAACCAGGCGTACGGGTTCTCACTGTTGTTCAGGCCGTGCTGTGCGGTACCGGTCTTACCGCCGACAGTGACGCCGTCGATGAGGGCCTTGGTTCCCGTGCCGTTCTTGACGACGGTTTCCATCATCTGCTGGAGCTTCTGCGCGTTCTCACCCGAGAGGGGCTGGCTGAACTGCTCCTTCTCGTGGGTGTAGATCGCGTCCAGGCTGGGGGCCTGGCGCTCGGCGACCATGTACGGCTGCATCAGCTTGCCGTCGTTGGCCACGGCCGCGGCGACCATCGCCATCTGGAGCGGGGTGGCGCGGTTGGACGCCTGGCCGATGCCGGCCATGGCGTTCTGCGGACGGTTGTCCTTGGGGTAGACGCTGGCGTCGGCGCGTACCGGGGTGAAGATCTCCTTGTTGAAGCCGAACTTGCCGGCCTCGTCGATCATCTTCTGGTTGCCGAGGTCATCGCTGATCTTGCCGAAGACGGTGTTGCAGGACCACCGCAGCGCCTCCCGGAGCGTGGCGTTCTCGCACGGGATGCTGCCCTCGTTCACGAGGTTGCCGGTGGTCAGCGGGAGCCGCCAGGGCAGCGGGGAGTTCGTCTTGTCGTCGATCCCCTTGTACAGCCCGTTCTCCAGGGCCGCGGCGGCGGTGACGACCTTGAAGGTCGAGCCGGGCGGGTAGGTCTCGCGCAATGCCCGGTTGAGCATCGGCTTGTCCTTGTCCTTCAGGAGGTGCTGCCGGGCTTCGGCGTCCTTGAGGGAGTTGCCCGCGAAGACCGACGGGTCGTACGAAGGAGTGCTGACCAGGGCCAGGATGGCGCCGGTCTGCGGGTCGAGCGCGGCCACGGCGCCCTTCTTGTCGCCGAGTCCCTTGAAGGCGGCCTTCTGGGCGGCACCGTTGAGGGTCGTGACGATGTTGCCGCCGGTCTTGTCCTTGCCGTTGAAGAGGGACAGCGTGCGGTCGAAGAACAGCTGGTCGCTGTTGCCGGTGAGGATTCCGTCCTCAAGGCTCTCCAGCTGCGAGGCGTCGAACGCCTGCGAGGAGTACCCGGTGACGGGGGCCCACATGGGGCCGTTCTTCCAGACCCGCTTGTACTTGAAGTCGCTGCCCTTGGTCTCGACGGACCCGGTGATGGGAGCTCCGTCGACGATGATGTTGCCGCGCTCGTGGGCGTACCGCTCGATCTGGACACGGCGGTTGTGCTCGTTCCCGTTCAGCTCGTCGGCGCGGACGTACTGGAGCCAGTTGACGCGTACCAGGAGAGCGAGGACGAGCAGCCCGCAGAAGATCGCAATCCTGCGAAGGGGCTTGTTCACGGTCGGACCACCTGGGTCATCTCGGCGTCGGGTGAGGGCGCCGGTGCCGGGGCGGGGCGGCGCGCGGTGTCGCTGATGCGGAGCAGGATGCCGATCAGGGCCCAGTTGGCGATGACCGACGACCCGCCTGCCGCGACGAACGGCATGGTCATACCGGTCAGCGGAATGAGCCCCATGACACCGCCGGCGACGACGAAGACCTGGATGGCGAAGGAGCCGGAGAGCCCGATCGCGAGGAGCTTGCCGAATGGGTCGCGGGCGGCGAGGGCGGTGCGGACGCCGCGCTCCACGATCAGGCCGTAGACGAGCAGGATGGCCATCATCCCGGCGAGGCCGAGCTCCTCGCCGACGGTGGCGAGGATGAAGTCGGAGTTCGCGGCGAAGCCGATCAGGTCGGAGTTGCCCTGTCCGAGCCCGGTGCCGAGGGTGCCGCCGGAGCCGAAGGCCATCAGGGACTTGGCCATCTGCTCGCTGGCCGCCAGCTTGCCCCAGCCGTCGAACGGGTCCAGCCAGGCGGTCACACGCTGCTGTACGTGGGGCTCGAAGGTGGCCACACCGACGGCGCCGGCCGCGGACATCAGCAGACCGAAGACGATCCAGCTGGTGCGCTCGGTGGCCACGTACAGCATGACGACGAACATGCCGAAGAACAGCAGGGACGAACCCAGGTCGGTCTCGAAGACCAGGATCAGGATCGAGAAGGCCCAGACCATGAGGATGGGGCCGAGGTCACGGCCGCGAGGAAGGTAGAGGCCCATGAAGCGGCGGCTGGCCAGGGCCAGGGCGTCCCGCTTGACCATGAGGTATCCGGCGAAGAACAC
Organism: Streptomyces sp. NPDC007164; assembly: GCF_040634135.1. Classification (NCBI taxonomy): domain Bacteria; kingdom Bacillati; phylum Actinomycetota; class Actinomycetes; order Kitasatosporales; family Streptomycetaceae; genus Streptomyces; species Streptomyces sp. NPDC007164. The sequence continues at coordinate 206,700 of NZ_JBEYFB010000003.1, forward strand.
CGCGATGATGATCTTGGCGAACTCCCCCGGCTGGATCGTGCCGACACCGGGGATCTTGATCCAGATCTTGGCGCCGTTCACCGCGGGGAAGAACATCGGAAGGATCAGGAGGAACAGCGCCACCAGCATGGAGATGTAGGTGTAGCGCTGCAGAATGCGGTGGTCCTTGAGGGCCAGCAGAACGATGACCAGCAGCGCGACGCCCGCAGCCGAGAACATCAGCTGCTTGGAGGCGGCGGCTACGAAGTTCGGGGTTGCCTGGAACCGTTCGGACTGGTCCAGACGCCAGATGATGGCCAGTCCCAGTCCGTTCAGCAGCGTTGCCAGCGGCAGCAGCAGCGGGTCCGCGTACGGGGCGAACTTGCGGACGGCGAGGTGGCCGATGCCGCCGAGCAGGGCGAGTCCGAGCCCGTATCCGAGCATGCCGGAGGGAAGTTCGCCGTTGAGGGCGAGTCCGACGTTGGCGTAGGCGAACACCGAGATGGCGACGGCGAAGACCATCAACATCAGTTCGGTGTTGCGACGGCTCGGTGCGTCGATCGCGCCGATCGTGGTCGTATTGGTGACAACGCTCATGGTGCTGAAGGCCCCCTACGGCTTTACTGCTTACCGCACTGCGGGACCAGCTTTTTCTCTTCCTCCGAGAGGCTGGGACCAGGAGTGGGAGTTTTGGTCGGTTTGGTCTTGGCGGTGTCGGACGTCTTCGCGCCGCTGGTGGTCCCGGATGCCTCCGCGTCCGTACCCGGTGCCTGGGCCTCGTCGGCGCCGGCCTTCTCGGCGGCTCGTCGTTCGGCGTTCTTCTTGCAGGCGGACGCCTGGACGGAGAGTTCGCCGATCTTCTCGCGGGCGGCGGAGATGTTGCCCTCGGCGATGGTGGCCTCGACCTGCTTGCGCTGGTAGGGCGGGAGGTACTTGAGTTCGATCTCGGGGTGGTCCTTCTCGACTTCCGAGAGCGAGACCCAGGCCAGATCCTGGCTGATGCCGCGGAAGAGCGCGACGTGCTCGTTCTTCGCACCGACGTAGAACTGGCTCTGTGTCCAGCGGTAGCCGCCGTAGAGGCCGCCGCCGATGACGGCGAGCGCCAGCACTGTGTACAGGGACCTCTTCAGCCACTTGCGACCGCCGCCGGGCTTGACGAAGTCGTCGTCGGTGTACGCGTCGAAGGAGTCGTCGGGCATCCCGCCGTATCCGCCGTCGCCGCTTCCGGGCGGGCCGAAGCCCCCCGAGGGCGGCGGTACGGGCCGGCCGAGGCCGGCCGCCCGTCCGGCGGGGGTCTGCATGGCGGCCGTGCTCTCGGCGTCGCTCATCTGCGCCGCCTGGTTCTCGGCGACCGCGCCGACGATGACCGGGGTGTCGTTGAGCTGAGCGGCCAGGGTGTCGTTGCTGTCGACGTCGAGGACGTCGGCGACGATGCAGGTGATGTTGTCGGGGCCGCCGCCGCGCAGAGCGAGCTGGATGAGGTCCTGGATGGTCTCCTGCGGACCCTGGTAGCTGGCGAGCGTCTCTTCCAGGGTCTGATGGGAGACGACGCCGGACAGCCCGTCGGAGCAGATCAGATAGCGGTCGCCGACCCGGACCTCACGGATGGAGAGATCGGGCTCGACGTGCTCGCCACTGCCCAGTGCCCGCATCAGCAGGGCGCGTTGCGGGTGGGTGGTGGCCTCTTCCTCGGTGATCCGGCCCTCGTCGACCAACCGCTGCACCCACGTGTGGTCCTGGGTGATCTGGGTGAGCACGCCGTCGCGCAGCAGGTACGCGCGGGAGTCGCCGACATGGACGAGGCCGAGGCGCTGGCCGGTCCAGAGCAGGGCGGTGAGCGTGGTGCCCATGCCCTCCAGCTGGGGGTCTTCCTCGACCATCACGCGCAGCTGGTCGTTGGCCCGCTGGACCGCGGTACCGAGCGAGGTGAGGATGTCCGAGCCCGGGACGTCGTCGTCGAGCTGGACGAGCGTGGAGATCACCTCGGAACTGGCGACCTCACCGGCTGCCTGGCCGCCCATGCCGTCGGCGATGGCGAGAAGGCGCGGCCCGGCGTAGCCGGAGTCCTCGTTGCCCTCCCGGATCATGCCCTTGTGCGATCCGGCGGCGAAGCGCAGGGAAAGACTCATGCGCACCTCTCCCGTCGGCTCGGGGTATAGCCGGTCTCGAGCCACACTGCCCACCCTCCGGTCGGGAGCCGGAAGGCGGGGGCCGTTGTCCGGACCGCCGCGGCTCGCTCGCTCCGCTCGCTCATTGTCGTACTACTTCCGCAGCTCGATGACGGTCTTGCCGATCCGGATCGGCGCGCCCAGCGGAACGGGTGTCGGGGTGGTGAGTCGGGTCCGGTCGAGATACGTGCCGTTGGTGGACCCGAGATCCTCGACGATCCACTGGCCGTCACGGTCGGGGTAGATCCTGGCATGCCTGCTGGACGCGTAGTCGTCGTCCAGCACGATTGTTGAATCGTGCGCCCGGCCCAGCGTGATGGTCTGCCCCTGGAGCGCCACCGTGGTGCCGGTGAGGCTGCCCTCGGAGACGACCAGTTTTGTGGGTGCCCCCCGGCGCTGCCGCCCCGGCTGCTGGCGTTGCTGCGGCGGCGCCGCAGCATTCTGGCGTGCCTGTGGAGGCCGCGCGTCGTTCGCAGTGCGGCGTGAGCCGCGCTGCGTGACGCGCGTTCCGAACAGGTCACTGCGAATGACCTGAACGGCCACGATCACGAATAGCCACAGAACAGCCAGGAAACCTAGCCGCATGACCGTCAGGGTCAGCTCTGACATTGCCCCCGCTTCACCCTTCGGCTTGCCGGTAAACGATGGTGGTGCTGCCCACGACGATCCGCGAGCCGTCGCGGAGCGTAGCGCGGGTGGTGTGCTGCCCGTCTACCACGATGCCGTTGGTAGACCCGAGATCCTGGATCGTCGAGGGCGTTCCGGTCCGGATCTCACAGTGCCGGCGCGATACGCCGGGGTCGTCGATCCGCACGTCGGCGTCGGTGCTGCGTCCCAGCACCAGCGTCGGGCGGGAGATCTGATGGCGGGTGCCGTTGATCTCGATCCAGCGTCGCACCTGCGCGTTCGGCAGGGGGCTGGGCCCGGCCGGCGGGTGCCGGTCGGTGCTGGGTGCTCCGGGCCTGCCGGTGCCCGGCGGCGGGGCCGCGGGCATGGGCGGGGTGGAGCTGGGCGGGTATCCGTAGCCGCCGGTGGGCTGAGCGGACCGGCCGGGACCCGGGTGGGGGGGCTGGCCCTGCAGTCCTTGGCGGCCCTGGGGGTCCTGCTGTGACGAACTCGACGCCAGGGTGCGGCTGCGTACCCGGTAGAGCCCGGTGTCGAGGTCGTCGGCCTTCTCCAGGTGGACCTTGATGGGGCCCATGAAGGTGTACCGCTGCTGCTTGGCGTAGTCGCGGACCAGCCCGGAGAGTTCGTCGCCCAGCTGGCCCGAGTACGGGCTGAGCCGCTCGTAGTCAGGGGTGCTGAGCTCGACGATGAAGTCGTTGGGGACGACGGTCCGCTCGCGGTTCCAGATCGTCGCGTTGTTGTCGCACTCGCGCTGGAGGGCTCCCGCGATCTCGACCGGCTGGACCTCGGACTTGAAGACCTTGGCGAAGGTGCCGTTGACCAGACCTTCGAGACGCTGCTCGAAACGCTTCATGACTCCCATGGGGCACCTCCTCCGTTGTAGTCGTCCCTGTACTGCTTACTGATCGTATCCACGCGTGGGGAAATCGGCTGGTTCCCCTTGTCTGCCCTGTGGATGAGTGTCACCTCTCACACGGATCGTAGAGGCGGCCTCCTCACAGTGTCCCGCACCCGGGGTGCACTGAGGAGGAGTGGGGGCGGCCGCTCGGCGTTCCCGGTCGCCTTCAGTCGGTTCAGTCGGTCGGTGAATCAACGGATGTGAATCCACCCTGTCCAGCGTGCTAATCTTCCGGATGTCGCCAGGCAATCGCACCAAACGGTGAGGGAGAGTCTGGAAACACCACTCTTGCGCGAGTGGCGGAACGGCAGACGCGCTGGCTTCAGGTGCCAGTGTCCTTAGGGACGTGGGGGTTCAAATCCCCCCTCGCGCACAAGTAGGAAGCCCCACAGGCCAACGGTCTGTGGGGCTTCTTCGTTCCCGGGATCTGGTCGCACGCTGTCTTGCGAGTTCGCACCCAAATTCTTGTTTCACGTGAAACATCTGGTTTGAGACTTCCTGCGCTCCGATGGGGCTGATGCGACCGATGCGACCGATGGGGCTGATGGGGCTTTCGGGTCAGGTTCGCGGTGTCTGTTCGGTGGTCGTGGCGGTGCCGGCCGAGTTGTAGCGCAGCAGGTACTCCGCGAACCGGGCGAGATCCTCCTCCGTCCAGTCCGCGAGGCGTTCCTGGTAGGCCGTGCGGCGGCTGGCCTGGGTGGAGGCGAGTGCCTGGGTTCCGGCCGCGGTGGGATGCAGTACCTGGATCCGGTGGTCGTCCGGGTCCGGATGGCGCTCGACCAGTCCGAGCTTCTCCAGGGTGGCGATCTGCCGGCTGACCGTCGATTTGTCCAGCATGTAGTGGGCGGCCAGATCCGTCGCGCGGCAGCCGTGCCGGTCCTCGATGTGTGCCAGCAGCGTGTACGAGACCAGCGGAAGCTCCGGATGGAGGCGGGCTGCGGCGGCTCGGGCGCGGCGTGCGAATGCGGTCAGTTCCCGCTGGATGACATCCAGCGACTCCTCGCGTTCCTCTGGGGTTCCGGGCACCGTTCCGCCTTCCGTCTCGCGGTTCTCGATTTTCAGTTGTATAGTACAACGAGTTAGGAGTTGTAAAAGCCAACTATTGGAGTGTTCCGCATGTCCGCAGGCCCAAGTGCCGCCCCCGGCTCCACCGCCGCAGCTCTCCGTCATGTGCTGGGCCATTTCGTCACGCCGCTGCTGATGTGCATCGGCATGGGGCTCGCCTACCTCGGGGCCTTCCACGCCCCGGAGCCGCACGATCTTCGGGTGGACGTGGTCGGTTCGGGGCCGAGCGCGCAGGTGCTCGCGCAGACGCTGCAGGACAAGAGCGACGGGGCGCTGAGCGTACGTACCGTTCCCGACCGGGCCGCGGCGGTGGACCACCTGAAGACGCAGGCGAGTTACGGCGCCTACCTGCCGGGAAAGCACCCCGAGCTGCTCGTGGCCGGCGCTTCCTCGGACACCACCGCCACGGTGGTCGAGAAGGTGTTCACCCAGGTCGCCGCCGGACAGGGTGACCCGCTGGAGGTGACGGACACGGCGCCGACCGCGGACGGCGATCCGACCGGGCAGGGCATTTTCTTCCTGCTGGTCGCGGTGAGCATCGGCTCGTACGCGTCGGTCGCGGTCATCGGTGGCGCGGGTGCCGTGCTGGCACTGCGGATCAGGGCCGCACTGGCCGTTGCCGCTTCGCTGGTGGTGAGCGTGATCGGAGTGGTGTTCGCGGGGCCGGTGTTCGGCCTCGTGGACCATGGGCTCGGCGGTCTCTGGGCGATGGCCTGGCTGTACTCCGCGGGCATCCTGCTGATCGGCGTCGGACTGCACACCTTCCTCAAGCGGTGGACGACGCTCGGCCTGATGGTGCTGTTCGTGATGCTCAACTTCACCAGCTCCGGCGGCATCTTCCGGCCCGAACTCCAGCCCGGCTTCTTCGCCTCGCTGCACTCTTTCTGGAACGGCGCGGGCTTCGTCGAGGGAGTACGCAGCCATGTGTACTTCGGCGGACACGCGCTCGGCGGGCATGTGCTGGTGCTCGCGCTCTGGTTCGTGGCGGGCCTGGCCCTGATCGGCCTGGCGGGCCTGGCCGAGTCGAGGCGGCGGAAGGCCGCGGTGGAGACGGCGGCCGACACCGGTGCTGTCGCGGGTCCTGCCGAGGCCGGCGGGGCGCACGGGCCCAAGCACGCGGCCAGGGCCGGGGCCGGAGCCCGGACCGAGGCGGGCGACACGGAGGAGATCGAGGAGGAGTTGGAGGAGACCGTAGGCGTCTGACCAGGGCGGATCGTTGTCCACAGGCGGCGAGGCGGGTTTTCCACAGGGGCAGACGGTTTCCGGTCGACGGCGGTACCTTCGTCGCAATTGATCTGCGACAGGGCGTCGGGCCGGAAGCGCAGGGCGAGAGCGGGGGAGGCTGCGCGCCATGGGTGACATCGAAGCGACAGTGCCGGTCCAGCGGGCCGTGACGGGTGTTCCGCGGATTCCGGTCGTGCCCGGATTCGCGCGGCGGGCGACTGCGGCGGGCGGGGGCGCGGCGCGGTCGCCGAGGGCGGTGGGCAAGGGGATGCGGGAGCGGGTGCCCAGGGCCTCGCACGCGTTTCTGGACCTGCCGGCCGGGCGGCCCGATGCGGTGCGGGCGGTCGAGGAGTCGAGCCGGGACAGAGTGCCCGCTCTCGCCCCGATCCGGGTGGGGCGGATGGCGGCCACGCCCTTCGCCTTCCTGCGCGGTTCGGCCGGGCTGATGGCCCATGACCTGGTGGGCACACCGGTCAGCGGGGTGGGCGCCCAGCTCTGCGGCGATGCGCACGCGGCCAACTTCGGGCTGTACGGCGATGCGAGGGGCAGCCTGGTCATCGATCTCAACGATTTCGACGAGACCGTGTACGGCCCGTGGGAGTGGGACCTCAAGCGTCTGGCCACCTCGTTGGTGCTCGCGGGGCGCGAGGCCGGGGCGGACGAGGACACCTGCCGGCAGGGCGCGTACGACACGGTGGGCGCGTACCGGCGGACGATGCGGCTGCTGGCCAAGTTGCCCGCGCTCGATGCCTGGAACGCCATCGCGGACGAGGAGTTGGTCTCGCACACGGATGCGCGGGATCTCCTGGGCACCCTGGAGCGGGTCTCGGAGAAGGCCCGCAACAACACCAGTGCCCGCTTCGCGGCCAAGTCCACCGAGGACTCCGGGGACGGCGGACGCCGCTTCATGGACGCGCCGCCGGTGCTGCGGCGGGTGCCGGACGAGGAGGCCGCGGCGGTCGCGGCGGGGCTCGGCGACTATCTGGGCACGCTCTCGGAAGACCGGATTCCGCTCCTTGCCCGGTACGCGATCCACGACGTGGCGTTCCGGGTGGTCGGTACCGGGAGCGTCGGCACCCGGTCGTATGTGGTGCTCCTGCTCGATCACCGCGGCGAGCCCCTGGTGCTCCAGGTGAAGGAGGCTCGGCCCTCCGTGCTGGCGCCGCACTTGCCGGCGGCCGGCTTCGATGTGCCGGAGGTGGCGCACGAGGGGCGCCGGGTGGTGCTCGGGCAGAAGCGGATGCAGGTGGTCAGCGACATCCTGCTGGGCTGGGCGACGGTGGACGGGCGCCCGTTCCAGGTCCGGCAGTTCAGGAACCGCAAGGGCAGCGTGGATCCGGCGGCGCTGGCGGCCGACCAGGTCGACGACTACGGCCGGATGACCGGTGCGCTGTTGGCGCGGGCCCATGCGCACACCGCGGATCCCCGGCTGATCGCGGGCTACTGCGGCAAGAACGAGGAATTGGACGAGGCGGTGGCCGCGTTCGCGGTCACCTACGCGGACCGTACGGAGGCGGATCACGCCGAGCTGGTGAGGGCCGTCGGATCGGGGCGGATAGCCGCCGAACTGGGCGTCTGAGGGGCATCGGGCCGACCGCGCGTCCTCGGGACGTGGAAGGTGGCCATACGCTGGACGGGTGACCCACGAAGCCGCCGGGGTGCCGACCACCCGGAACGACGATGACCGGCAGGACAACGACCGGCAGCGCGAGCAGCATGCCCCGAACGAGCAGCTTGAGCAGCAGGGGCAGGGCGAGCCGTTCGAGCAGCACGGACCGGCCGGTGCCGATGGTGGTTCCGGCTCCGCTGCGAGCAGCGCCGGGGACGGGGCCGCCGATGCGGCCGCCGGTGGGTTGGTGGGCGGGGACGCCGGCGGGTCGGAGACCGGTGCCGACGGTGGTGGGACGGGCGGCCGTGCCGAGGGGGAGCGGCCCGAGGCTCGGCTCGCGAGGGCGGTTCGGGTGGCGGAGCAGGCGCTGATCGAGTTCGAGATCGCGGTGGAGACCTTCCGGGTCGAGGTGGAGAACTTCTCCCGGCTCCATCACCAGAAGCTCGGGCCCATGTACACCCGTCTCGATGAGCTCGACGCACAGATCGCGGAGGCCCGGGCGGCCAGGACGGGCGACCCGGAGGACATCCGCAAGGCGCAGGAGGCCCGGGCGGTCGTGATGCCGATGCCGGGTGTCGAGGAGCTGTTCCACGACTGGATCGACTCCGACGGGCTGTCCCCCGAGGCTGCGGCGATGCTGACCGAGCAGCCGGTCCGGCCGCCCAAGCGGGTCCGGCCGACCGAGGAGGCGCGCAAGCTCTACCGCGACCTGGCGCGCCAGGCCCACCCGGACCTGGCACAGGACGAGACGGAGCGGGCCCGCCGGGACGAGTTCATCGCTCGGGTGAACGCCGCGTACGGGCGGGGGGACGAGGCGCTCCTGATGGAGCTGGCGCAGGAATGGGCGGCGGGCCCGGCGGCCCCGGAGACGGAGCTCAGCGAGAGCGAGGAGCTCTACGCCCGGCTGAACTGGCTGACCCAGCGCAAGGAGCTTCTGACGGTGCTCGCCCAGGAGCTGGAGGAGAGTGCGATCGGGTCCATGCTGCGGATGGCGCCGGACGATCCGGACCGGCTGCTCGACGAGATCGCCGAGCAGTTGCTGGGCGAGGTCGTACAGCGCGAGGCCGAGCTGGCGGGCATGGTGCAGTAGCGTTCCGGGTGACTCTGGAGCGTACGTACGAGAGAAGGCATGACCCATGAATTTCGCCCCGCTGCCCTCGGTGGACGTCGCGGCGGTGCCGTCGGACGGCTTCGTGCTGGACGTCCGGGAGGACAACGAATGGGTGGCCGGGCACGTCGAGGGCGCCCTGCACATCCCGATGAGCGACTTCGTGGCCCGTTTCGGTGAGCTGACCGAGGCCGCCGACGACGGCCGGCGCGTGCACGTCATGTGTCGGGTCGGTGGCCGGTCGGCCCAGGTCACCCAGTACCTGGTGCAGCAGGGCATCGACGCCGTGAACATCGATGGCGGGATGCTCGCCTGGGACGGCGCCGGACGCCCGATGGTCACGGACGGCGGCGCCCCGGCCTTCGTGCTCTGAGCCGGAGAGCTGTTCCGGGCTGCTGACCCGTTCCGCGCTGCTGACCCGTTCCGGCCGGGGCGCTTCCGACCGGGGCGGCGCCGGCCGGAGCGGCCCCGTTGTAGATCGGCTGTTGGCCGGCTGCCGGGTGGGCTTTCGGGCGGGCTGCCTGTCGTTCGACCGGGTCAGTCGAGCAGGTGCGCGGCCAGAAGGTCGCCCAGTGCCTCCTCGTGTGCCGCCGCCGGTCCGAGGGACAGCTCGATCTGCTTCGCCCAGGCGTGAAAGCGGTGCAGCGGGTAGTCCGTGTCCGCGCCGAAACCGCCGTGAAGATGCTGTGCCGTCTGCACGACGCGGCGGATGCCGTCCGATGCCCAGATCTTCGCCACCGCTGTGTCGCCCTCGGCAGGCAGCGCCCCGGCGGCCCCGGTGGAGATCCGCCAGGCCGCCTGCCAGAGCGTCACTTCCATGGCGCGCAGGTCGATGTACCGGTCCGCCGCCTGTACCGCGACGGACTGGAACGTTGCCACCGGGAAGCCGAACTGCTCGCGTTTGCCGGTGTATTGGCTCGTCATGGCGAGCACGGCCTCACCCAGGCCCAGTGCGAGCGCGCACGTCCCGGTGGTGAGGATCGCGCGCAGCCACTCCCAGGCCCCGGCGCCGTCGATCAGTGCGCGGTCGTCGATACGTACCGACTCCAGCCGGACCTCGGCGAACCGTTCGCCGCTGGTGGAGACCTGCTCGGCCAGGGTGACGCCGTCCTGGGCGGGCCGCACCAGGGCGACGACCGCCCGGCCCTCGTCCGTGTGGGCCGGAATCGCGATCCAGTCCGCCGCCTGCGCCCACGGCACCGCTGACTGCATCCCTTCGAGCACCCAGCCACCAGCGGCACTGGCAGGGGCGGTGACGGCCCCGCCCGTGGCCATGTCCGGGGCCGTGTCCTTCCCGGCGGTTCCCGTCCTCGCCCTACGGCGGGCCTTGACGGCGAGTTCGGCCGGATCGTGGCCGGAGCGGCCGTTGGACCCGGCGGTGAGGACCAGCTCGCCCCGGCCGATCCGGGGCAGCAACTCGGCGGTCAGCCGCGGGTCTCCGTACCGCTGGAGCGCCATCGCGACCGCGCACGTCTCCAGCAGCGGCACTCTCGCGAGCACCTTGGCGGACTCGCGCAACACCAGGCACAGCGCGACGAGATCGAGCCCGGCACCCCCGTGCTCGGGCAGCAGCGTCAGGCTCAGCAGGTCGCTCGACGCGAGCCCGGCCCACAGCGGGCGGTCGATGTCCTCGGCCACCGCGCCCGGCACCAGAGCGGGGCTGGGAACCCCGTCCGGTACGACTCCCGAGAAGACCGCGCGCGCTGCCTCCGCGGCCGCCTGCTGTTCCTCGGTGAAGGTGAAGTCCACTGTCCCTGCCTCCCGTTGACCGACGCCCGCTCGAATCTGACGGACCGTCAAGATAGAACAGGTTCTATGAGAAGGGAACACGGGAGGAGAGGCGACGACGTCGGTCAGCGGTCGAAGTCGAGCTCCACCTCCGGCGTGACCGGATGCGACTGGCACGCCAGCACATAGCCGGCGCCCGTCTCCTCGGGCTCCAACGCGAAGTTGCGGTCCATCCGCACCTCGCCCGAGACCAGGAACGCCCGGCAGGTCCCGCACACCCCGCCCTTGCAGGCGTACGGTGCGTCGGCACGGCTGCGCAGCACGGTCTCCAGCAGCGATTCGCCCTCCTCCACGGGCCAGGTGCCGGAGCGGCCGTCCAGGGTCGCGGTGAGTCTGCTGTGGGCCGGTGATTCGATCCGGGGGCGGGCGGACGCGCTCGGGCCGTCGTCCACATGGAAGATCTCCTGGTGGACGCGGGTCCGGTCGACACCCAGGCCGCGCAGTGCCCGGTCCGCGGCCAGGACCAGCCCGAACGGCCCGCAGAGATACCAGCCGTCCACCTCGGCCGTCGGAAGCAGCGCGGGCAGCAGCCCGGTGAGACGGTCCTGGTCCAGCCGGCCGGAGGGAAGACCCGCCTGCTGCTCCTCCCGGGAGAGCACCGTGACCAGCTGGAACCGGTCCGGATAGCGGTCCTTGAGGTCGGCGACCTCGTCCAGGAACATCGTCGACAGCGCTGTCCGGTCGCTGCGGATCAGGCAGAAGTGGGCGTCGGGCTCCCGCGCCAGCAGCGTGGCCGCGATCGACAGCACCGGCGTGATCCCGCTGCCTCCGACGATCGCGGCGAAGCGCCCGGCGCGGGGCTCCAGCACGAAGCGGCCCATCGGGGACATCGCCTCGACCACATCACCGACGGCGAGTTCCTTCAGGGCGTACGTGGAGAACGCGCCGCCGTCGACGAGCCGGATGCCCACCCGCAGCACCGGATCGGCCGGCTCCTCGACTGCCGGGGAGCAGATCGAGTACGAGCGGCGGATCTCCTCGCCGTCGACCGTGTACCGCACATTGAGATGCTGGCCGGGCCTGTGGCGGAAGGTCTCACGCAACTCGGGCGGCACGGCGAGGGTGACGGCCACAGAGTCGTCCGTGAGCCGTTCGACGGTGCGGACCCGGAGCGGATGGAACATCTACAACTCCTTGAAGTGGTCGAACGGTTCGCGGCACGTCACGCAACGGCGCAGCGCCTTGCACGCGGTGGAGGAGAACCGGCTCAGCAGCTCCGTGTCGGTCGAGCCGCAGTGCGGGCAGCGCACCGAGAGTGTGAGCGGCACCGGGCCGCCCGCGGGGGCCGTGACGTCGTGCGGGCGTGGGGGCGCTATGCCGAACTCCGCCAGCTTGCGCCGTCCTTCCGCGCTGATGTCGTCCGTGGACCAGGCCGGTGAGAGCACCTTGACCACGGAGACCTCCGGTATGCCGTGGTCGTGCAGCACCCGCTCGATGTCCGCGGACATGGCCTCGATCGCGGGGCAGCCCGTGTAGGTCGGGGTCAGGCGCACGGTGACCCTGCCGGGGGCGAGGACTTCCACGCCCCGGAGCACGCCCAGCTCGTCCAGGGTCAGCACCGGCAGTTCGGGGTCGGGCACGGAGCCTGCGAGGCGGTGCAGCTCCTCCTCCAGGAGCGTCTCGGTCACCATGACGCCCCCGGGTGGCTGCGATGCAGATGCTGCATCTCGGCGATCATGCGGCCGAAGGGTTCCGTATGGATGCCCTGGCGCCCCGCACCCGCCGTCCACGCCCCGGACTGCGGACCGGCCGGCAGCGTCAGCGTGGCCCGGTCCAGCACCGCGGAGACGGACTCCAGCCAGTCGCTCCGCAGCGACTGCCAGTCGATCTCCAGCCCCTCGACGGGTTCGAACAGCTCGTCGGTGAACCGCCAGAGGGCGTCCACGCCGCGCTGCATCCGGTCGTGGCTCTCGTCCGTGCCGTCGCCGAGCCGCAGTGTCCAGTGCTCCGCGTGGTCATGGTGGTACGCGACCTCCTTGACGGCCTTCGCCGCCAGACCGGCGAACGCGCTCCCGCCCGAGGCCAGCTGTTCGTACAGCGGCCGCTGGTAGGCGGAGAAATAGAGCTGGCGGGCGATGGTGTGGGCGAAGTCGCCGTTCGGCTGCTCGACCAGCTGGACGTTGCGGAAGGCACGTTCCTCGCGCAGGTAGGCCAGCTCGTCCTCGTCACCGGCCATGGAGAGCAGCAGCCGGGCCTGGCCCAGCAGGTCTAGGGCGATGTTGGCCAGCGCCACTTCTTCTTCCAGCACGGGCGCATGGCCCGCCCACTCCCCCAGCCGGTGCGAGAGCACCAGCGCGTCGTCGCCCAGGGCGAGGGCCGCGGTCACAGGTGCTTCACCCCTTCCGGGATCTCGTAGAACGTCGGATGCCGGTACGGCTTGTCGCCGGCCGGCTCGAAGAAGGAGTCCTTCTCGTCCGGGGAAGAGGCCGTGACCTGTGCGGACGGGACCACCCAGATCGAGACGCCCTCGGAACGGCGGGTGTACAGATCGCGCGCGTTGCGCAGGGCCATCTCCGCGTCCGGGGCGTGCAGGCTGCCGGCGTGGGTGTGGGAAAGACCGCGGCGGGAACGCACGAACACCTCCCACAGTGGCCATTCGGTCGAGCTGCTCATGCTGTCGCCTCCCCGTTCCTCGCTGCTGTGTGCTTCTCGGCGTAGGCAACCGCCGCGTCCCGGACCCAGGCGCCCTCCTCGTGCGCCCGGCGGCGCTGGGTGAGGCGCTGTTCGTTGCACGGGCCGTTGCCCTTGAGGACCTCCTGGAACTCCTTCCAGTCGATCGCGCCGAAGTCGTGCTGTCCGCGCTCCTCGTTCCACCGGAGGTCCGGGTCCGGGAGGGTGAGCCCCAGCGCCTCGGCCTGCGGGACACAGATGTCCACGAAGCGCTGTCGCAGCTCGTCGTTGGAATGCCGCTTGATCTTCCAGGTCATCGACTGCGCCGAGTGGGCCGAAGCGTCGTCCGGCGGCCCGAACATCATCAGGGACGGCCACCACCAGCGGTTCACCGCGTCCTGTGCCATCTCGTGCTGCGCCGGGGTGCCGTTGCTGAGGGTGAGCAGCAGCTCGTACCCCTGGCGCTGGTGGAAGGACTCCTCCTTGCAGATGCGGACCATCGCCCGGGCGTAGGGGCCGTAGGAGCAGCGGCAGAGGGGCACCTGGTTGGTGATCGCGGCGCCGTCCACGAGCCAGCCGATCGCGCCGACGTCCGCCCAGGTCAGCGTCGGGTAGTTGAAGATCGATGAATACCTCTGGCGGCCCGCGTGGAGCTTGTCGAGCAGCTCCTCGCGGCCGGTGCCGAGAGTCTCCGCCGCGCTGTACAGGTAGAGCCCGTGGCCCGCCTCGTCCTGCACCTTGGCCATGAGGATCGCCTTGCGGCGCAGCGAGGGCGCGCGCGAGATCCAGTTGGCCTCCGGCTGCATGCCGATGATTTCCGAGTGGGCATGCTGGGCCATTTGCCTGACCAGCGAGGCCCGGTACGCATCGGGCATCCAGTCGCGTGGCTCGATGCGCTCGTCCGCCGCCACCGCGGCGTCGAACACCGCCTTCAGGGCCTTGTCCGCCCCTTCGGGCCTGTCCGCTCCCGCCTGCGCTGTCTGGTCCGCAGTCACTGCCGCCATCCCGGGCTCCCTACCGACCGATCGTTCGGTTCAATGTCTTCAATGGTGAGTCGGGGGCCCGTAGGGTGTCAACCCTGTGGATAACTGACCGGGGATCGACGGGGATCGGGGCGGGATGGATTCGTACGACGACAGGGGCTCCGAAAGCGGGGACGGGAGCGCCGAGCCGGGGCCGGATCGGCGCGAGGAAGAGCCCTCCGGTGCTGGTCAGGCCCTGGAATCAGGTCCTCGTACCGGGATGGCCGCACTGTCCCTTCCGTACCAGATCGTTGCCGCGGTCGCACTGTCGGTCATCGGGTTGGTCGCCTGTGGACAGCTGGTCATGGTGTTCCTGCACGTCGCACCCTCCAACACCCTGACCAAGCAGCACGGTGAAGCGGTCGACGAGTGGGTCTATCCCGAGTTCGAGCAGAACTGGAAGCTCTTCGCCCCGAATCCGCTCCAGCAGAACATCGCCGTTCACGTACGGGCCGAGATATCAGGCGCGGACGACCGCCGCACCACCCCCTGGATGAGTCTTTCCGGTGAGGACGGCAAGGCGATACGCGGCAATCTCCTCCCCAGCCACGTCCACCAGAACGAACTCCGCCGCGGCTGGGACTTCTACCTCAGCTCCCACGACAACGAGAACCGGGCCAACGGCCTGCGCGGACAGCTCTCCGAGCGCTACATCCGCCGCATCGTGATGCTCCGCCTCGGCGAACACGACTACGGCGGCACCGTCGAGCGCATCCAGGTCCGTTCCGAGGTGCGGTCCGTCGCGGCGCCCGCGTGGAGCGAGGAGAAGATCAGTACGCGGCCGTCGTACCGGGTACTGCCGTGGTGGACGGTCACTCCCGATGACCTCCCCGAGAGCGCCCGGGGGGCGGACAAGTGAGTGCTGCCGTCCTCGACCGCAAGATCGACCACAAGGTCGCCCGCGGTATCCAGCGCATCACCTCCACGGCCCTCGGCCAGTACCAGAGTGCCGTCATCCGGATCGGCTTCTCGGCCACCTATCTGTTCTTCCTGCTGCGCGAGCTGCCGCACCGCCACGAGATGTACGGCCCCGACGCCCCGTGGCGCTGGGATATGGCGCAGCAGCTCATATCCGGCAACCAGTCGTTCACCGCGCTCATGTGGTCGGACAGCACGGTCTGGTTCGAGATCGTGTACGCGGTCGCGCTGATCTCCGCGGCGCTGCTGATGGTCGGCTGGCACACCCGCGCCATGTCGGTCCTCTTCATGGCCGGGGTGCTCTCCCTGCAGAACCGCAGCATCTTCATGGGCGACGGCGGCGACAACGTCATCCACCTCATGGCGATCTATCTGGTGCTCACGCGGTGCGGACGGGTCTGGTCGCTGGACGCCCGGCGGGCGGCACGGCAGGAGCGGGCGGAGGCGGACGGGCAGCGGCGCCCGGTGTGGGGGAACGTGGCCGGTCCGGTCCTCTGGGCGGTCCTCGGCCTCGTCCTGATCGTCGCCAGTGTGACGGACGGGCTCGGCGGCACCTGGTGGCTGCCGACCCTGCTCTGGTTCCTGTGGGTCGGCGAGGGGGCCTGGTGGGTCGTGAACCGCTTCGCACCGCGGAGCCAGTCGCGGATCCTGCTCGATGTCGTCGCCAATCTCGCCCACAACGCGACCCTCGTCGTGATCATGGCCGAGGTCTGTCTGATCTACGCCACCGCGGGGTGGTACAAGATCCAGGGTTCGCGCTGGCAGGACGGCACGGCGCTGTACTACCCGCTCAAGCTCGACTACTTCACGCCCTGGCCGGGACTGTCGGACATCCTGGCCTCCAACGGCGTCATGGTGATGGTCCTCACGTACGGCACGGTCATCGTTCAGGTCGCCTTTCCGTTCACCCTCTTCAACCGGCGGGTCAAGAACGTGCTGCTCGTCGCCATGATGTTGGAGCACGCCGGCATCGCCCTGCTGCTCGGGCTGCCTTTCTTCTCCATGGCGATGATCGCCGCCGACTCCGTCTTCCTGCCGACCCTCTTCCTGGTCTGGCTCGGCGGCCGGGTGACCCTCGCCCGGGGGCTGCTGTTCCCGGGCCGGAGCAAGGTGCCCGGGCCGCGGCGTGGCGAGGATGACGAGGAGGCCCCGCAGCACAGCGACGACGGGGGCCATACGCTCGTCGGGTGAGCAGTGAGAGCGGCAGTACGGGCAGTGGCAGTGGCGGCGGGGAATCGTTGACCGAGGGGGCCGCCGGGATTGAGGTGCCCGTCGTGTCCGCGGCACCGGCGGGGCCCGGTGCGGACGGGGAACCGGTGCAGTACGACGACGGGTTCGCACCGGAGATCGGCGTCGGGCCGCACCCGCTGCCCTGGCCCGTGGACGCGCGGTACGACCCCGAGCTGCTCGCCCACGGCGACCGGCGCAATGTGGGCGACGGCTACCGGTACTGGACCCGGGAGGCGATCGTCGCCGATCTGGATCTGCGGCGCCACGACTTCCACGTCGCGGTCGAGAACTGGGGCCACGATTTCAATATCGGCTCCGTGGTGCGTACCGCGAACGCCTTTCTCGCCAAGGAGATCCACATCGTGGGGCGGCGGCGCTGGAACCGGCGCGGTGCGATGGTCACCGACCGGTACCAGCATGTGCGACACCATCCCGACACGGAGTCGCTGACCGCATGGGCCGCGTCCGAGGGCCTGCCGATCATAGGGATCGACAATCTGCCGGGGGCGGTGCCGCTGGAGCGGACCGAGCTGCCCCGGCGCTGTGTACTGCTCTTCGGGCAGGAGGGGCCCGGACTCACCGAGGAGGCCCGCAAGCACGCGGCGATGGTGTGCTCCATCGCGCAGTTCGGTTCGACGCGGTCGATCAACGCGGGGGCCGCGGCCGCCATCGCCATGCACGCGTGGGTACAGCGGTACGCGGAGATCCCCGAGGCGGGACAACCCGGCTAGGGCCTCGCATTTGGGGTCAGGCCGGTCCAGGGGCCCCGGGCCCCTGGACCCCTGGCCTCTGCGCCCCTGCTGCCCGGGGTCCCTGCTCCCCGAGCGCCGTGGAGGCCGAGGGGGAGCGGGGCCGAGGGGGCCGTGGCTATGCCTGGCGGCGGACCTCCACCATGCGGAAGCGGTTCGATACGAAGGCTCCGTCGCACAGCGCCGCGTTCGCCGCCGGGTTGCCGCCCGAGCCGTGGAAGTCGGAGAAGGCCGCGGTCTGGTTGACGTACACCCCGCCGGTCAGATTCAGCGACAACTGGGCCGACTCGTCCAGGCAGACGTCCTCCACCGCGCGCTCCACCTCCGGTGAGGTGGTGTACGCGCCGACCGTCATCGCGCCCCGGTCGCGGACCGTACGGCGGAGCAGCTCCACGGCGTCGGCCGTCGAGCCGACCGCTACCGCGAAGGCGACCGGACCGAAGCACTCCGACAGGTAGTGCTCCTCGTCGTCCGGCTTGGTGGCGTCCAGCTTGATGACGACGGGGGTGCGGACCACGGCGTCCGGGAACTCCGGGTTGGCCACCTCGCGGGAGGGCAGGGCGACTTCGCCGAGATCCGCGGCCGCCTCCAGACGGGCCTTCACGTCGGGGTTGACCAGGGCGCCGAGCAGCGCGTTCGCCCGGGTGTCGTCGCCCAGCAGGCCGGTGACCGCGGCGGCGATGTCGGCGACCACTTCGTCGTACGTCTTGTCGCCGGCGTCGGTGGTGATGCCGTCCCGGGGGATCAGCAGGTTCTGTGGGGTGGTGCACATCTGGCCGCTGTACAGGGACAGGGAGAACGCCAGGTTGGACAGCATGCCGCGGTAGTCGTCAGTGGAGTCGAGGACGATCGTGTTGACCCCGGCCTTCTCCGTGTAGACCTGGGCCTGGCGGGCGTTGGTCTCCAGCCAGTCGCCGAAGGCGGTCGACCCGGTGTAGTCGATGATCCGGATCTCGGGCCGGAGGGCGAGGGCCTTCGCGATGCCTTCGCCCGGTCGTTCGGCGGCCAGGGCGACCAGATTGGGATCGAAGCCCGCCTCGGCGAGCACCTCGCGGGCCACCTGCACCGTGAGCGCGAGCGGAAGCACGGCGCGGGGGTGCGGCTTGACCAGGACGGGGTTGCCGGTGGCCAGGGAGGCGAAGAGGCCCGGGTAGCCGTTCCACGTGGGGAAGGTGTTGCAGCCGATCAGGAGCGAGATGCCGCGCGGGGCCGCGGTGAACGACTTCTGCAGCTGGAGCGGGTCGCGCTTGCCCTGCGGTTTGGACCAGTCGGCATTCTGCGGGGTGCGGATCTGCTCCTCGTACGCGTACGTCACCGCCTCCAGGCCGCGGTCCTGGGCGTGCGGGCCGCCCGCCTGGAACGCCATCATGAAGGCCTGGCCGCTGGTGTGCATTACGGCGAGACCGAACTCGTGGGTCCTGGCGCTGATCCGCGCGAGGATCTCCAGACAGACCAGGGCCCTGGTCTCCGGGCCGGCCGCACGCCAGGCGGGCATGCCCGCCCGCATCGCCGGAAGCAGGACGTCCAGGTCGGCGTGCGGATATTCGACGCCGAGCTCCGGACCGTACGGCGAGACCTCTCCGCCCGTCCAGCCGTCGGTGCCGGGCTGGCCGAAGTCGAGCCGGGTGTTCAGCACGGCGTCGAATGCGGCCTTGCCCTCGGCGGCGCTCAGGCTGCCGGGGGCGCCGCCCTCGCCGTAAGCCTTCGGATGCTCGGGGTGCGGGGACCAGTAGGCGCGCGTACGGATCGCGTCGAGGGCCTGGTCGAGCGTGGGGCGGTGCTTCTCGGACAGCAGTTGCGGGGAGAGCTCGGCGGCCATGACGGACCAACTCCTCATCGAGCTGGGCAGGGACGGGCGGACAGAGTTAGAGTAACCGAACGATCGGTCGGGACAAGGGGGCCCGCCAAACCTGTGGACAACTCGTAGGGGAGGATCGCGGACATGACCACGGCCAAGCGGGACACGTACACCCCGGAGACTCTGCTCACCGTTGCCGTCCGTGTCTTCAACGAGCGCGGCTACGACGGCACGTCCATGGAGCACCTCTCCAAGGCGGCGGGCATCTCCAAGTCGTCCATCTACCACCACGTCGCGGGCAAGGAGGAGCTCCTGCGCCGCGCGGTCAGCCGTGCGCTGGACGGGCTCTTCGGGATTCTCGACGAGCCGGGGGCGACTCAGGGGCGTGCGATCGAGCGGGTCGAGTACGTCACCCGCCGCACCGTCGACGTGCTGATAGCCGAACTGCCCTACGTCACGCTGCTGCTGCGGGTGCGGGGCAATACGAAGACCGAGCGCTGGGCCATGGAGCGGCGGCGCGAGTTCGACCACCGGGTGACCGATCTGCTCAGAGCTGCGGTCGCGGACGGCGACCTCCGCTCCGACGTGGACATACGGCTGGTGACCCGGCTGCTCTTCGGCATGGTCAACTCCCTGGTGGAGTGGTACCGGCCGCTGCCCGACGGCGGGGCCGACGGCGAGCGCCTGGCGGACACGCTCGTCCGCGTGGCCTTCGAGGGGATGCGCTCCAGTCGTTGAACCGTTGAACCATTGACGGTCGCAGGCCGCCCGTGCGCCGGGGCGGCGGGCTGCCCGTGCACCGGGGCGACGACGGGCTGTCCGTACACCGGGGCGACAGTGCTTCGGTGCACGGACCGATTCTTCGGTGATTGCGAGACGACGCGCTCAGCTCAGCTCGGTGGGCCTGTCCGTGCCCGGGGTCAGGTCCGTCTCCTCGAACACCAGGAGTGTGCGAGTGGAGAGCACCTCCGGGATGGCCTGGATCTTCGTCAGGACCAGTTCGCGCAAGGACCTGTTGTCCTGGGTGTGCACCAGCAGCAGGACGTCGAAGTCGCCGCTGACCAGCGCGATGTGGGTCGCCCCCGGCAGCGCCTGGAGCTCCTCGCGCACCGTGCGCCAGGAATTCTGGACGATCTTGAGAGTGATGTACGCGGAGGCTCCCTGCCCCGCCCGCTCATGGTCCACGCGCGCGGTGAAGCCACGGATCACACCGTCGTCGATGAGCCGGCTGATCCGGGCGTAGGCGTTGGCCCGGGACACGTGGACGCGGTCGGCCACCGACCGTATCGAGGCGCGGCCGTCCGTCTGGAGCAGCCGCAGGATGCCGCGATCGATGGCGTCGAGCGGCCGCGCGGGCGGTAGCCGCACGGGATCCTCGCCCCCGTCGGCCATTTGTTCAGCTGACATGTGCCCCCGCCTCCCTGTCCTGGACGACCTGCCTCTATCCCAGGCTGTGGAGAACCGTTTGTCCACAGGCTGAAGGTGCCTGTAGCCAAAATGCGCTCGCGACCGAACAATCGGTAGGTGAGGCGTCCCACACTCGCGCCTCGGACAGCGCTCGACATTTCGAAGTATTTCGACACCCCTCGGCATCGGACGATCCCCTGATGCCGACAGACGCCGCTCGAAAACCCTCGATGCCAGGAGGTGCTTGTCATGACGGTCCAAGAGCTGCCCGGCGCGGCTGCTTACCGGCCCACGCCGCCCCCGGCCTGGAAGCCGCTCACCGATCCCGCGCCGCTGCTCCCGGACCCCGAGCCGTATCGCGTGCTCGGTACGGACGCCGTGGCCGATGCCGACCCCGAGCTGCTGCTGAGGCTCTACGCGGAGCTGGTCCGCGGCCGGCGGTACAACGCGCAGGCCACCGCGCTCACCAAGCAGGGCCGGCTCGCCGTCTACCCGTCGAGCACGGGGCAGGAGGCCTGCGAGATAGCGGCCGCGCTGGTGCTGGAGGAGCGGGACTGGCTCTTTCCCAGCTACCGGGACACTCTTGCGGCGGTGGCGCGCGGCCTGGACCCGGTCGAGGCCCTGACGCTGCTGCGCGGCGACCGGCACACCGGTTACGACCCGCGCGAGCACCGCATCGCGCCGCTCTGCACGCCCCTGGCCACCCAGCTGCCGCACGCCGTCGGTCTTGCCCATGCGGCGCGCCTCAAGGGTGACGACGTGGTGGCGCTCGCCATGGTCGGCGACGGCGGGACCAGCGAGGGCGATTTCCACGAGGCGCTGAATTTCGCGGCCGTCTGGCGCGCCCCGGTCGTCTTTCTCGTGCAGAACAACGGCTTCGCGATCTCCGTGCCGCTGGCGAAGCAGACCGCCGCCCCGTCCCTGGCGCACAAGGCCGTGGGGTACGGGATGCCGGGCCGGCTGGTGGACGGGAACGACGCGGCCGCGGTGCACCAGGTCCTCGGTGAGGCGGTGGCGCGGGCCCGGAGCGGCGGCGGGCCGACGCTCGTCGAGGCGGTGACGTACCGCATGGACGCCCATACGAACGCCGACGACGCCACCCGCTACCGCGTCGACAGCGAGGTGGAGGCCTGGCGCGCGCACGACCCGATCCAGCTTCTGGAGCGGGAGCTGACGGGCCGGGGGCTGCTCGGCGACGAGGCGATCGAGGAGGCGCGCGCGGCCGCGGAGCGGATGGCGGCGGCGCTGCGCGAGCGGATGAACGCCGATCCGGTGCTGGACCCGATGGACCTGTTCGCCCATGTCTACGCGGAACAGACCGCACAACTGCGGGAGCAGGCAGCCAGGTTGCGGGTCGAGCTGAATGCCGAGCTGGACCAGCACGGCCAGGACGACGTGGAGGAAGGGCGATGACCACCGTAGCGGCGACGGCCGGAGAGCGGACGGCGAAGGCCAAGCCCGCCACGATGGCGCAGGCGCTCGGGCGGGCGCTGCGCGACTCGATGGCGCAGGACCCGACCGTGCATGTACTCGGTGAGGACGTCGGCACGCTCGGCGGGGTCTTCCGGATCACCGACGGCCTGGCCAGGGAGTTCGGCGAGGACCGCTGCACGGACACTCCGCTGGCCGAGGCCGGCATTCTCGGGGCGGCCGTGGGCATGGCGATGTACGGGCTGAGGCCCGTGGTGGAGATGCAGTTCGACGCCTTCGCCTATCCGGCGTTCGAGCAGCTCATCAGCCATGTTGCGAAGATGCGGAATCGGACGGCCGGCGCCATGCCGCTGCCGATCACGGTCCGGGTGCCGTACGGCGGCGGGATCGGCGGGGTCGAGCACCACAGCGACTCCTCGGAGGCGTACTACATGGCGACGCCCGGCCTCCAGGTCGTCACGCCCGCCACGGTCGAGGACGCGTACGGGCTGCTGAGGGCCTCGATCGCCTCCGACGATCCGGTGGTGTTCCTGGAGCCGAAGCGGCTCTACTGGTCGAAGGCGGACTGGTCGCCGGAGGCGCCGGTGGCCGTGGAGCCGATCGGCCGGGCCGTGGTTCGCCGGTCGGGCCGCAGCGCGACGCTGATCACGTACGGGCCGTCGCTGCCCGTCTGTATGGAGGCGGCGGAAGCGGCCGTCGAGGAGGGCTGGGACCTGGAGGTCGTGGACCTGCGCTCACTGGTGCCGTTCGACGACGAGACCGTTGCCGCTTCGGTCCGGCGTACGGGGCGTGCGGTCGTCGTCCATGAGTCCTCCGGTTTCGGCGGTCCGGGCGGTGAGATTGCGGCCCGGGTCACCGAGCGCTGCTTCCACCATCTGGAGGCGCCGGTGCTGCGGGTCGCCGGGTTCGACATTCCGTATCCGCCGCCGATGCAGGAGAAGCACCACCTCCCGGGTGTGGACCGGGTGCTGGACGCGGTCGCCCGCTTGCAGTGGGAGGCGGAGAGCTGATGCCCCAGGTATTCGAATTCAAGCTGCCGGACCTCGGCGAGGGGCTCACCGAGGCGGAGATCGTGCGCTGGCTGGTGGAGGTCGGCGATGTCGTCGCCATCGACCAGCCGGTCGTCGAGGTCGAGACGGCCAAGGCGATGGTGGAGGTGCCGTGCCCGTACGGGGGCGTGGTGACCGCACGGTTCGGTGAGGAGGGCTCGGAACTTCCGGTCGGGGCGCCACTGTTGACGGTAGCGGTGTCGGTGGGGGCGGATGCCGGGCCGTCGGAGGAGGGGGCGGGGGCTGCCTCCGCTTCCGGTTCGGGCGGGGCCGGGACCGGTTCTGGTTCGGGCGGGGCCGGTACCGGTTCTGGTGAGGTGGAGTCGTCCGGCAATGTGCTGGTCGGGTACGGGACGGGCGCACCGGTGGCGCGTCGTCGACGGGTTCGCCCCACAGCGGTGGCCGCGGCTGTTCCGGCACGGGCTCCGGTTGTTCCGGTCGCGGCTCCCGATCCGGGGCCGGATGCGGTGCCGGGGCCGGTGGCCGTGGTGTCCCCGCTGGTACGGAAGCTGGCGCGGCAGCATGATCTGGATCTGCGGAAGTTGGCGGGTTCCGGACGGGACGGGCTGATCCTGCGGGCCGATGTCGAATCCGCGATCAGGGCGCTGGAGGCGGGTACGTCCGCACCGCTGCCGGCCGGGGTCGTGGCGTCGGCGGCTGGGGCAGCTCCGGAGCCGGAGGCCGTTTCCGTGTCGGTGGCGCCGTCGGCCGGCCGTACGGTGGCGGGCTCGGCCGCACAGCGGATTCCGTTGCGCGGTGTACGGGGCGCGGTCGCCGACAAGCTCTCGCGCAGTCGGCGGGAGATCCCCGACGCGACGTGCTGGGTCGATGCCGATGCCACCGAGCTGATGGCGGCCAGAGCCGCGATGAACAGCGTCGCCGGTCCGGCTGCCGGCCCCAAGGTGTCGGTGCTGGCACTGTTGGCGCGCATCTGCACCGCGGCGCTGGCCCGGTTCCCCGAGCTCAATTCCACGGTGGACCTGGAAGCGCGGGAGATCGTGCGGCTGCCGGAGGTCCATCTCGGTTTCGCGGCTCAGACCGAGCGGGGTCTGGTCGTTCCCGTGGTGCGGGACGCGCAGGCCAGGAATGCCGAGTCGATCGGGGCGGAGATCGCCCGGCTGACCGAGGCGGCGCGGGCCGGGCGGCTGACCCCGGCGGAGCTGACCGGCGGGACGTTCACGCTGAACAACTATGGGGTGTTCGGAGTCGACGGTTCGACCCCGATCATCAACCACCCCGAGGCGGCGATGCTGGGGGTCGGCCGGATCGTTCCCAAGCCCTGGGTGCACCAGGGGGAGCTGGCCGTACGACAGGTGGTCCAGCTCTCGCTGACCTTCGACCACCGGGTCTGCGACGGCGGCACGGCGGGCGGCTTTCTGCGCTACATAGCCGACTGCGTGGAACAACCGGCGGTGCTGCTGCGCACGTTGTAGGCGAGAGCTGCCGCAGGCTTCCGTTTCCTCCCCCCGCCCGGTCCGGTCGATCGGCTCGATCGCCGACCGGGCGGATCGACGGAAGCCTGCGGCCCGCATACTCGGATGCATGACCGTGTATGACGCCATCGTTCTTGCCGGAGGGGCCGCCAAGCGGCTCGGCGGCGCCGACAAGCCGGGGATCCGGGTCGGGGGCCGTGCGCTGCTCGACCGGGTGCTCGCGGCCTGTGCCGACGCGTCGACGACGGTGGTGGTGGGCGGGCGCCGGTCCACCGTGCGGCCGGTCATCTGGACGTACGAAGAGCCTCGGGGCGGCGGTCCGTTGGCCGCGCTCGACGCGGGGATCCGGCGGACCACGGCGGAACGGGTTCTCGTGCTCTCCGCCGACCTCCCGTTCCTCGGGGCGGGGACCGTCGCAGCGCTGCTGGCCGCCGCCGGGGAAGGGCAGCGGGACGGGGCTCTGTGCACAGATCAGGAGGGCCGCGACCAGCCTCTCGTTGCCGTCTACCGTGCCGAGCCGTTGCGCCGTGAGCTCGCGCTGCTCGCCACCGAGCACGGCGGTCTGGCCGGGCTGCCCCTGCGTCTGCTGACGCACGAACTCGACCTTGCGCGGGTGGCGGCCGACCCGCTCGCCTCCTTCGACTGCGACACCTGGGAGGACATTGCGTCGGCGCGGGCCCGCATCAGAGAGCATGGGGCCGTGCTGGATGAATGGATCACCGCAGTCAAGAACGAACTCGGCATCGAGCTGGACGTCGACACCGGCGTCCTGCTCGACCTCGCCCGTGACGCCGCCCACGGTGTCGCCCGGCCCGCCGCGCCGCTGACGACCTTTCTGGTCGGGTACGCGGCGGCCATGGCGAGCAGCGAAGGCGACGGGGACAGCGCCACGGCGGTGGCCGAGGCCGCCCGGAAGGCTGCCGCACTTGCCCTTCGCTGGGCGGACGAGAACGAGACGCAATGACCGCCGGCAGCGGCGGGTCCGACCGGCCTCCGACTGCGGACATCGCTTCGGCGGGCGCCGGGACCGCGCTGGCCGCCGGGCCGGTGGCGGGTGCCGGGCCGGCGGCAGACGTGGGGCCGGTGGCGGCCACCGGGCCGGTGGCAGGTTTCGGGTCTTCGGTGCGTGACCGGCCTCGGGGCGGGGAGCGGTGCCCGACTCCGGAAGAGGTGCGGGCGGCCGAGGAAGAACGGGCCGTCGAGCAGGCTCTCGCGCTGGTCGGCAGCCGGCCGTCCGGTGAGCACCGCCCGATGGGTCGGCCCCGACCCGAGGGGTGGCCTCACGCGACGGATCGGCCGCGGTCCGCAGAAACGGAATCCGGGCCCCTGTTGCAGCAGTCGCACTCTTCGGAGACGCCCCCTTGCCCCGAGAGCGGACCCACGGCCGATTCCACGGCCCATTCCGCGGCCGAACCCACGGAAGCGCCCCGTTCGCCGGCTCCGGGCCGGGGCTCCGGCACCGCCCCCGGGCAGGACCGGCACGAGCGCGAGCATGAGCGCGAGCGCGGGCACAGGCGCCGACATGGGCACGGGCCCACGTCCTCCTGGCCGGAAGCCCGTGCCCTGGCCGCTCGGTCCGGGAGGTCCGGAGGATTCGGGCAGTCAGGGCAGTCAGGGCAGTCCGGCTCGGCCGCCCGGGCCGTCGGGGTCCGGACCGGTCGGCTTCCTCTCGGCCAGGCGCTCGGGCACGTACTCGCCGAGCCGCTCGTCGCACTCACCGATCTACCGCCCTTCGACACCTCTGCCATGGACGGATGGGTCGTCTCCGGACCGGGTCCCTGGAACATTCGCGAGGTCGCCGGGGCCGGGGCGGGAACTGAGGACGCGGCCGGCGCCGAGGCGCGAGCCGGGACCGGCTCGAATCGGGACCTGGGCATCCTCGCCGGGCGGAGCGTGCCCGCCACGCTCCCCGACGGCGATGCCGTACGGATCGCCACCGGCGCCCGCATTCCGGTAGACGCCAACGCCGTGATCCGCAGCGAACACGCTCGCGTGGACAGGGCGACGGGTCTGCTCCACGCGGAACATCAGGTGCTCCCCGGACAGGACATCAGGCCCCGCGGCCAGGAGTGCCGGGCCGGCGAACGGCTCGTGCCCGCCGGAGCCTCGGTGACGCCCGCTGTTCTCGGTCTGGCCGCCGCGGCCGGGTACGACACGCTCGTCGTGGTGCCCCGGCCCCGCGTCGACGTCCTCGTGCTCGGCGACGAACTGCTGACCGGCGGTCTGCCGCACGACGGGCTGATCCGTGATGCGCTCGGCCCGATGATCGGCCCCTGGCTGCGTGCGCTGGGCGCCGAGGTTTCGGCCCCGCAGCGGCTCGGCGACGACGCGGCCGCCCTGCGGCACGCCCTCACCACCTCCGACGCCGACCTCGTCATCACCACCGGCGGTACGGCTGCGGGCCCCGTCGACCATGTCCACCCGGTCCTTGCCGAGATCGGGGCGGAGTTGCTGGTCGACGGAGTCGCCGTCCGCCCCGGCCACCCGATGCTGCTGGCCAGGCTCAAGAAGGACGAGGAACCAGTGGACGGTTCGGCGGACAGCCAAGGCGCGGCACGGAGCCGGGGCGCGGCACGGAACGTGGGCCCGTATCTTGTCGGGCTGCCGGGCAACCCCCTGGCCGCCGTTTCCGGGCTTCTCACCCTCGCCGAGCCTCTTCTGCGCGGGCTGGCGGGCCGGGAGCCGGAGGCGCCGTACCGGGTCGCCGTACGCGACGACGTGCCCGGGCACCCGCACGACACCCGGCTGGTGCCCGTAGTCCACCGGGCGGGCAGCACGGCTGACAGGTGGTCGGCCGGCGGGTACGGCAGCGGCGGCGAAGGAGCCGGCGGCGCGGGAACCGGGGGCGGTGCAGAGTACGTCGTACCGCTGCGTTACAACGGTCCTGCGATGCTCCGTGGGATCGCTGCCGCCGATGGGCTGGCCGTCGTACCGCCCGGCGGGGTACGGTCCGGCACCGAAGTGGAGATCCTCGATCTACCGTGGGCCTCGGCGATGCCGTGGACGGAAGGGTGTTTCACGTGAAACTTCCCGGCCACGATGCGATGGCCAGGCGCGCTGACGAGCATGTCGTACCCACACGGGTGCTGCTCCCGCGCAGGGTCGTCGACGGACCGGCGCGGCAGGTCGCCAAGCGGCTGATGATGGCGCTGCTGGTGCTTGCCGCGACGGTGCTGATCGTCTGGATGGACCGTGGCGGATATCACGATGCCGCCGACGACAAGGTCGATCTGCTGGACGCGGTGTACTACGCGACGGTCACCCTCTCCACCACCGGCTACGGCGACATCACGCCGTACGGGGACGCAGCCCGGCTCACCAATGTGGTGCTCGTGACGCCACTGCGGGTGCTCTTCCTGATCATCCTGGTCGGCACCACTCTTGAGGTCCTCACCGAACGGACCCGCGAGGACTTTCGGCTGAAGCGTTGGAGAACCAACTTGCGTGATCACACCGTTGTCGTCGGCTTCGGGACGAAGGGCCGTTCGGCCATCCAGACCCTGTGTGCCACCGGCCTGAAGAAGGAACAGATCGTCATCGTCGACCCGGCGACCAAGGTGATTGAGATCGCCAATGCCGAGGGGTTCGTCGGTGTGGTGGGCGATGCGACGCGCAGCGAGGTGCTGCTGCGGGCCGAGCTTCAGAAGGCGCGTCAGATCATCATCGCGACACAGCGCGACGACACGGCGGTGCTGGTGGCTCTGACGGCCCGGCAGCTCAACCGTGGCGCGAAGATCGTCGCGGCGGTGCGCGAGGAGGAGAACGCCCCGTTGCTCCGGCAGTCCGGTGCCGACGCGGTGATCACCAGTGCCAGTGCGGCGGGCCGGTTGCTGGGCCTCTCGGTCCTCAGCCCCAGCGCGGGCACGGTGATGGAAGACCTGATCCAGCAGGGCAGCGGGCTCGATCTCGTCGAACGGCCGGTGATAAAGGCCGAGGTGGGCAAGAGCGTCCGGGAGACCGAGGACCTCGTGGTCAGCGTGTTGCGGGGGCACCGGCTGCTGGGTTACGACGATCCGGCGGCCAGCCCGTTGCAGTTGACGGACCGTCTGATCACCATCGTTCGTGCCTCGAACCCATCGCCGTCGGACGGCCCGTCCACCGGCCTGCCGCGCCCACGCGACTGATCCGGACCACCCAGTCTCGCGTGAGGCCCGGCCCATCTGGTCTCGCGTTCGCCGGGACGAACCCGTCCGCCGAGACGAACCTGCCCGGTCGGCCCTGCCCGGCCGGACTCGCCCCACATGCGGCCCGCCTCGCTCCGTGCGGCGTCCTTCGTGGTCCTTCATCTGCCACGGAGTAGCCTCGCGCCATGTATGCGATCACGATCCCTGAACCGGGCGGCCCCGAAGCACTCGTCTGGGCCGAGGTGCCCGATCCGGTAGCCGGCGAGGGCGAGGTCCTCGTCGATGTCGTGTCCAGCGCGGTCAATCGCGCCGATGTGTTGCAGCGGCAGGGGTTCTACAACCCGCCGCCCGGCGCGTCCCCGTACCCCGGGCTTGAGTGCTCGGGCCGTATCTCGGCGATCGGGCCCGGCGTAACCGGCTGGTCGGTCGGCGACGCGGTGTGTGCGCTGCTCGCGGGCGGCGGGTACGCGGAGAAGGTCGCGGTGCCCGCCGGGCAGCTGCTGCCCGTGCCGGACGGCATCGAACCGGCCCTGGCCGCGGCGCTGCCCGAGGTGGCGGCCACGGTCTGGTCCAACGTCTTCATGGTGGCCCATCTGCGCCCCGGCGAGACGCTGTTGGTGCACGGCGGGTCCAGCGGCATCGGCACCATGGCGATCCAGCTCGCCAAGGCCGTGGGCGCGCGGGTCGCGGTCACCGCCGGGGGACCGGAGAAGCTGGCGCGCTGCGCGGAACTCGGGGCCGACATCCTGATCGACTACCGGGAGCAGGACTTCGTCGAGGAACTGCGCAAGGCGACCGACGGTGCCGGTGCGGATGTCATTCTCGACATCGTCGGCGCGAAGTACCTCGACCGGAATGTGCAGACGCTCGCCGTCAACGGCAGGCTGGCCATCATCGGCCTTCAGGGTGGCGTCAAGGGCGAGCTGAATCTGAGCGCCCTGCTGAACAAGCGGGCCGCCATCACTGCGACCTCGCTGCGCGGCCGCCCGCTCGCCGAGAAGGCCGCCATCGTCGCCGCCGTGCGCGAGCACGTCTGGCCGCTGATCGCGGACGGGGTCGTGCGGCCGGTCGTGGACCGTATCGTGCCGATGCCGGACGCCGCCGAGGCCCACCGGGTGCTGGAGTCCAGCGCGCATGTCGGAAAGGTGCTGCTGCAGGCCCCGAAGGGCTGACGCCCGTCCGGTCCAGGCCCCGAAGGGCTGACGCCCGGGCCTGGACCGGCCCGCCCCCTCGGCTCCGTTCCGCCTCCGCTCCCGGCCTGCCCTCGCCCCGTCCCGCCCTCCGTCCCGTTCCCGTTCCCGGCCCTCGCCCTGCCCCCGTCCCCCGTCCCCCGCCCTCCGTCCCACAGCACGCGAAAAGGCCCGGCGCACAGGTCGTCGACCATGTGCGCCGGGCCTCAGCGCTGCCATTCGTCAGGGCAGTACGAGGTACGGGGTACGGGCTACGGGGCAGGGGGCGCGGACGCGGACTAGAGGTACGGGCCCGACCGGAGGGCCCCGTGCGGGTCCCCGCTGCCGTCCTCGTCCTCGTGGGCGCTGCCCGGCGGAAGGGCGCGGCGCATCTGTTCCAACTGGGCCCTGGCCGCCATCTGCTGGGCGAACAGCGCTGTCTGGATGCCGTGGAACAGGCCCTCCAGCCATCCCACCAACTGCGCTTGGGCAATCCGGAGTTCCGCCTCGGAGGGCACCGACTCCTCGGTGAACGGCAGGGAGAGCCGCTCCAGCTCCTCCACCAGCTCCGGCGCGAGGCCGTCCTCCAGCTCCTTCACGGAACTGGCGTGGATCTCCTTGAGCCTGACCCGGCTCGCCTCGTCGAGAGGAGCCGCCCGGACCTCCTCCAGGAGCTGCTTGATCATGCTTCCGATGCGCATGACCTTCGCGGGCTGCTCGACCATCTCCGTCACCGGGACCTCACGCGACTCGTCGTCAGTGCCACCGCCGCCGATCGCCATGCCGTCCTGCCCCACCACGAGGACTTGGGGGTGCTCCTGCGACCGTTCATTCCTCGGCATCTCCATGGCGCCATTGTCTCGCACACCTGCCGTACGACACTGTGGTGCCCCCGCAAACGGTTGATCCACCGTCCACGGGGGCACCGAGTCAGCCGGTCGGCCCACCCGACCGCGCCGCCCACGGCAAGCGCGGCACCGTCCCCGCCGTCACCCGGCCCTCCGCGCCAGCGCGAGGCGTGAGCGGGTGAGTGCCGCCGCGAGCAGACCGGCCAGCAGCGGGACGCCCACCACCAGCAGCGCGAGAGTGGCCCAGGGCAGCTCGATCGGTGTGTACGCCGACTCCGTGGGCTCCAGCCGCATCTCCTGCAGCGCCAGGCGCAGATCGACCAGCCGCAGCGCCACCGCGGGCACCAGTCCCGCCAGCGTGCCGAGGACCACACCCGTGAGCGCCACCACCACGCACTGGAAGCCCGACAGCTTCCGCCGCACACTCGGGGGCGCACCCACCGCGCTGAGCGTGTTGAGGTCGGCCTCCGCGTCCGCCTTGGCGAGCCCCGTCGTGATCGCGGCGGCGCCCAGCGTCACCATTCCGGCGAACAGGGTCAGGATCAGCAGCATGGCGTCCACGCGCCCGTCGGGGCCGGACTCGGACTGTACCCAGGCGCCGCCACCGGCCTGCTCGATCGCGCCGAAGGCCTGCTGCTGCTCGGCATCGGTCGGCGTGTGCGCGACGGAGTACACGCTGCCGCTCTCCGCGGTGTGCAGGCCGAGCCGTTCCGCGGTCTGCCGCGGGAGGATCATGTTGATCCCGGGGGTGGCGGCGTACTTCGCGGGTGCCACGTACACCTTCAGCTTGTCCGTGGTGGTCCGGGCCTTGCCGGGGTGCAGCTTCCAGTTCTTCTTGTCCTCCTTGCTGTAACGGTGGGCCGCCTTGATGGTGGCCTCGCCGTCCTTCGCGAACACCTCATTGAGCAGTACCGGTGTGCCCGCCGCCAGTGCCTCGGCGGCCGCGGGATCGTCGAGCTTCACATAGGTGCTGAGTACGTCCTTGTCCGCCACGACGATGCTGCCGTTCTCACCGGTGTTGAAGACGCCCGACGCCTCGCCGGCGAGGCAGGCGGGGGAACGCATCAGCTTCCTGTGCTCGTCGGAGGAGAGCCGCGCGGCGAGCTGCTTGGCGCCCTGGCCGGTGAGCGGGCAGACGCGCTCCTTGCCGGGGGGCCTGACCAGTTCGAGCGAGCCGCAGCTTTTCTCGTCGTCGTTGTAGTAGACGTCGCAGTCGCTGCCCGCCCAGACCCGTCGGAAGTCGGCGTGCCCGCCGGTGACGGGCATGCTCCGTTCGACGGCGGCCCGCGCCTGCGGGAGCTGGATGGCCTTCTCGGTGTCGAAGGAGGAGACGGAGAGGACGACCGTTCCCTGGGTCAGGGTGGGGGAGTAGTCGAACTCGGACTCGGCCTTGGCGCTCGACATGTACGTGGCGATGGCGACCGATCCGGCGACCGCCGCCATCACGGCCGCGACCGCGGGGGCGGTACGGCCACGGTTGCGGGCCGCGTCGCGCAGCGCCAGCCGGGGGGAGAGCGGCAGCCCGCGGCCGAGCCGCCCGAGGAAGCCGACGATCACCGGGATGCAGGCGAGCAGCCCGAGCTCGGCGGTCACCGAGCCGCCGGCGACCAGTGAGGAGTTCCCGCTGGTGCCGCCGTAGATGGCGACGGCGCATCCGATGGCCAGTACACAGGAGCCCAGGACCGGCATCACGCGGGAGGAGCGGCGGACGCCGCGGCGTCCGGTGAGCGACTCCAGCACGGACTGCCGGCTCGCCACGATCGCCGGGGCGAACGCCGCGAGAAGGCCGGTGACCAGGCCGATCACCGCGATGAGCAGCATTTCCATCGGGTCCAGGGTGAGGGAGCCGAAGCGGCGCCCGGCCCACGACTCGATCATCGGGCGGAACACCGTGGTGGCCACCAGCCCGACCACCACACCGGTCACGGCTCCGATACTGCCGAGCACCAGACCACCGCCGAGCACCACGGCCCGGACATGGCGCCGGTCCCCGCCGCAGGTGCCGAGCAGACCGAGCTGGCGGCGCGAGCGGCGCGCACCGACCGCGAAGGCCGGGCCGGCGAGCAGCACGATCTCCAGGACCGCCATGGCGATCACGGTGATGAGCGGCGCGTTGGCCTCTCCCTCGGAGCTGTTCTCGTACGGTTCGACGCCCTTCCTGGCCAGCGGGACCTCGGAGTCCGGCGGCGGGTCGAGGACGAGCTGACGGGACGTGACGACGACGCCGGACTTATTGGCCGCCATGACGTCGGGCCAGGTCACCCCCACTCCTTCGGGGCCCTTGACCAGCCAGTCCTTGGTGCGGGCGTTCGGCGGCAGCACCTTCTTGTCGTGGTCGGCCCTGGCCTGCCACGGGGCGATGACCGCTCCCGGGTCGGCGTAGAGCGCCTTGGTGTTGAGCGAGTCGGGCTCCTCGACCACACCGGTGATCCGGTACTTCATGCCGAAGTTGCGCACGGTGGTCTCCGACCCGACGTGCAGGCCGGTCGACTTCAGGAACGGTTCGGTGGCCGCCAGCTCGTTCTTGCCGTGCGGGAACTCACCACGTACGAGTTCGATCCTGCCGCGGGCCAGCTCGTCCGAGGTCCGGAACTCGTTGATGTCGGTGTCGGCGATGCCGTACTCGGTGGTGATGCTCGCCGGGACGGACTGGATGCTGATCGCGCGAGAGCCCTTGGGGAACGTGGTGCTCATGTCGATCGGCGGGGCGTTCTCGTCCAGCGGCGCGTTCTCGTCGACCTGCTCGTACTGGTCACCGGTGGGCAGCTGCTCGATGGGGCCGATCTCCGCATCGCTGAAGAACGCGTCGGCGGCGCCCATCTCGGCCGTCAGCTGCTCGGCCGTGGTCGGTGACACGCTGTTGTACGTCACGTCGAGGGCGGTGACGCCGACCACCGGTACGGCGATCATCGCGACCACCAGTGCGCTGCGGCCCTTGAACCGCATCGCGTCGCGCCGGGCTATCCGCAGGGCGGCGCGCCAGCCGGTGAAGACGCTCACTTGGCGGCCTCGGAGGTGAGGAGCGAGTCGGCGTCGGCGGAGCCGTTGAGCGTCTGGTCGACGATCGAACCGTCCCGGAGGAACACGACCCGGTCCGCCCAGGCCGCGTACCGCGGCTCGTGCGTCACCATCACACCGGCCGCGCCCTGGTCGCAGCGGTTGCGCAGCAGCGCGAGCACCTTCTCGCCGGTCTCGGAGTCGAGCGCTCCGGTCGGCTCGTCGGCGAGCACCAGCCGCCGGTCCCCCACCAGCGCACGGGCGATCGCGACCCGCTGCTGCTGACCGCCGGACATCTCGTCCGGGAACCTGTCCGCGATCTCCAGCAGCTTCATCTCCTCCAGCGCCGCCCGGGCCTCCTTGCGGGCCTTGCGGACGGAGACACCGT
This sequence comes from Streptomyces sp. NPDC007164, assembly GCF_040634135.1. Lineage (NCBI taxonomy): Bacteria > Bacillati > Actinomycetota > Actinomycetes > Kitasatosporales > Streptomycetaceae > Streptomyces > Streptomyces sp. NPDC007164. The sequence continues at coordinate 240,339 of NZ_JBEYFB010000003.1, forward strand.
CGAGCTCGCGCGGCAGGGCGATGTTCTCGGCGGCGGTGAGCGCGGGGATCAGGTTGTAGTCCTGGAAGACATAGCCGACGCTGCGGCGGCGCAGGGCGGCGATGCCCTTGCGGCCGAGTCCGGAGATGTCCTGGCCCTCGATGACGACCTGGCCGCTGGTCGCGGTGTCGAGACCGCCCGCGATGGTCAGCAGGGTCGACTTGCCGGAGCCGGACGGACCCATCACGGCGACGAGTTCACCGGCGTACACGGAGAGGTTGACGCCGCGCAGGGCGTGCACCTCGGCGATGCCGGAGCCGTGGGTGCGGGTGAGCGCCCGGAGTTCGAGCACCGGTGTGCCGCCGGATATCGGTGCGCCGGTCGGCGCCGCGGGTCGGGGCGGGACGTGCGAGGACATGATGAGTGGTTCCCCCTCGGAACGGGTGTGGAGCGATGGCGCGGGGCGGCGGAGTGGTCCGTGGCGGACCGTGCCGCTGTCCGGCGCGTACGCGGGAGGCCTGTGGCGGCCCGGGTTCCGCGCCGGCTGCGGTCGGCGCCGGCTGCGGTGTGTGCGGTGCGGTGCGTGCGCGGTGCGGGTGTGTGGGTGCTGCGGTGCGTGCGCGGCGCGGGTGTATGCGTGCTGCGGTGCGTTGCGGTGCGTTGCGGTGCGTTGCGGTGCGGGTGTGTGGGTGCTGCGGTGCGTGCGCGGCGCGGGTGTATGCGTGCTGCGGTGCGGTCGCGGTCAGCGTCGGCTGCGCGGGAGGGCGAGGCGGGCCGTGGTGCGTCCGGTCGTACGGACCTCGGGGTCCGGCTCCGTGGCGGCGGCGTCGACGAGGCGGATCAGCCGGGTCTCGCAGTGGTCCAGCCAGCGTGCCTCGGCCTCCGCCTGGAAGATCAGCTGCTCCAGCACGAGCAGCCAGGCGACCTCGTCGCGGTTGGTCGGGACGTCGCTGAGCGACTGCGCCTTGAGACGGGTGTAGTCCTGCATCGCCTTCAGGGTGTGGTGGCGCTGGGACTGGATGACGGCACGGATGTCGACCCCGGGTGCGCCGACCGCCATGGCGAGCTTGATGGCCAGCTCGTCGCGGGGCGGGTTGCTGCGGTCGACGGGCGTCTCGAACCAGTTCCGCAGCTCGGCGCGCCCCTCGTCGGTGATCGCGTAGAGGGCGTGGCCCTGGTCGTCCTCGTCGTCCTGGACGACCAGGCCGTCGCGCTCCAGCCGGCTGAGCGTCGTGTACACCTGGCCGACGTTGAGCGGCCAGGTGGAGCCGGTGCGCGACTCGAATTCGGTACGGAGCTGGGAGCCGTATCTGGGCCCCCGCTCCAGGAGGGCCAGCAGCCCGTGGCGGATCGACATACTCAGTATGTATACCGAGTATGTCGCTCGACGCAAATCCCTCCGGGGGTGCGCGGGCGCCGCCGGGCAGGCCCGGGGCGGCTCAGGGCCTGCCCGGCGAATCGGGGCCGGACGGCGCCCTGGTCCGCGCGGCGGATCGGGGCACCGTCCGGCCCTAGTTCGCGCGGCGCATACGGAACGCCAGGAAGCCCAGCCCCAGCCCGATCAGCGCGATTCCCGCGCCCAGTGAGACCTCCTTCACCTGCCGCACGACCGGCGCGTCCAGGGCCTGCGGCGAGAGCCGGTCGGCTCCGGCGGACGTGCTCGCCGCGGGGGGCGCGGCAGGCACCGGCTCCGGATCGGTCGCGGCGGAGGGCGGGGCGGAAGGCGGGGGGGACCGCTGGAACATACTGTCCGCGTGCGCGAGCTCCTGCGGCGAGAGTTGCCGTCCGGGCCGCAGTCGCCCCGCCCCGGCCTCCCGCCCGGCGAACGGGGGCTGCGCCTCGGCACGCGGCGTCTCCTCTGCGGGGCCGGGGCCCGCTGGGGCGGAGGAGGAGCCGGAAGCCGGGCGGGACGGCAGTGGCGATCCGGGGGGCGCGGGGGCGGCCGAAGGGGTGACCGACGGGTCGATCGAGGGGGAGCTGGGCGGAGTGTGCTGGGGAGGGGGAGTGGGGGAAACGGAACTCTCCGAAGCCTGGTGAGGCTTTGGAGGTGCCGGACTGGCTGCCGAAGCGGTGACCGGTCCCCGTGTCGCCGCCGAGGTGCCGTTGGGTAGCTGGTGACTGGCGTGGGCTTGGGCCTGTAGCAGCGCCAGCGTCACGCCTAACGCCGCCATGAGGGCGGCATGCCGCGAGTGCCTTGTGTAGAAGAGCGCAGCAGACATGAGTACAGCGTTGCACGCACGGGCATGGCGGGCATTCCGGGCAATGGAAGACGCCCGGCGCGTACCTGCGTGCCGGGCGTCCTGTGCGGGTCTGCCTATGCGAGCGCGTTGGACTTCCAGTCGCTGTACGCACAGTTGAGCAGGGTGTCACCCTCGGCCCTGCATACCTGGAGTCGTACCTGAGCGATTCCCTCCGCGTCAGTCAGGGACGTCGTCCATTCCGGCTGAGCCCCCTTGCCGCCGTAGTTCATTCGCCACGGCCAGGCGGCCTGTACGCCATTGCTCCGCTTGGTGATCAGCCGGAGACGTGCGTGATGGCCATCGGCGAGGAGGTCGACGGACCGGAACTCGATCTTGCTCGCGTACGTCCGGCTTGCGAACGTGACGTACGCGTCGCCGAAGGCGCCAGTGGTCTGTGCCGACAGGACCGCCCCAGGTGATGCCGAAGCCGAGGTGATGGTCGTGGCACTGAGAAACGCTACGGATGCCGCCACAAACAGCATGGACTTGCTGCGAAGTCGCATGGATCCCCCATTCGATTGGTACCGAACGGCGACCCTAATTGCTGTAAGTGACGGAATGCAACGTTCCGTTACCTGCGGCTCAGGCCGGGTCGCCCGTCGCGACGCGCAGTTCGAAGTGGGCGCCGGTCTTCTCCACGGCGGTGCCGGACGAGGGGAACTGGTCGATGATCTGGTCCTCCGCGTACGTGTTCCCCGGGACCTTGATCTTCTTGACGGTCCAGCCGGCTGCGTCCGCGCACGCCTTCGCGGAAAGGTAGTCCTTGTACAGGAACTTCGGGGCGTCGACCTTGTCCGGGTCGTCGCTGTCCTCCATGGCGTCCGTGCAGTCCTCGGGGTCCATCGTCCGGTTCCGCTCCGGATCCTTGTGCTCGCTCGCGGCCGGTGACTCGTTCGCGGTCGTGTCGTCCTTGCCGTTGCCGTTCAGCGAGAGCACCGTGATCAGTCCGCCGATCGCGACCAGGGCGACCACGATCGAGCCCACGATCACCGGCATGTTCCGCTTGGAGCCGCCGCCCGAGCCGGAGGGCGCCTGCGTCTGTGTCTGCGGCGACATCGTGTAGGGCGGCGGGGTCTGCTGGACCGGGGCCTGGCTCTGGTACTGCTGGGCCGACTGCGGGTAGCCGTACGACGGTGCCGGTGTGGGAGCCGGGGTCGCCGGGCCGTACGGGCCCGACTGGTACGGACCCGACTGGTACGGGCCCGGCTGGTAGGGCGTCTGGACGCTCTGGGGCATTCCGCCGGACTGGTCGACCGGCGGGAAGACCGCCGAGCCGACGCCCGAGCCGCTGTTCGCCGGGGCGCCGCCGCCCGCGACGATCACCGGTGCGCCCGTGGCGCCGCTCGCGGCCAGCACGCGGGCGATCTCGTCCTGCATCGCCGCCGCGCTCGGGAAGCGCTCGTTCGGGTTCTTCTTCAGCGCGCGGGCTACCAGCGCGTCCATCGCCGGGGTGACCGACCGGTTGATGGTGGAGGGCGCGACCGGCTCCTCCTGGACGTGCGCGTACGCGATGGCCAGCGGGGAGTCCGCGTCGAACGGGATCCGCCCGGTCAGCAGTTGGAAGAGCATGATGCCGACCGAGTACAGGTCGGAGCGGGCGTCCACGCCGCGGCCGAGGGCCTGCTCGGGGGAGAGGTACTGCGGGGTGCCGACGACCATGCCGGTCTGCGTCATCGACGTGACGCCCGACTGCATGGCGCGGGCGATGCCGAAGTCCATGACCTTCACGACGCCGCGCTTGGTCATCATCACGTTGCCGGGCTTGATGTCGCGGTGGACCAGGCCCATCTCGTGGCTGGTGTCCAGCGCGGCCAGCACGTCGGACGTCACCTTCAGCGCCCGGTCGGCCGGCATCGCGCCATGGTTCTGGATGTCCGTCTGGAGCACGGAGCCGAGCGGCTGCCCCTCCACGTACTCCATGACGATGTACGGCATCAGCGCGCCGCCGAGCTCGTCCTCGCCGGTGTCGAAGACCGAGACGATGTTGGTGTGCTGCAGTTTGGCGACGGCCTGCGCCTCGCGCCGGAACCGCTCGCGGAAGGACTGCTCGCGCCCCAGCTCCGTATGGAGTGTCTTGATTGCGACCTGTCGGTCCAGGGCGGTGTCGTACGCCAGGTACACCGACGCCATCCCGCCCTCGCCGAGCAGATCGCGAAGCTGGTAGCGCCCGCCGGCGACCGAACCGCCCGCGTAGCGACCCTGTGCGCCGTGTGCGCCGTCCTGGCTCATGACTTGCTCCCCCTCGGCGCGCGACTGACGCGACCATCCATTACGCGCCAAGTCTGCCCGAGGGGTACGACACGTCAAGCCGGGTGCCCGTTCCGTGACCCTACGCACAAGAAGCGTCTCGGAAGCGTTACAGGACCCGCATGAAATTTGCGTGGACGGCACGCCGGGCGGTTGGATGACCGGTCCCTCTCGGAAACGGTGTGTCCGGAAGAGGCTGTAGCGTGACGTGGCAATGCAGCTAGGCACCGTGAGAACCCGCGGACGCGCGGACAGATACGACGGCGAGGACTGATGGCACCCGATTCCGAAGCAAACGGCGGCGGAGTTTCGGATGGCACCGACTCCTGGGGCATCGGTGGTGTTGTCGGTGACGGACGTTACCGGATGACCCACCGCCTCGGCCGGGGCGGTATGGCGGAGGTCTTCGCAGCCGAGGACGTCAGGCTGGGGCGCACGGTGGCGGTGAAGCTCCTGCGTTCCGATCTCGCCGAGGACCCGGTCTCCAAGGCCCGGTTCACGCGCGAGGCGCAGTCGGTCGCCGGGCTCAACCACCACGCGATCGTCGCCGTGTACGACTCCGGCGAGGACGTCGTGGGCGGGGCGACCGTCCCCTACATCGTGATGGAGCTGGTCGAGGGGCGGACCATCCGCGACCTGCTGATCAGTGCCGAGGCCCCGCCGCCCGAGCAGGCCCTGATCATCGTCTCGGGTGTACTGGAAGCGCTCGCGTACTCCCACCAGCACGGCATCGTGCACCGCGACATCAAGCCGGCCAACGTGATCATCACCAACTCCGGTGCGGTCAAGGTGATGGACTTCGGCATCGCCCGTGCGCTGCACGGTGCGCAGTCGACGATGACCCAGACCGGCATGGTCATGGGCACGCCGCAGTACCTCTCCCCGGAGCAGGCGCTGGGCAAGGCCGTCGACCACCGCTCCGACCTCTACGCCACCGGCTGCCTGCTGTACGAACTCCTGGCCATGCGGCCCCCGTTCACGGGTGAGACGCCGCTCTCCGTCGTGTACCAGCACGTCCAGGACATTCCGGTCCCGCCGTCCGAGGTCCTGGGCGCGGTGCCGCCGGAGCTGGACGGGCTGGTCATGCGCTCCCTCGCGAAGGACCCGGACGACCGGTTCCAGAGCGCCGAGGAGATGCGCGGCCTCATCCAGTACAGCCTCCAGATGCTTCAGGTGCAGGGCGGCCACACGGGTACGTGGAACACCGGCCCGGTCGCGATGCACGAGGGCGGGCACACCCCGGCCATGGGCATGGCCGGGGGCACGATGGCGATGGGTCACCCGCCGCACGGGGACACCTCGCAGGGCCCGATCCTGCCGCCGATGAACCCCGACGACGGCGGCTACGACGGCGGCCACAACGGTGGTGGCGGCCGCGGCAAGCTGTGGCTGTTCGTCGTGCTCGCGCTGATCGCGATCGGTGCGGGTGTCGCCATCGCGGTCAACGCCGCGAATGACACCGGATCGAAGCACGAGAAGAAGCCCGAGAAGGTCTCCAGTTCGCCATCCCCGGAGAAGAGCTCGTCCGGGCCGACCGACGAGGAGAGCCAGGACACCGAGGTGCCGGAGAACTCCACCGGCAACCAGCAGGACACCCCGCCCTCGCGGACCTACTCCCCGTCGACCACCCCGACCCAGCCCTCCCTGCCGCCGTCGAACCAGCCGTCCGCCCCGGCCACCGGAGGCACCGAGGACGGCGGTACGGGTACGGATGACGGCGGTACCGGTACCGACAACGGCGGTACGGGCACCGACAACGGAGGCACCGGCACGGACAACGGCGGTACAGGAACGGACAACGGAGGCACCGGTACCGACAACGGCGGCACCGGCACGGACAACGGCGGTGCCACCACCGGTACGTCCGCGGCGGCAGGCGCGTCCGCGGCGGCCGGTACGGGCGCCACCCCGTGAACGCCCGCTGACCCGGCCGTTCACGGGCGCACTCAGCCCGTGAACGCCTCGCGCACCGTCTCGTACTCGCGCGTCCACCAGACCGCCAGGGCCGACACCGCAGGGAACTGCGGGTCGGCCCTTCGGTCGTCCAGGCAGTACCGCCAGCGCAGTATCCAGAAGTCGTTGAGCCGCTCCCACCACACCCGGTGCACCGCGGCGGCCAGTTCGGCCGCCCCGGCCCCGGCCGCCAGCCGGTAGGCCCGCGCGTACGCCCGTACCTTCTCCAGCTCCAGCTTCCCGGCCGGCAGCACGAAGAAGATCGCCGCGGCCCGTACCGCCTCCTCCGCCCTCGGCTGGACCCCCAGCCGGTCCCAGTCGAGGATCGCGACCGGGTCGGTGCCCCGGTACAGGACGTTCAGCGGGTGGAAGTCGCCGTGCACCCAGCCGGTGGCCGGGGCGCCGGGGGTGGGGGGCCTGCGGTCGGCGTGACGTTCCAGCAGGGTGCGCCGTTCCAGCAGACGGTGCTCGGCCAGCTCGTCGAAGCAGTCCCGGGGGCGCCGCCGGCGCGTGGCCGTCAGCAGGTCGTCGATGAGCGCGAAGGTGTCGCCGGGATCGGCGCTCCGGTAACCGCAGGAGGGGTGCGCGGGCCCGGTGCACGGGCCCATGACCTGTTCGAGCCCGGTGTGCACCGTCCCGAGCAGCGTCCCGAGCCGCTCCGACTGGGCGGTGGTGAGCTGGGCGCCCGCCCGGTGCAGCCCCTCCACCCAGGGGTGCAGGGCGTAGCACCGGCCGCCGATCTCCGTGACCGTGTCGCCCTCGGTGTCCTGCACGGGCGGGGCGACGGGCACGCCCAGCGACTGGAGCCGCTGGGTGGCGCGGTGCTGGCGGACGATCGTGGCGCGGTCACCGGTGGAGTCGTCGAGGTGGTGCTTGAGGAAGTACGAGCCGCGGGTGGTGGAGACGCGGTAGCCGTGGTTGAGCAGCCCCTTGGTGATGGGCTTGCAGCTCAGGGGTTCACCGGCGTCCGGGTAGCGGCGCAGCACCTCGTTCACCGGCGGCACCGGCGGCTGCCGTGGCACGGACGGGAAGGGGGCCCGGTCGACCGGGGACACGGGCGGCGGTGGTACGGAGGGGAACAACGCCCGGTCCACCGGGGACACGGGCGGAGCGGGCACGGAAGGGAACCGGACCCCGCCGTCCGGCGAAGCGGACGGAAGGGTGACAAATGAGCGCAGCACTCACCAGATGTTAGATCACGCTGTGTGGCCGATCGCCTGACTTGCGTTGAAGTCCAGAGTGTGCACAGAGACGAAGTGCGGCTCGATCCTGAGGTACGCCGGGTCGAAGGGCTCCCCGTTCACCCGGGCGGGACCGTCGCCGAACAGGTCGCGCCGGTCGGCCGAGGGGTGCACGATCTCGGCGGTGCCGGTGAACTGCACGGCCCACAGGTCGCCGCCGCCCTGGACGGCGGTGTCGAAGTTGTCCGCGCCGTACGCCACGACCGTGCCGTCGCACGCGTTGTGATAGCCGAAACCGCTGTGCATCCGCAGGACCACATGCCCGTCGATCACGACGTGCCGGGCCACCGACAGGAAGGGAAGGGCCCGCATGCTGGTCGCCAGCCGGCCGTACCGGACGCGGCCGAGAAGTTCGATCGCCTGGAGTTCCTCGGAGGACATGACCTCCACTCTCCGCCACCGGGGAGGTCGCAGAAAGAGGCTGCGGCCCCGGTTGATCCGGGACCAAAGTCCCGAAGATCACCGGCTTCCCGGCGCCCCCAGGGCTTCCCGGGAGCTCCTCGGTGCCTCCCGGCGTACCTCAGCCCCTCGGCGATGTGCTCCTCAGCGCTTCTCCGCCTGGAGCCTGGCCACGTACGCGGCGGCCTGCGAGCGCCGTTCCATGCCCAGCTTGGAGAGCAGGCTGGAGACGTAGTTCTTGATCGTCTTCTCGGCGAGGTGCAGCCGCTCGCCGATCGCCCGGTTCGTCAGGCCCTCGCCGATCAGGTCGAGGATCTTGCGCTCCTGGTCGGTGAGGCCGGCGAGCTTGTCCTCGCCCCGGCCCTTCTTGCCGTCCCGCAGCCGCTCCAGCACCCGCGCGGTCGCCACCGGGTCCAGCAGCGACTTCCCGGCCGCCACGTCACGTACCGCGTTCAGCAGTTCGTTGCCCCGGATCGCCTTCAGTACGTATCCCGACGCGCCCGCCATGATCGCGTCGAAGAGCGCCTCGTCGTCGGCGTACGAGGTGAGCATCAGGCACTTGATGTTCTCGTCCTGGGAGCGGACCTCCCGGCAGACCTCCACCCCGCTGCCGTCCGGCAGCCGCACGTCGAGCACCGCCACATCGGGCCGGGTCGCGGGGATGCGGACCAGCGCGTCCGCCGCCGTGCCGGCCTCGCCGACGACCTCGATGTCGTCCTCGGAAGAGAGCAATTCATGGACTCCGCGTCGGACGACTTCATGGTCGTCCAACAGAAAAACGGTGATTTTTCGTTGTTCGCGCACAAAACGCAGTCTCACACACTCACCTCTTCCCTGCCGCCGAACGGCGGGATAACGTGCCGTTGTTCCGGCGGCCTGCGAGGCTGTTACCAGTGCTGTGACCAGCGAGAGTTCCCGACTTTTTCGATTTACTTGGAAATCCAAGCAAAATCGCAGGTCAGATAGGGTTTCGCAGTTATGCGGCGTACTGGGTAACGTGCATTCGGCAGGGCGCTCGCCGGGGCACCTGTCACGCCTGTTCCCGGACCGAGCGGCACCCACCCCGTGCACGGGTACGGAAACAGGCGAGCCGCACTGGCTTCCCGGCAGACCCCGGGGGCCGGACCGACGGAGGAGCACGCACGTGACCGTGGAGAGCACTGCCGCGCGCAAGCCGCGACGCAGCAGCAAGCGGACCAGCGCCGTGAAAACGACCGCGAAGACGTCCGCGAAGACGCCACAGAGTTCCGAGCCCGAGCTCGTACAGCTGCTGACGCCCGAGGGCGAGCGCCTGGAGCATCCGGACTATTCGATCGACCTGACCGCGGACGAGCTGCGCGGCCTGTACCGGGACATGGTCCTGACCCGCCGTTTCGACGCCGAGGCCACCGCCCTCCAGCGCCAGGGCGAGCTGGGCCTGTGGGCGTCGCTGCTCGGCCAGGAGGCCGCCCAGATCGGCTCCGGCCGGGCCCTGCGGGACGACGACTACGTCTTCCCGACCTACCGGGAGCACGGTGTCGCCTGGTGCCGGGGGGTCGACCCGACCAACCTGCTCGGAATGTTCCGCGGCGTGAACCACGGCGGCTGGGACCCGAACACCAACAACTTCCACCTGTACACGATCGTCATCGGCTCGCAGACCCTGCACGCCACCGGCTACGCCATGGGCGTCGCCAAGGACGGCGCGGACTCGGCCGTGATCGCGTACTTCGGCGACGGCGCCTCCAGCCAGGGGGACGTCGCCGAGTCCTTCACCTTCTCCGCGGTCTACAACGCCCCGGTCGTCTTCTTCTGCCAGAACAACCAGTGGGCGATCTCCGAGCCGACCGAGAAGCAGACCCGCGTCCCGCTCTACCAGCGCGCGCAGGGCTTCGGCTTCCCCGGCGTCCGGGTCGACGGCAACGACGTGCTCGCCTGCCTGGCCGTGACCAGGTCGGCGCTGGAGCGGGCCCGCCGGGGCGAGGGGCCCACCCTCGTCGAGGCGTTCACCTACCGGATGGGCGCGCACACCACCTCCGACGACCCGACGAAGTACCGGGCCGACGAGGAGCGGGCCGCCTGGGAGGCCAAGGACCCGATCCTGCGGCTGCGCAGGTACCTGGAGAAGGAGGGCGCCGCGGACGAGGCGTTCTTCACCGCGCTGGACGAGGAGAGCGAGGCCCTCGGCAAGCGGGTCCGCGAGGCGGTACGGGCGATGCCCGACCCCGACCCGATCGCGATCTTCGACAACGTCTACGCGGACGGGAACCCCCTCGTCGACGAGGAGCGCGCCCAGTTCGCCGCCTACCAGGCATCGTTCGCAGACACCGCCGAGGAGGGCAAGTAGCCATGGCCATGGAAAAGATGTCCATTGCGAAGGCTCTCAACGAGTCGCTCCGCAAGGCCCTCGACACCGACCCCAAGGTCCTCATCATGGGTGAGGACGTCGGGAAGCTGGGCGGGGTCTTCCGGATCACCGACGGGCTCCAGAAGGACTTCGGCGAGGGCCGGGTGATCGACACCCCGCTCGCCGAGTCCGGCATCGTCGGTACGGCGATCGGCCTGGCCCTGCGCGGCTACCGGCCCGTCGTGGAGATCCAGTTCGACGGCTTCGTCTTCCCCGCGTACGACCAGATCGTCACGCAGCTCGCCAAGATGCACGCCCGCGCGCTCGGCAAGATCAAGATGCCGGTCGTCATCCGGATCCCGTACGGCGGCGGCATCGGCGCGGTCGAGCACCACAGCGAGTCGCCCGAGGCGCTGTTCGCGCACGTTGCCGGGTTGAAGGTGGTCTCGCCGTCGAACGCGAGCGACGCCTACTGGATGATGCAGCAGGCCGTCCAGAGCGACGACCCGGTCATCTTCTTCGAGCCGAAGCGCCGCTACTGGGACAAGGGCGAGGTCGAGACCGACTCCATCCCGGGCCCGCTGCACAAGGCCTCGGTGGCCCGCACCGGCACCGACCTCACGCTCGTCGCGTACGGCCCGATGGTGAAGGTCTGCCTGGAGGCGGCCGCGGCCGCCCAGGAGGAGGGCAAGTCGATCGAGGTCCTGGACCTGCGCTCGATGTCCCCGATCGACTTCGACGCGATCCAGACCTCGGTCGAGAAGACCGGCCGGCTCGTCGTGGTCCACGAGGCGCCGGTGTTCTACGGCTCCGGGGCCGAGATCGCCGCCCGGATCACCGAGCGCTGCTTCTACCACCTGGAGGCACCGGTGCTGAGGGTCGGCGGCTACCACGCCCCGTACCCGCCGGCGCGGGTGGAGGACGAGTACCTCCCGGGTCTCGACCGTGTGCTCGACGCCGTCGACCGCTCGCTGGCGTACTGAGGACTGGGACGTGACAACGATGACCGACACTTCCAACGCTGCTCGCTTCCGTGAGTTCAAGATGCCCGACGTGGGCGAGGGACTGACCGAGGCCGAGATCCTCAAGTGGTTCGTCCAGCCCGGCGACACCGTCTCCGACGGCCAGGTCGTGTGCGAGGTCGAGACGGCGAAGGCGGCCGTGGAGCTGCCGATCCCGTTCGACGGAGTGGTGCACGAGCTGCGCTTCCCCGAGGGCACGACGGTCGACGTCGGCCAGGTGATCATCGCGGTGGACGTGGCACCGGGCAGTGGCGACACGGCCCCGGCGGCTGTCGCCGCGCCGGTCGCGGAACCGGAACCGTCGGAGCCGGAGGCGCCCAAGGGCCGCCAGCCGGTCCTGGTCGGGTACGGCGTGGCCGAGAGCTCGACCAAGCGCCGGGCCCGCAAGGGTACGTCCGCTGCCGTACCGGCCGCCGCCGCGGCGGCGATCCAGGGCGAGATGAACGGCCACGGCGCGGTGGTCCCGGAGAGCCGGCCGCTGGCCAAGCCGCCGGTCCGCAAGCTGGCCAAGGACCTGGGCATCGACCTGGCGACGGTCGTCCCGACCGGCGAGGGCGGGATCATCACCCGCGAGGACGTGCACGCGGCGGCCACGCCCGTACCGGCACAGGCCCCGGCGCCGATCGCCGCCGCTCCGGTGGCGGCCGAGGCCCAGGCCCCGGCTCCGGCCGTGGTCACCACGGTGGGCGCCCGCGAGACCCGCATCCCGGTCAAGGGCGTACGCAAGGCCATCGCCCAGGCGATGGTCGGCAGCGCCTTCACGGCGCCGCACGTCACCGAGTTCGTGACCGTCGACGTGACGCGCACGATGAAGCTGGTGGCGGAGCTCAAGGAGGACAAGGAGATGGCGGGGGTGCGGGTCAACCCGCTCCTGCTCATCGCCAAGGCCCTCCTGGTCGCGATCAGGCGGAACCCGGAGGTCAACGCCGCCTGGGACGAGGCCAACCAGGAGATCGTCCAGAAGCACTACGTCAACCTGGGCATCGCCGCCGCGACCCCGCGCGGACTGATCGTGCCGAACATCAAGGACGCGCACGAACAGACGCTCCCGCAACTGGCCGCGTCCCTGGGCGAGCTGGTCTCCACCGCCCGCGAGGGCAAGACCTCCCCCGCTGCGATGGCGGGCGGCACGGTGACCATCACCAACGTCGGCGTCTTCGGCGTCGACACGGGCACGCCCATCCTGAACCCGGGCGAGTCCGCGATTCTCGCGGTCGGTGCGATCAAGCTCCAGCCGTGGGTCCACAAGGGCAAGGTGAAGCCCCGTCAGGTCACCACGCTGGCCCTGTCGTTCGACCACCGCCTGGTCGACGGCGAGCTCGGCTCCAAGGTCCTGGCGGACGTCGCCGCGATCCTGGAACAGCCGAAGCGCCTGATCACCTGGGCGTAGCGGTCACTTCGGTACCTGTGCGAGATGGGTCCGCGCGAAGTTCGCGCGGACCCATCGGCATGTGGCTGGAATCGGGGTAACCGACCACGGGTGTCCTCTGCGGGCGCACGCCGTCAGCCACCATGATCTTTATGCGAGTACGCGCATAAGGTGCGTCTGTACGTAGACGCCCCTTCTGCCCCGCCGTAGCGTCGTGGCGACCGGCCCGCAGGGGGCCAGGGCAAGGGGGCTCGACAGCTATGGCACGCGAGGAACTGACCCGGCTCACCGGTAACGGGAATGGCACCTGCGGCGACGAGGACTGTCCGAACGTCTACCGGACGTCGAACGGCACGCTGGTCGTTCAGGGAAGCGTCTCCCAGGCGTTCGCACCGCCGTCCGGAGAGGCCCTGGTGGAGATTCCGGAAGAAGTGCTGAAGGAGGCCGCACGTGCTCTTGGATGGTGACGAGTGGCGTCGGCGGTTCGCGGGGATCAAACGAGAGGCATGGCGGCTTGAGACGTTGCCGCAGTACCTCGTAGCGCATGAGGCACAAGAGTTCGCAGCCTTTCGCGAGGGCCGGCCGGTCGCCCCGTACTCGACTTCCTCGTACACGGAACGCGTCTCCCGCCAGCGCGCCGAGGGGAAGCGGAACGGGCGGGTGCACATCGTCACGCAGCCGCTCTCCGACTACCTGCGATTCGAGTTCGCCCGCTACTACGAGGTGCATGGTCGGGCGGGGGACGACATCCGGATTCTCGACGTGACGAACCGGGCCAACCCCCTCGACAAGGTTCAGGACTTCTGGATGTTCGACCAGGCAGAGGTCGTCCTCATGAACTACGAGGCGGACGGGAGCCAGATCAGCCGTGAGGTGTTCGAGGGTGATGTTTCCTCGTTCATCGAATACCAGCGGGTCGCGATAGCCGAGTCGGTCCCTTTCGAGGAGTACGTGAACGGTGGCCTTCGAGCCTGACCGGCTTGGCCAGTCCGGTCTGGAACTGGCAGCCATGCTCAAGCATCTGCGCAAGCAAGCCGGACTCTCGGGAGTCCGGCTTGCTGTGCGTTGCAATATTTCTCAGTCCAAAATCAGCAGGATCGAAGGGAACAGGATCCGGCCGTCCTTGGTGGACGTTGAGCAGATCCTGATGGGAATCGGAGTTTCCCCCGTCGTGGCAGCTGAAGTGATGGCCATGGCTCGAATGGCCCAGACGGAATGGCAGGACCGGAAAGCTCTGCATCGAAAGGGGCTCGACAAGAAGCAACTTGAACTGGCCGGGCTGGAGGCCGCGACCAGTGAGTTCCGGCACTTCCTGCTGTCCATGAACACGGGTCTGCTGGCCACGCCGGAGTACATCAGGGAGAGCATCGCCCACGCTCCACCGGCGCAACAGGCCAAGGCGATCGGTATGAAGCTGGACCGGCAGTCCGTGCTGTTCGACCGAGCCAAGCGCTTCACGTTTCTCCTCACCGAGCAGGCCGTCAGATATCCACTGCTGCCGATGGACGCGATGGCCATGCAGATCGACCGGCTGGCCTCGCTCGCCCTGCAGGCAAATATCCGGGTTGGTGTCCTGCCCATGCGGGTAAAGTTCAGCAACGCTCCATTGAGTACGTTCACCGTTTACGACGACCGCTTGGCAACCATTGAGACGGACCTCGGTGCAGCCGTCTTTCGTAACCCCAAAGACGTTCGTTCACTCCTGGACCGGTTCACCGGTTACGAGGCGCATGCCCTCTTCGGGGACGATGCGCGAGTGCTGTTGTACAAATGGGCCTGGTCATTCCGCCAGTGATCTTTATTCGGTAACGCGAATAAAGCTGGAGATACATCATCGGCAGCCCGATGATGTATCCATGCCGACCGGGCCGAAGAATTACAGGCAGAGGGTGGTCGGCATATCTACCCGTCGCTGATCGCGTAGAAAGGCACACCCATGTCCGAATCAGACCTGTACAGCCTGCCCGTCGAGGAAGCCACGTTCCGTAAGGCGTGCGGGGGCAACACGCATCCGGACGGAGAGTCCTGCGCCACGCTGGCGAAGATCGGCCCCGACGCGTGGGCGCTGGGCGACAGCAAGCGGCCCGGTGCGGAGCCGCTGAGGTTCACCACTGCCGAACTGAACGCGGCCGGCGTCGACCCGACCCGCTTCACCATCTCGGCCTGAGCGGCCCGCCCTCGTCGGCCGGCGATCTCTGCTCACCCGGAAGGGCGGAGGTCGCCTTCAACTGCTCAGGAAGGGAGGAGCAGTTGCACTATCACGGCTACATATGGAGCGGTGCCAAGCAGCGTTTCGACGAGGAGGCCCTGAGACGGCCTCCCCACCCTGATCCGCCCTCGGCGGACGGCAAGCCGGAGTCGGCTCAGCGGTACAGGGAAGTGAAGACGGGGTTTCCCGTTGTGGACCTCCCGCCGCTCGAAACGGCGTACTGGCTCATCAAGCCCCGGGAGTTGGTGCGCGGAACCTGGGGGCAGCCGAGGGAAGCAGCGGAATGGTTCGGGGAACGGCTCAGCGAGCACGCGCCCCGGTTCGTCTCCGATTCGGACCGCGAGGGTGCGCGCATGGCGATACTGGTCAATTCCGCCTCTGACCGGATTGGTTGGGGTGGGGACGTGTCACACGGGTTCTACCTTGAGCGGCCTTCGTTCCTGTCTCTGGCCCTGGTGTGCTGTTCTTCGAATCGGGCCATGCCGGGACTGGAGTGCCCGTTGCGGTAGAACGACTCAGCTACACGATGGGCCCGCGCGGAGTGCGCGCGGGCCCGTCGGCATGTCCGGCCCCTGCCGCAGGGCGAGTTCGGCGAACACGGTCTTGCCCACGGTGCGCGGCTCTACGCCCCAGCGGTCCGCGATCCGCGCGACGAGCCGGAGCCCCCGCCCGTAGCACTCGTCGGCCGTCGCCTCGCGCAGAACCGGCAGCCGGTCGCACCACGGGTCGCTGACCGCGATCCGGAGCGTGGTCGCGGTGAGCGTGAGGTGGACGCGGAAGAGCCGCCCCCGGATGGCGCCGTGCAGTAACGCGTTGGTCGCCAACTCACTGACCAGCAAGGCCGCGTCGCCGGCCAGCCCCGGATGCCCCCACTCCTGTACGAGCCGCGCGGTGCGGCGTCGGGAGAAGGAGACGCTCTGGGCGGTGGGGGTGAAGTCGAGCCAGTCCTCTCGGAGGACGGGTTCGGGGGTGGGTTCGGGAACGGAGATCTGTTCGGCTGCGGTCATGGACGCGTGCCTCCGTGGGTGCGGGCCGTGGCGATGCCGCGCCTGCGGGGCGCCGATTCTGGGCGCGAGGCAGGGCGGTGCACTTCCGCCGACTGATTCCGCTGTGCGAGCGGTTGCAAGCTGAACGTAGCGACTCCGGTAAGTCGGAGGCAAGTGAAACGGAGCCAATTGTCTCCAACGGGCGACAGTGGTCGACTGTCTGTGCTGTGGGAGGCCACACTGGTGCGGTGAATCGAGCGACTCGGCAAGGCAATCGGTCGTCAACTGTCCTGGGGCGCAGGCTCGGCAGCGAGTTGCTGCGTTTTCGAGATGCCTCGGGGAAGACGCAGCAACAGGCTGCTCAGGTCATCAGCGCGACCAACTCGAAGATCGTGAAGATGGAGCAGGGATGGGTTCCGATGAGGGATCCGGACATCCGGGCCCTCTGTGAGTTCTACGGTCTCGATGACGCGCAGCTCGTCGACCGCCTGCTGGAGGTGGCCCGGATGGATCGGGAACGCCGCAAGGCGAAGGGCTGGTGGAACCAGTATCCGGAGCTGCGGTCGCTGGTCGAGTACGTCGCGCTCGAAGACATCGCCAAGGGGGTCAGAACCTGGCAAGGGGCGTTCGTGCCGGGCCTGCTCCAGACGCCGGACTACGCCAGGGCGCTCGCCGTCGGCAACGCGGATTGGGACGACCCCGACGAGATCGAGCGCTTCGTCGAAGCGAAGATCGCACGCCAAGCGCGCCTCGCGGACGGCAGTCCTCTTGCGTTGTGGGCGATCGTCGCGGAAGGGGCGCTGCGGCAATTGGTCGGTGGCCGTGACGTGATGCGTGCCCAACTGGAGCGTCTGGCTGAGACTGCCGCCGAGCCAAATGTCACAGTGCAGGTTGTCCCGTTCCTCGCGGGCTCGCACCCGGGCATGACCAGCGCTTTTAGCATCGTGTCATTTGCCGAGCCCGGTGCGATGGACGTGGTTTACATGGACACCACGTCGTCTACTCTGTGGCTTGAGAGCGAGTCGGATGCCGCGCGTCACAACGTCACGTTCGGTCGAATCGCCAGAAGCGGACTCGCTCCCCGCGATTCCATCGCTCTGATAGGGCGTATTCGCAAGGAGTTGTAGTCGTGCCGCACTTCGAGTTCGTCAAGTCCAGCTACAGCAGCGGAAACGGCGAGTGCGTCGAAGTGGCCCGCAACATCCCCCACACCGTCGCCGTCCGCGACTCCAAGCGCCCCGACGGCCCGCTTCTCGTCCTCGCCCCCGCCGCGTGGGACACCTTCATGACAGGCCTGCGCCGGTAACCGTAGGCGCGGCGGTGGAACGGCGAGGGCGAGGAGGTTGCCTGCGATGTCCTCCGCGCCGCCGCCGGCCGTGACGTCGAGGCCTACTCGACCCACACTGCCGTGTTCTGGCAGGCGTGCAGCAGCCACCTTCCGTCATCCTGCTTCGTCATGACGTAGAGCGGAGTGCCTTCCTCTTCGCCCTCCGGTGAGTGGTAGACCTGCCGAACCTTGACGGCCGCCACGTCGGGCCGCAGGAATTGCGTGTGCACGGCCTCGTAGGTGATCTCACCCTCCCAGCTGGCCGCGGGGAGCACGGTGCGGGTGAATTCGGCGATCGCGTCGAAGCCGATCAGGGCCTTGCCGTGGCCGGTGGTCCAGATGGCGTCGGGGTGGAAGAGCGCGAGGAAGCCATCGACGTCCTTGGCGCGCTGAGCGCGCTCGACGGTGGCGACGACCTGTTCGATGGCTTTGATGTCTGCGGTTTCGGTGTTCATGCAGATCACTCTGGGATCTCAAGCGGACTTGAGGTCAAGGCCCGGCTGCGAGATCGGCCGGGCCGGTCCGGTCGTCGGACCGACCCGGCCGGGCCGGCTGACGCTCCGACTCCACCGCCCTCCCCGGAACCAGCAGGGCGAGGGTGCTGCGCGCTTCACGTCGCAGTGTGCGACGCCGGGCGAAGGTCGCGGTGAGGGCGAGGACGGAGACCGTGCCCCCGTAGAACACGGCGGCAATCGTGGAGAGGAGCCCGACAGACACCGGGCACGCACCTTTCTTCCCCCGCTCGGCCCGCCCGGCTCACGGGCCCGGGGCGGGCGTTGATGCGTTTCCTCACCATCGTACGAACGCCGTCAACTCCCTTGTCACTGACCGCTGCAGCAGGCAGCACGGCCGGGCTCGGCGGGGTGGGGCGCGGTGCCGACGGTGGGAACGTCATGCAGGTCGGACTCGCCCCCGACCATCTCGAATCGGCATTCGCCCAGGTGCCGCATGGTGACCGGCTCATCCGACAGGAGCCGGTTCGGTGCGAGACAGCCCGTCTTCAAGCCCGTGATGACGCGCTGGACACGCACGGTGAACTCTGCTGTCTCGTCCTTGCTCCGAGCGGCGGCGCACGTGTTCATCCACTGTTCGGCACGGAACAGTTCAGGCCCGACCCGGTCGTCCGGCCGTTCTGTGACCAGCGCCTCGAACATCGTATTGACCTTGTCCCACATGGTGACCTCGGAACCTCCCAGGCGTGGAACCAGGCGTTCGAACAGTTCTGTCTCCTCGATCTGCTCCCGGTGCATCAGCCAGCCGGCGGTCAGCGGAAAGTAGCTCGACACGTTCGTCCCGTGTATCCGCAGACGCTGTATCCGGTCGTACTCCCACCGCTTCTGTTCGGCATGTGCGAAGGACTGAAGCACCGGCTCGCCCGCGGCAGCGAGGGTTTTGCCGGACACCTTCTCGCCGCCGTGCAGGAGGTCGTACATGCCGACGACCGCCTCGCGCGTCCGGGCACGTGCTTCGTCGAGTTGGGGCAGAGGCGTGGCAGGTTCGCCCCGGCCTTCCAACCAGGCCGCGACGGTGGGGCGTTCCCGGATGGTCCGCAGACTGGCCAAGGCCTTCCTGGGCGCCTTGGCTCCGAAGACCTCCAGTGTGATGGCGCGGAGGTTGGGCGCGGCCTTGACGATCTCGTCCAGCATGTCGAAGCAGACTGAGATGACGGGGGCATCACCATGGCTGTCGTCGTACTGGTAGCCATGGGAGTGCAGATCTATTCCGCCACCCGCGAGATGGATCTCCGTGATGTGGTCCCAGGGCAGACGGTGGAAGTCCGCGGTGGGAGACGCGCCCCGGGCGATCTGGTAGCTGAGCACATGCCCGATGTCCAGGCACATTCCCGCGCCGGTCTCGCTCACCAGCGTCCGGAAGAAGTCGAACGCGTGCATGTCCCCGACTTCCATGGTCATCGGCGGGAACTCGGCGTTGAACGGGACACCGAGGCCCTGATGGATGCGATGGACGTTGTCCACGGTCACCGCGAGGGTGGTGTCCGTGACCGGGAACTGCATGAAGTACGGGTAGACGTGCCGCTCACTCATCAGCCACACGCCGAGATCTTCGGTCACCCATGGGGCGTCGGCGACGGCGACGAGCGAACGCAGGCTGTCCAGACCATCCGGCTCGGGGGCCTGCGGATAGACGGGGTTGAGGTCCGTGCTGTGCACCAGAACGCGATGGTCCGCGGCCAGCTCGGGGATTCGCAGATGCCGGAAGCCCGCCGGCGCCGTCCGCCTGCGCTGGATCTCGCGGTAGTTCACCGGGCCCTGGTGCCGCACAGCCGGTGACGTGACCTCGAAGAAGTCCAGATCGATCCGGGCGCGACCGAGGTAGTCCTCGTGCATATCGGACGGATTGACCCCCAAGCCCACTCCGTAGCGGGGCAGGGCGGAGAAGTATTCGGGTCCGAAGGGCATTGGATCAGCCTTCCTGCTAGCGGAGTTCACGCCCGGAAGTCGGGTCGCCAGGCCAGTGCTTCGCTCGGGTACCAGTGGCCTTCGAGGCAGTACGGATCGAAACCTCCCAGCCGCAGCTGAAACTGTTCGAAGTCCGAGGTGGACAGGTCCAGCCGGTCGCAGAGTTCGGCGATCGAGGCGGTTCCGTCGGCCTGGACGACGGCCTCGGCCAGCCGCGCCTCCGTCCCCCGCAGCACGGTGGCGACTGATTTGGCGCGCCCGTTCCGGTGCCTCAGGGTGTGCAGCGCCAGTACGGGCCCGTCCTGCGACGGCTCGCCGTTGAGGCTGGGCACTCCGGACACGTCGAAGGGGCCGAAGATCGGATTGATCCGAGGATGGACATAGTCCGCCGAACGGCGATCAGCAGCTGCCTGGCGGCGCAGCCATTGGTCCGCGGCGTTCTCGTCGAAGCCCCGCGGCAATGCCGGCCGCTTCCGCTCCTGACGTGCCTGGAGCCAGCCGGAGTACTCCCTGCGGCAGTGCCACAGGTCCGAAGGGTCGGACCTGACCCGCGCCGCCAGCAGGCCGTACAGCGCTTGTACGTAGTCCTGCTCGCTGAGTCCGGGTTCCAGCAGCCACAGGCTGTCGAGAACGAGTTGCGCGAGACTGTCGCCCTGGGAGGTCAACCTGCCGACGGTGCGCGGAAAGTAGCGCAGTACCGGTGCTTTGACGCGGCCTTCGGGAAGACCCTCGACCGCGCTGAGCAGAACCTTGTCCCAGTCCGCCAGCAGTTCCTCCAGCCGTGAGCGACACTCCAGCCAGGCATCGCGCCACTGCCCGTGTTCCCGGTCCAGGACCAGTCCGAAGTAGTACCGGTCACGGACATGTACGTCGATCAGGAGCGACCAGAACCTGCCCAGCACGATCTCCACGTCGCTGGAGCCGTTGTCCGCCGCTTCGACCAGACTCTCGACGGATTCCAGCGGAGCGCTTCCCTGCACGTGCAGGGACTGGCCGTCCTCGATCGCCAGAAGCCGGGAGCCCTCGGGGTGGGCGGCGAGAAAGGCGCGATCCCGGTACAACGCTTCGCCGTGCGGGAACCACGGCACGTCCGTCGCCGTGATGCCACGTCGTGGACCTTCGTTCACGCCGAGCGGGACCATGGCCTCGGGCTGGAGAATTCTTGCGGCCTCCAGGAAAGTGCCGGGTGACATCTGATTTCGCAGGTTCTGATAGTTCAGGCTGCAATTCAGGGGGAGCATGGCGATGCGTATGGGCCGGTCGCGCGCGATTTTCTCAAGAGTTTCAAAATCTTCCAACGTGTCCGCGCCGTGCAGGATGCGCAGATCTTCCCTCTCCAGCAGCAGGGACTGCTGAGGTATTCCCTCGATCGAGTCGGGTGCCGGGATGGAAGTCACGTCGATGCCGGCGAGTCGCACGGCCTCCATCGGCTCCATCCCGATGACGTTCGTGAATCCGTAATCAGCAAGCTCCGCTGCCATCGGGAAATCCGAAGCCCCGTCGCCGGATGGCACGGCGATCGGAATGTCCCGGTCGAAGTGCAGCAGCGTCGGCAGATGGAAGTGATCACTGTGGGAATGGGTGATGACCACGGCCGATACGCCGTCGAGGAGCTGACTCGCCATCCTGTTCCGGCCGCGGGGGCTCCAGAGGTTGCCGAAGTAGTCCAGTGCGGGATCGACGACGAGCCGCCCGTCCTCGGTGTCGAAGACGAAGCATGTGTGCTGGACCCTCGTGACTCGCATGGTTCACCTCTTGCCCTCGGGATCGGCAGTTTCCAGATCATTGTCGACCCCTTTATCAAGGCTCACCAGTCCCCTGATTCGGGTACAGCCGCAGACGCCTGAATCTATTGACCGAGCGCTGTCGGGCGTGGTCAAGTCATGCCATCCGGTTCGGACCGGAATCCCGCCGGGAAGCCCGTCGGGATCGCTCTCCATCGAAAAGGAGAAAATCATGGAGCCGAAGGTCAACGAGAACTCCAGCACCGAGATCATCATCGAGGAGATCGAGGAGTTCGACACCGAGTTCCAGATCCCGGCGAACTCTCGCTGCCAGTAGTCCGAGAAAAGGGATCTGCCCGCTGTGGCCCCAGAATTCTGGTGCCACAGCGGGCCCCGCGGCTGTACCACTACTGCAAACCCGGAGGGTGCCCCCATGGGCCAGGATGGATTGCTTGAGTACTCGCCCGGTGTTTCGGTCACCGCCGAGGACGCGCTGATTACATTCCGTTCTCCGAAACTTCGGATGAAGGTCCGCGTTCCGGATCCGGAGCTCCGAAGCCGTCTGCTGGAGATGACCGAGAACCCGGTACCGGCGAGCGAGATTCCCCAAGACGTCGCCCTGTCTCTGAGCGGGCACGGCCTTGTCACGCGAGGCGCCCATGCGGCGCATCTGCAGGCCCTGCGCATGCATGCCGAATCATCGGTTCCGATCAATCGTGGTCTCGCCTACACGCACGACGAGTTGACGCTGTATCAAATGCGTGGCCGGGTGAAGCGCTTCCTGCCGGGTGGCGTTTCCGACGGCCTCGACCTGCCGCTTCCCTTGCGTCGTGCGCCGAGCTTCGCGCCTTTCGACGGCCCTCGTGCGAAGGCGGTGGACCAGGGGCGGCTCTGGTCGGTCATGCGGACCTTGCACGATCCGGACAGCCGGCTCTATCCGTCCGCCGGTGCCCTCTATCCCGTACGCCTGGTCGCCGAGCAGAGCGGCGCAGACGGCACCGGAGACGAGTTGATCGCGTTCGATCCCCGGTCGGGGCGACTTGTCTCATCCCAAGCGGCCTCCCGCGCCGAAGAGTTGGGACTGGACCCGACTCTTGCCGCCGTGACGACGAGGTTCTGGCTCGTGGCGGATCTGGCCGATGCGACAGCCAAGTACGGACCCCGCGGCTACCGATACGCCTTGATCGAAGCCGGCCATGCCGCGCAGGCGCTGATCCAGGTACTGGGAGCCGCCGGTATCGACTGCCGGCCTTTCGGCGGCTTCGACGACCGCGCGGTGGCACACCATCTCGGCCTGGGCGAAGGCACCGTACCCCTCTATGCCGTGGGTGCGGTTCCCGCGGACGGCAACTCCTCCGGCACCGACTGGGTCAAGGCCGAAGAGATCAAGTGCATCCTGGTCAACGGGCAGTCCCTGTATTACGCCAACGCCTACGGACCGAAGACCGACGGCGGCCGGGAATGCGGCTTCGGGGTCGACACCAGTGCCGATGGCGCGCGCCTTCGAGCCAGAGGTGAACTCGCGGAGCGGCTGGCTCTCCTGGGCTCCCGCCGCCGGCTCGGCAACAGCAACGGCATGGCCGCGCACACCCGCTACTCGGCAGCCGCCGATGCGGCGATGTATGAGCTGTACGAGCGCCACTGCTTCCTGCGCACCTGGCTGACGCGGCAGACGCCGGCGGGGCTTCAGCCGCCGAGCAGCCCGCTCGCCGATGCGGTGCTGTCCCTCTGCCGGTCCGGGGGTGTGCAGTTGAGCCTGCTGGACATCGCCGACCCGGTCCATGGTGTTCCAGCGGTCATGGCCGTGGTCCATGCCGAGGGGCACGGCGGAATCATCACGTCTTCCGGGGCCGGCGCCGACGAGCCCGAGGCCGCGGCAAGGGCGTTGCGGGAGATCGCCAAAGCGCTGGTGTACCGCTTGGTGCTGCGGAAGACTTCGGTCTTCACCGAGGAGAACCCCGTCACCGGTACGTTGAGCCAACCATGGGAGCACGAAGCATGGTTCGCACATCGACGGGTCCTGGTGGACCAGACGCGTTTCCTGTTCAGCGCCGGTCCCCCACGCCCTGTGCGATGCGGCAGCACAGGTATCGAGACTTTGAGGTCGGCGGTCACTGTCGAGGACCTCTCGGCGGAAGGGCCGGACGAACGGCGATGGAAGATTTCCCGGGCCACATCCGAACGGTTGCTCATCGTCGACTTCGGCACCGCGTCGCCGGCCTTCCGGAGCCGCGCGGCCGAGGTGTTGGGTCCCGAACTCGATGTCGACGCACGGTGGCCGCATCCTCTTGGGTGATGGCCGTGGCCCCGCTCTCCCTCCACTCTGGCGAGAAAGACTATGTCGCAACCTCAAATGCGCGATCTGTTCCGTAGCCGGCGATACCTGGCCTTCTGGCTCGGGCAGGTGACGAGCACGGTGGGCAACCAGCTCACCGTCGTGGTGCTCGCGGCCCTGGTGGTTCCGGACCGCGGCCCGGGTACCTTCGGTCTGGTACTGGCGGTGGAGTCCGCCGTCATGGGCGTCCTGCTGCTGGCCGGCGGGGTGGTCGCCGACCGGTACTCCCGCAGCTTTGTGATGGCCCTCGCGGACATCCTCCGCCTGGCCGGGATCGTCGGCTTCTTCTTCTTCGCCTCGCAGGGGCCGCTCGCGCTGCTGCTCGCCGCGGCGGCGATGACCGGAGCGGGCGCGGCGCTGTACGAGCCCGCTCATCGCGCGGCCCTCACGCAGGTGGTGCCGGAGGACCTGCGGCAGCAGGCGTACGCCCTGGACGTGTCCACCAAGCGGATCGGCTCGATGGCCGGGGCCCTGCTGGCAGGCGTCATGCTCGCCGGGATCTCGCCGCCGAAGACCCTTCTGGTGGACGTTGCCACGTTCGTGGTCAGCCTGGTCACACTGGTCTGGCTGCGGCTGCCGCCCGTCCGTGCCGCCGCCGGTGCCGTTGCTGGTTCGCGGGCCGACGAGCCGGGGGCCGACGAGCCGGGCGGACTGCGGGGGATGCTGGCCGAGGCGCGGGAGGGCCTCGTCGAGGTCCGTCGGAGGCCCTGGGTATCGGTCCTGATGCTCCAGGGCACGGTGCAGGTGTTCTTCCTCTTCGCCCCGAACTACATTCTGGTTCCGTTGGTCAGCCAGGCCCGTTACGGCATCTCCGCCTTCGGGTGGGTCAGTGCCGCCACGCTCGCGGGCTCGGTGATCGGTTCATTGCTGGGCGGCAGGGTTTCCTCCGGCCGTCCGGGACTGTGGGCCATGAACGCGCTGGCTCCGTGCGTGCTGACGCCGGTGTGCCTCGCCGTCGACGTGCCGTTCTGGATGTTCTGCGCGGCCGGTGCCGCCGGTTCGGCCGGAGTCGGCTGCTTCATGGTCCTCTGGTACAGCTCGCTCCAGAAGGAGTTTCCGGAGCAGGTCCAGGGCCGGGTATTCGCCCTGGAGGGGCTGGCCAGCTTCGGCCTCCAGCCCATCGCGCTCGCCGTGACACCGCTGCTCGTCCGGTTCGTCGGAGTGGCGCCCTTCGCGGCCCTGGCTGCCGTCGTACTGCTGCTGTCCACCTATGGAGCACTCGCCGTGCCCGGCACGGCCCAGTTCGCCACCCGTACACGTACTGCCGACAAGAGCCCCGAGTCCGTCGAGAGCATTGTCCGGAGCTGACTCGCAGCTGACTCGGAACCGGCTCGGACCGGCTCGGAATGACAAGGAGAAGGTGTCGCATGACTCGCATCGATTGCCGGGACGTGGAACTGGCCTTCGGCGGTGCCACCGTGCTCGGCGGCGTGAGCCTCTCACTCGGCAGGGGAGACCGAGTAGGCATCGTGGCGCCCAACGGTACGGGGAAGTCGACCCTGCTCAAGGTCCTCGCCGGCGAACTGGCACCGGAGAGCGGAACGGTTGTCCGCGCGCCACGGACGACCACCGTGATCAGGCTGGCGCAGGAGGCCGATGTGCTCGCCGGCGAGAGCACGGCGGAGTATCTGGCCCGCCGGACCGGAGTGACCGCTGCGCAGGCGGCGCTCGACGAGGCCACCGCTGCTCTGGAGCGCGAGGAGCCCCGGGCCGGTGACGTCTACGCGGATGCCTGGGAGACCTGGCTCTCGCTGGGCGGCGCGGATCTGCCGGAGCGCGCGACGGTGGTCGCCTCGGATCTGGGACTGGATCCGGACAGGCGGGAGACGGCCCGCCTGTCCGGTGGCCAGCGGGCCCGCTTGGCTTTGGCGGCGGTGCTGCTGGCGCAGCCGGATGTCCTGCTTCTCGATGAACCCACCAACGATCTGGATGCCGACGGTCTGGACCGTCTGGAGCACCATGTGCGCACGGCACGGGCCGGAATCGCCTTGGTCAGTCATGACAGGGCGTTTCTCTCGGCGACGGTGAACCGCATCGTCGAGCTGGACGAGTTCACGCGCCGGGGCACGGAGTACGGCGGGGGCTGGGACGCCTTCGTCGCGGAGCGGTCGCTGGCCCGTCGGCGTGCCATCGACGCGTACAGCGCGCATGAGGCGGACCGTCGCCGCCTGGTCGACACGGCGCGGACCCAACGCCAGTGGTCCCGGGAAGGTGCGCAGCGCGCGATGAATCCGCGCCGTCAGCCCGACGGGGACAAGTTCCGCAAGGCGTCACGCATCGCCGGGGCCCAGCAGACCGGCGCGGCCGCGGCGAAAGCGGACCGCGCGGTCGAACGACTCGACCGGCAGGCTCCCGAACAGGTACGGGAACCCTGGCAACTGAGATTCTCGATCGCGGAGACGGCGGGGACGGGCGATGTGTCCCTGGCCCTGCGGGCAGCCGTGGTACGCCGGGGGGCGTTCACTCTCGGGCCGATCGACCTTGAGGTGGGCCGGGGTGAGCGGATCCGGATCTCCGGCCCGAACGGCTCGGGAAAGACAACCCTGTTGGAGTGCCTGCTCGGCCGGATACCTCTGGAAAGTGGTGCGCAACGGGCCGGCGCCGGTGTGGTGGTCGGAGAGATCGACCAGACCAGGCGACTGTTCGACACCAGCCTGCCCGTGGTCGATGTACTGAGGTCGGAGACCGGCCTCGATGCGACCGAGGCCCGGACCCTGCTGGCCAAGTTCCGTCTGGGTGGGGAGGCGGCCCTGCGTGTGGCACGGAACCTGTCGCCGGGGGAGCGGACCCGCGCGGGTCTGGCACTGCTCCAGGCGAGAGGAGTCAACTGCCTGGTCCTGGACGAGCCGACGAACCACCTGGACATCGAGGCGGTTCAACAGCTGGAGCAGGCGTTGGACAGTTTCTCGGGCTCTCTTCTGCTGGTCACCCATGATCGGAGGCTCGCCGAGTCGGTACGCATCGACACAACGGTGGAGGTCACCGAGCTCAGCGGCTCATGAGGCCGCTGCTGCTGGACAGCCCTCAGGCCGCCCGGCACATGGCCAACGCCGCCCTGGCGAGTTCAGCTTTGTTCCCGACCCTCAATTTGCGCCGGATTCGCTTTACGTAGGTGTCGACGGTGTGCTGGCTGATGGCAAGCCGCCTGGCTACTTGCGCATGTGTCAGCCCATCCGCAATGAAGCCGAGTACCTGCTGCTCCCGCCTGGACAAAACGGGGCGTTCGTCCGCCGACACCTCGGTGGTCCGGGCACCCGAGGGAGGTTGCCCGGCCAAGGCTGCTTCATGTACTGCTCGGACCAGTTCGCTCGGTGAACTGAACTCGCTGACGTAGCCGTCGGCACCGAACGTCTCGGCTGCGATCCCCTCGGGCAAGGGCGACATCACAAGAACACGGGATGCCTTGGGAGCCCTGGCGCCTGATGACCGATCACATGGGTCGGGGACCTGGTTCGTGATCAGGACATCGTACGCATCGTCGCACCGGGAGTCCGGGACAGCGGAGTTCGCATCGAGCAGGCTGACCGAGAGGTCGGGGACGGTGGCCAGCGCCCGGTCCACGGCCCAGGCGATCAGTGGATGGCTGTGCAGCAATCCGATTCGGTACATCGCTTCCTCAACCCCGCTCACTGGTCCGGCCTGATTGACGGGCGCCCCCTGTGCCCGGGGCTGGTGCCATCACTTCCACCCGTTGGGCGATGGCCTTGGCGCTCTCCCCACGCGTCATCGGTTCACTCCTCTGCACCGGTGGAGCCGGATCGATTCGCGGACAGGCAACAGCTTCATGCCTCGGGAGGAGGAGTGGCGGCCTCTTGGGGGGGTCATGCCTGCTAACTGCCTCTTCCGGAAGACCGCTGAAAACCTGTCGAAGGGGTGTCCGGCCGCAGGCCGGGGTGTGCCCGGGGGATGTGGGGCGGACGGTGGGGGTGACGGTGTCCGTCTGCCGGTCAACGTGCGGTCAATCGGCGGACGTTGTACGGCGGAGGCCCGCTGTTAGGGTGGCCGGATGGCATCGCTCAGGAAGATCCAGGTCACCTTCGATTGCGCGGACCCCGAGCGCGTCGCTCGTTTTTGGTGCGAGGTGATGGGGTACGTCGTGACGCTGCCTTCTGATGGGCAGGGCTCATGGGCCGTGTGCTCCGATCCCACGGGTGAGGGCCCGCGCATGTACTTCCAGCGCGTTCCCGAAGGCAAGGTCGCCAAGAACAGGGTGCATCTCGATGTGCGGGCCGGCACCGGGCTCGTGGGTGCGGAGCGGCTGGCCGTGCTTGAGGCCGAACGTGATCGGCTGGTCGCGCTCGGCGCGGTGTGCACGAACGTGCTGTACGCCGACGAGGACAACGAGTCCTGCATCAACATGCAGGACGTCGAGGGCAACGAGTTCTGCCTCGACTGAGCATCTCCGCCCATGGCGCCTCCCGGTTCTCGTACGAGAACGACCGATGTGTGGCTGCTGCCCGAGGACGAGAGGGCCGTCGGGCAGCGCATCGGTGATGTCCTGCCCCGGTCCGGCTGGCTGTGCAGTCAGCCGGGACCGAAGGGGCTTCACCAGGTGCATCTGCACCCCTCGCTCGGGGAGGCCCTGGACTGCGGTGGCCGCCAGGCGTTCCTGCTGCTGCCGGAGGGGGCCGGGGCGCCCGAGGATGTCCTGGTGGCCGAGGGAGCTGTCTCCCGTTCCGATCTTCCGCGCTCCGCTGTGCTGCAGTTCCTGTGCTCGCGCCGGTTCCGGGACGGTGCGGGTGAAGCCCTCGAAGCAGGCCGTCTCGCGGTGCGCTGGAACGAACCGGAGGTCGGGCCGGAGCGGCATCGGCTCCTGACCGATCAGACGCGTCTGGCCTGGCGGGCCCTCCGGTCGGCGACCCGTCCGGCCGGTGTCGAGGCTGCGCACGGTGGGCGGGTTTCCGGCATAAGGATCGGCCCTGCGGCGTACGACCTCGTGACCGGTACCGGGATGCCGCTGACCCGGGGCGGCTCCCAACGCCTGCGGCTGGCCGGAAGAGCAACGCGGTAGCGGAGAGGGGCCCCGCGTGGTGCGGGGCCCCTCTGCGTGTGTGCTGCCGTGATCGGCCGGGCTACTTCTTGAAGGAGTAGTCCATGATCTTCTTCATGTCCGCGCTGCGGTTGGCCGCCGACGTGGAGGCGAGCACCGTGCCGATGACGGTCTTGCTGCCGCGGGTCGCGGCGAAGACCAGGCAGTACTTGGCCGACGGGCCGGAGCCGGTCTTGATGCCGATGGCGCCGCTGTAGCTGCTGAGCATGGTGTTGGTGTTGGACCACGACATGTAGCGGTAGCCGCCGGACTTCGTGGTGACCTTCTGCTTGGTCGACTTGGTCTTGACGACCGAGCGGAAGGTGGAGCTCTTCATCGCGCTGCTGGCGAGCTTGGTCAGGTCGCGCGGGGTCGAGTAGTTCGAGCCGTTCCCTATGCCGTCGAACGAGTCGAAGTGGGTGTTCTTCAGCCCGAGCGACTTGGCCTGGGCGTTCATCTTGCCGATGAACGACTTCACGCGGGCCGCGCGGGTGGAGCCGGAGCCGAACTTGTCGGCCAGGGCGTAGGCGGCGTCGCAGCCGGACGGCAGCATCAGGCCGTACAGCAGCTGGCGGACCGTGACCTTGTCGCCCACGATGAGGCGGGCCGACGAGGCGCCCTTGGAGACGATGTAGTCGCTGTATGCCTTCTGGATCGTGACCTTGGAATCCAGGTTCAGGTTCTTCTGCGACAGCACCACCTTCGCCGTCATGATCTTGGTGGTGGACCCGGTGGAACGACGGGTGTCCGCGGTCTTGGCGAACAGGGCCTTCGAGGTGCCGTTGTTCATCACGAATCCGCCCGCGGCGGTGATCTTGGGGTTGGGCAGCGTGGCGGCCTGCGCGGTGGAGGCGAACGCGCTGCCCGCGATGACGGCGCCTGCCGTCAGCGTCACGGTGGCAGTGGCGGTGGCGCGGCTTATACCCTTAATGCCGATTTTCAACTTGATTGCTCCAAATGCCCCTGGAATGCGGCCACATGAAGGTGCCGCTCGGTGGTGAGACTCATGGGGCCGGGGGATGGATGTACCGATTCCTGGGGCAATTTCGGGTCTACGGGTGATTCCGGCCGGGGGCGTGGGGTGGCGCCGGCGGCCCGTCCGGATGCCGGACCGGTTTCGTCATGCACGCATGTTGTATCTATGCTGTGTACATGCCTGCCGCACCCCCAGCCGTGAAGCCTGTCGTAAGGCCTGTCGAGAAGCCGTCCGTGAAGTCTGCTGCGAAGTCCGCCGTGAAGCAGCCGCCTGCCGCCGAGCGCGTGTACGCCCACATCAAGGAGGCGGTCCTGGGCCGCCGTTACGAGGGCGGCACGCTCCTGACCGAAGGCGATCTCGCGGAGGCCGTCGGCGTCTCCCGCACGCCTGTGCGCGAGGCGTTGCTGCGGCTGGAGGTCGAGGGGCTGATCAAGCTGTATCCGAAGAAGGGCGCCCTCGTCCTCGCCGTCTCCGCGCAGGAGATCGCGGATGTGGTGGAGACCCGGCTGCTGGTCGAGGAGTTCGCGGCCCGCAAGGCCGTGCCCGCCTCCGCGCGGCTGATCGGCCGGCTCGAAGAACTCCTGGAGGAGCAGCGGCAGCTGGCCGAGGCCGGGGACCTGGCGGAGGTGTCCGTGAAGGACCGCTGCTTCCACGCCGAGATCGTGCGCAACGCGGGCAACGACATCCTCTCGCGCCTCTACGACCAGCTGCGCGACCGGCAGCTGCGGATGGGCGTCGCCGTGATGGAGGCGCACCCGGGGAGGATCGCCGCCAACATCACCGAGCACGGTGAGCTGCTGGAGGCGATCAGGTCCGGTGACGCGGACGGCGCCGCGCAGGTCGTACGGCGCCATGTCGGCCGGGTCAAGGTACTGGTCAGGGGTGAGGACCGGTGAGTTCAGCCGCCGCTCCCACCCTGTCCCTGCCCGGCGATCCACCCGGTGGCCGGCGTGCCGCGTGGGTCTGGGGCATCGGCGTCGCCGTCTACTTCGTCGCCATCATCTTCCGCACCAGCCTGGGCGTCGCCGGGCTCGACGCCGCCGACCGGTTCGACGTCAACGCCTCCGCGCTCTCCACGTTCTCCATCCTTCAGCTGCTGGTCTACGCGGGCATGCAGATACCCGTCGGCCTGATGGTCGACCGGCTCGGCACCAAGAAGGTCCTCACCCTCGGGGCCGTCCTGTTCACCCTCGGACAGCTCGGCTTCGCGCTCTCCCCCTCGTACGGCATGGCGCTGGCGTCCAGGGCGCTGCTCGGCTGTGGTGACGCGATGACGTTCATCAGCGTGCTGCGGCTCGGCGCCCGCTGGTTCCCGGCCCGGCGCGGACCGCTGATCGGGCAGGTCGCCGCGCTCTTCGGGATGGCGGGCAACCTCGTCTCGACGCTCTTCATCGCGCGGGCCCTGCACGGATTCGGCTGGACCACCACGTTCCTCGGCAGCTCCGTCGCCGGGGTCGTTGTTCTTGTTCTGCTGCTGCTCTTCCTGAAGGACCACCCCGAGGGGCATGAGCCGCCGCCCGCCGAGCACGCGGGCGCCGCCTATGTGCGCAAGCAGATCGCCGCGTCCTGGCGGGAGCCCGGTACCCGGCTCGGTATGTGGGTGCACTTCACCACGCAGTTCCCGGCCATGGTGTTCCTGCTGCTGTGGGGGCTGCCGTTCCTGGTGGAGGCGCAGGGGCTCAGCCGGTCCACCGCCGGTGAGCTGCTCACCCTGGTGGTGCTCTCCAACATGGCCTTCGGGCTGGTCTACGGGCAGATCATCGCCCGTCACCACGCGGCCCGCGCCCCGCTGGCCCTCGGCACGGTCGCGGTGACGGCGCTGCTCTGGGCGTCGGCGATCTTCTTTCCGGGCGACCACGCGCCGATGTGGCTGCTGATCGTGCTGTGCGTGGTGCTCGGCGCCTGCGGTCCGGCCTCGATGATCGGCTTCGACTTCGCCCGCCCGGCCAACCCGCCGGAGCGCCAGGGCACCGCGTCGGGCATCGTCAACATGGGCGGCTTCATCGCCTCGATGACCACGCTGTTCGCCGTCGGTGTGCTGCTGGACGCGACCGGCGACAACTACCGGATCGCGTTCGCCTCGGTCTTCGTGCTGGAGGCGCTCGGGGTCGTACAGATCCTGCGGCTGCACTCCAGGGCCACGCACCGCGAGCGGGACCACCATGTGGTCAGCCGGGTGGAGGCCGTGCACGTACCCGTGTGACCGCGGCTCGCGCCGGGCCGGCGGCGCGCCCGTCCTCAGTTGCGACGGGCGCCGCCGGTCATGGCGTCACGGAGTCACGCGGTCATGGCGTCACGGCGAAGTTCTGCAGGATCGCCGTCGCCAGCTCCTGGTCGCCCTCGACCTTGATCCGCTCGGCGACCGCTCCCGCGCGCACCCGCCCGCAGGCGAGCAGGAAGTACGTCTCCCAGTCCATCGCCAGCGTCACCACGGGTCCGAGCGACGGCGAACCGTCCACCGAACCACGGCCCTCCGCATCGACCCTGACGGTGCGCAGGAACTCCAGCGGCCCGTGCACATCGAGCACGACCGCCGAACTGGCCGGTGCCCCCGCGTCCTTGGCGACCACCTTCGGCAGCGCCTCCAGCAGGACGTCCCGGACGACGGTCGCGCCGGGGGAGTCCAGATTGCCGGGCCGGCCCAGCGTCGCACGCAGGTCCTGCTCGTGCACCCAGACGTCGAAGACGCGCATCCGCAGCGCCAGTTCGAGGGTCTGCTCGGCGCCGAGCGGCGCGCGGACCATGGTCTCGGGATCACGTGTCTCGTTGCGCAGCTGACGCGCCCGGCGGATGATCGTGTACTCCAGCTCGGAGGTCATCTCCGGCGCGGTGTGGTGCCGCCGTACGTCGACCTGCATCTCCATGTAGCGGGCGAAGTCGCTCTGTACGTGGTAGAGGTCGCGGGGCAGGGAGTGGATCGGGCGCGGGTCGCCGAGCTGCTCGCACTCCATGCCGATGACGTGCGAGACGATGTCACGCACCGACCAGGCGGGGCACGGCGTACGGCGGTTCCACTCTCCCTCGGCGAGCGGCTTCACCAGCTCGGCTATCGACTCGATGGAGTGGGTCCAGGCATCGGCGTAGGTCTGGAGGCTGGGATGGACGGTCACGGGACCCCTAGTGCGGTTCTGCGGTGCATGGGCTGGAGAAGCTGGGCGCGGGCGGCGGTCTGCGGGCGGCGGTCTGCGTGGGAGGTTCGTTCGCTAAGTTACGCTGCGAGCAGGCACCCCGGCAGTGCTTTCGTGTGACGATCGTAGGCCCGTGTTGACGGCTCGAATGCCAGGACGGTGGTAGTGTGCGCGCCTCCCTCATCCAGATCGCAGTAGACCCGGACGAATCTGTCAAGGCCCGCAGGCAGCGCGCGGCTTCGCTGATCGCCGCCCAGCGCGGCGCGGATCTGGTGGTCCTTCCCGAGCTCTGGCCGGTCGGCGCCTTCGCGTACACCGCCTTCGAGGACGAGGCCGAACCGCTCCAGGGGCCCACCCACGACATCATGGCGAAGGCCGCCGCCGACGCCGGGGTCTGGCTGCACGCGGGCTCCTTCGTCGAGCGCGCCGCCGACGGCACCCTCTACAACACCTCGCTGGTCTTCACGCCCGGCGGCGAGCGGGCCGCCGCGTACCGCAAGATCCACCGCTTCGGCTTCGACAAGGGCGAGGCGGTCATGATGGGCGCCGGTGAGGAGCTGGTCACGGTCGCCCTGCCGCAGACCACGCTCGGCCTCGCCACCTGCTACGACCTGCGCTTCCCGGAGCTGTTCCGCGGCCTGGTCGACGCGGGCGCCGAGACGCTGATCGTCGCGGCGGGCTGGCCCGAGCGGCGCCGCGCCCACTGGACGCTGCTCGCTCAGGCCCGCGCGGTCGAGAACCAGTCGTACGTCCTGGCCGTGGCCACCGCGGGCACGCACGCCGGGGTCGAGCAGTCCGGGCACAGCATCGTCGTCGACCCGTGGGGCGAGGTGCTCGCGGAGGCGGGCGCGGGCGAGGAGGTGCTCGCCGTGGAGTTCGACCCGGCGAGGGTGGCGACGACCCGTGAGCAGTTCCCGGCCCTCAAGGACCGCCGCCTGGGGCTGAATCCGCCCTCCTAGACCCGTCGGGTGCTGTTTCACGTGAAACAGCGCGCAGCGCTCAGTCCTCGTGCTCCTTCTCCGCGAGCACGATGACGCAGACCGACACGGCGATGAGCAGCGCGGTGTCGGCGTCCTCCCGTACGACGTCGATGCCGTAGGTGTCGCGGACGGTCAGCCAGCGCCGGGAGATCTGGGCCAGCAGCTCGCCGTCGTAGTCGATGGCGAACTCACGGTCCAGGATCTTGCCGCTGACATCGAGTTCGGTGCCGTCGACCAGCGTGACCCGGTAGTGGTTGCGCAGCAGCGACAGCCGCTTGCGCTTGATCCTGGCGAGCTGTTCACCGTCCCGCTCGATGAGCATCGTGTCGCGCAGACTGAGCAGCTTCTGCCGGATCTCGACCAGGATCCGGCCCTGCGCGTCCTTCAGCTCGAAGGTGTCCCGCACTCGCATGGCCTTGCCGTCGACGAGGAACGCCTTGCGGCCGTCCGCGTCCTCGATCCAGTAGTCGTCACCGACGGCGAAGAGTCGTTCACGCACCAGGAATCTCATGGCTCACAGGTTCCCCGAGGTCCCTGTGGAATGCGTGGACGCCACGGTGATGTTGACTGTTCACATGGCAACACGTGCGCGCGTCAGGGCCCCCGAGCTGGTCGGCAAGGGCGGCTGGCTCAATACAGGCGACCAGCAGTACACCCTCGCTGACCTGCGAGGACGCATTGTGATCCTGGATTTCTGGACCTTCTGCTGTGTGAACTGTCTGCATGTCCTCGATGAGCTGCGCGAGCTGGAGGAGAAGCACCGCGACACCCTGGTCATCATCGGGGTGCACTCGCCGAAGTTCGTCCACGAGGCCGAGCACCAGGCCGTCGTCGACGCCGTCGAGCGGTACGAGGTCCACCACCCGGTTCTCGACGACCCGGAGCTGGCGACCTGGAAGCAGTACGCCGTACGGGCCTGGCCGACGCTCGTCGTCATCGACCCCGAGGGCTATGTCGTCGCCCAGCACGCCGGTGAGGGCCATGCGCACGCCATCGCGAAGCTGGTCGAGGAGCTGGAGGCCGAGCACGCGGCGAAGGGCACGCTGCGCCGCGGCGACGGCCCCTATGTCGCGCCCGAACCGGTCGCCACGCATCTGCGCTTCCCCGGCAAGGCGCTGCTCCTGCCCGACGGCGGTTTCCTCGTCTCCGACACCACCCGCCACCGGTTGGTCGAGCTCGGACCCGACGGCGAGACGGTCCGCCGCCACATCGGAGCGGGCGAGCGGGGGTTCGGCGACGGTGGGCCGGAGGCGGCCCGGTTCTCCGAGCCCCAGGGTCTCGCCGTGCTGCCGGACGGCCGGATCGCCGTCGCCGACACGGTCAACCACGCCATCCGCGCCTTCGATCCCGCCACCGGGGAGACGACGACGCTGGCCGGTACCGGCCGTCAGTGGTGGCAGGGCTCGCCGACATCCGGACCGGCCCGTGAGATCGACCTCTCCTCCCCCTGGGACGTCGCCTGGTTCGCGGACCGGCTGTGGATCGCCATGGCGGGCGTGCACCAGCTGTGGACGTACGACCCCGGGACGGAGACGGTGCGGGTCGCCGCGGGCACGACCAACGAGGGTCTGGTCGACGGGCCGGCCGACGAGGCCTGGTTCGCCCAGCCGTCCGGGCTGGCCACCTCCGCGGACGGTGAGCGGCTCTGGGTCGCCGACCCGGAGACGTCCGCCGTGCGCCACGTCGAGCGCGACGGCACCGGCTTCGTCGTCCGCACCGCCGTGGGTACCGGGCTCTTCGACTTCGGGCACCGCGACGGCGCCGCCGGACAGGCCCTGTTCCAGCACCCGCTCGGGGTGACCGCGCTGCCCGACGGGTCCGTCGCCGTCTGCGACACGTACAACCACGCGCTGCGGCGCTACGACCCCGCGAGCGGCGAGGTCACCACCCTGGCCACGGATCTGCGCGAGCCCAGCGACGCCGTGCTGGTAGACGGCGATCTCGTCGTCGTCGAGTCCGCCCGGCATCGGCTGACCCGGCTGCGCCTGCCGGAGGAGGCGGTACGCGTCACCGACCGGGCGCACCGCACACAGCGGGCGGCCACCGAGATCGCCCCGGGCACGCTCCGGCTCGATGTGGTCTTCCAGGCGCCCGCCGGGCAGAAGCTGGACACCCGGTACGGTCCCTCGACCCGGCTGCTGGTCTCCGCGACCCCGCCGGAGCTGCTGGCCGAGGGGGCGGGGCCGGGGACGGACCTGTTCCGTGACCTGGTCCTGGCCGACGACGTCACCGAGGGCGTCCTGCACGTGTCCGCGATGGCGGCGTCCTGCGACGACGACCCGGCGAACGAGTACCCGGCCTGCCACGTCCACCAGCAGGACTGGGGCGTCCCGGTCCGTGTGGTCGCCGGGGGAGCGTCCCGGCTGCCGCTGGTGCTGGCGGGAATGGACGAGCAGGGCTGAGAGCCTGTCGGGTGGCCTCCGACCGGGCGGACGCGGTCTGATCGAAGGCCACCCGACAGGCTCTGAGGCCCGGGGGCCGGGCGGGCTCAGCCGTCCTCGGTGAGCCGGCGGACCGCCTGTTCGTACCGCTTGAGGTACTCGGGCTCCGCAGTCACCCGCAGCAGCGCCTGGAGCGCTCGCACCGCGCCCTCGTCGTAACCGGAGTTCTCCGCCTCCCCGGCCGCCAGGTCCAGCAGCCGGATCCCCTCGCCCTCCTCGCCGAGCGCCAGCCGGGCCTCGCCGCTGGTGGTCAGCAGCAGCACCCTGCGGGCGATCTCCTCGTGCTCGGGCCCCAGGTCGAGGGCGGTCCGGACGGATTCGAGGGCCTCGTGCGGCCGGTTCGCGGTGAGCTGCATCCGCGCGAGGTGCTGGAGCGCCAGCATCTCGGTGTGCGCGTCCTGTTCCTCCCGGGCCAGCTCGACGGCGCGCCCGCAGTCCTCCAGCGCCGTGTCGAGTTCCCCCTGCTCGGCCTGGACTACGGCGAGGTTGATCAGCGCGGTCGCCTCGCCGAGCCGGTCGCCCGCCTGCCGGGCCAGTGCCGGCGAGCGCTCCAGCAGGGCGACGGCCTCGGCGGTCCGGCCCTCCTCAGTCAGTACCCAGCCCAGCAGATTGAGCACCCGGGACTCTGCGTACGCGTCGTCATGGGCTCGGGCGGAGTCCAGCGCCAGTTCCAGCAGCGGGGACCAGCTGTCCCGCACCCGCCACACCACCTGGGGCCACTGGAGCAGGATGATCCGCCACGCCCGGTCGTGGAACCCGGCGGTCCGGGCCGCCACGGCGGCCAGGGCGAGATCGTCGCGCTCGGTCGCCAGCCAGTGCATCGCCGCCGGCCGGTCCACGAAGTCCCGTACGGCGACGGGGCGGTGGTAGTCCTCCGGCAGGACGAAGCAGGGCTCGCCGCCGGGCTCGGCCGTGTCGGCGGCGGCGAGCGCGGTGGCGATGTAGTGGTCGAGCACTCCTATGAGCGCGTCGGGGCCGCGCTCGGGGTCCATGCCACGGGCGTAGAGGCGCACCAGGTCGTGCAGTATCCAGCGCCCGGGGCCCGTCTCGGTGACGAGATGGGCGGCGGCGAGCCGCTCCAGCGCCGCCGTGGCGACGACCGGGTCGGTACCGGCCAGCGCGGCCGCCGTGTACGGGTCGAAGTGGCTGCCGGGGTGGTGGCCGAGCCGGGCCAGCTGGTGGACGGCGTCCTGCGGCAGCTGCTGCACGGTCAGCCGCAGGGCGGCCGAAACACCGGTGTCGTCCACGTCGAGGAACGTCAGCCGGCTGCGCTCGTCGGCCAGCTCGTCGGCGAGACCGGCCAGCGTCCACGTCGGCCGCCCGGCCAGCCGGGCCGCGGTGACCCGCAGCGCGAGCGGCAGCCCGCCGCAGAGTTCGGCCAGCCGACGGGCCGCGACCGGCTCCGCGAGCACCCGGTCCTCACCGAGTACACCGGCCAGCAGGGCCGTGCTGTCCGGCGGTTCGAGCACGTCCAGCGGTACGGGACGGGCCGCGTCCGAGGCGATGAGGCCCTCCAGCCGGTGGCGGCTGGTGACCAGCGTGACGCAGTCGGTGCCGCCCGGCAGCAGCGGCCGGACGGCGGCGGAGTGGCGGGCGTTGTCGAGCACGACGAGCAGTCGGCGCCGGTCGGTCAGCGAGCGGAAGAGCGCCGCCGCGGCCGCGACGGACTCCGGGACGCGGCGGGGTGCGACGCCGAGCGCCAGCAGGAACTCGCGCAGCACCTCGATGAGCGCGGGCTCGCCGGTGTCGCTGAACCCGCGCAGATCGGCGAAGAGCCGTCCGTCCGGAAAGGCGGCCTGATTGCGGTGCGCCCACTGGAGGGCCAGCGCGGTCTTGCCCACCCCGGCCGGTCCGGTGACCAGGCAGACGGGTGCCTCGCCCGCCGCGGCCCGGGTCAGCGCGGCCAGCTCGGCGGTCCGCCCCTGGAAGCCGCGGGGCGTGCGGGGCAGCAGATCGGTGGGGTGCGGCCCGCCCGCGAGGGACGGCACGGGGAGCGGGCGGGGCGGCGCGGAGCCGGGAGCGCCACCCGCGCTGCCGCCCGTACCGGTGCCCGCACTGCCGCCCGTTCCACCGCTCCTGCCGCCGGGCTGCTCGGCCGGGCGGCCGGCCGGTCCGGCCGCGCCGTCCGGTCCGGTCCGCCGGTCCGCCGCCGGACGGGCCGCGGGTACGGGACCGGCGCCGCTGCCGTTGCCGGCCGGGCCGCCGTGGCTGCCGCTGTCACCGCCGCCGCCAACGCTGCCGGCCCGGACCGGGCCGCGTGCCGCCGTCCCGTGCCCGTCGGGCGCGTTCCGGCCGCCGTCCCGGCCGGTGTCCGGCCCGGGGTCGCCGCGCAGGATCAGCGCGTACGCGTCGGCGAGTTCGTGTCCCGGGTCGATGCCCAGCTCATCGGCGAGCAGCCGCCGCGTGCGGTGGAACCAGTCCAGCGCCTCCGACTGGCGCCCCGCCCGGTACAGCGCCGTCATCAGCGCCGCCGCCAGGGACTCCCGCATCGGGTGCGCGACGGCCTCCGCCCGCAGCACCGCCGCCGCCCGGTTGTGCTCTCCCATGGCCGCGTAGGCGTGCGCCAGCTGCTCGACCGTCGCCAGCCGCGATTCCTCCAGCGAGTGCGCGGCGGCCTGGAGCGGCCGTCCGGCGAACGCGCCGCTGAGCGCCGGGCCCTGCCACAGGGACAGCGCCTCCTTGAGCATCAGCACCGCGTCGGCGGGACTGCGCTGCCCCCGCGCCAGCGTCAGCAGCTCCTCGAACCGCTGCGAGTCCAGCAGGGTCTCCGGCAGCCGCAGCACATACGCGTCGCCGAGCGTGACCAGCTCCACCCCGTACGCCTCCGCGTCCGCACCCACCAGCAGGGCGCGCAGCCGGGACACATGGCCCTGGATGACGCTGCGGGCGTGCAGCGGTGGTGTGTCGTCCCACAGGGAGTCCGTCAGTCTGGAGATGGAGACGGGGGTGTTGGCGGACAGCAGCAGCGCGGCGAGCAGGCTGCGGCGCTTGGCGGGACCGAGCGGCAGCGGCCCCGTGAACGTGTCGACGGAGACGGTGCCGAGCAGCCGGAACTCCACGGGGGCTTCCCTTC
The DNA here is from genome assembly GCF_040634135.1 of Streptomyces sp. NPDC007164. Lineage (NCBI taxonomy): Bacteria > Bacillati > Actinomycetota > Actinomycetes > Kitasatosporales > Streptomycetaceae > Streptomyces > Streptomyces sp. NPDC007164. The sequence continues at coordinate 279,743 of NZ_JBEYFB010000003.1, forward strand.
CGGGCAGGATGTGCCCGGGGTCGGGCATGGGAAAGTCCCAGGATATCGGGGGTGCCGTGGAGTCGACGACGGGTCGCGCCGGCCGCGACCCGGCGGACGCCGCGCGTCAGGGGTAGCGGCGCTCGTCCTCGGACACGACGGTCGTGCTGGGCGGTACGACCATCCGGCGACGCCGCGCGATGCTTGAGTAGACGACGACCCCGATGATGCCGACGATCATCATGATCCAGCCGACCAGGTCGACGTTGACGGTGTCCATTTCCCAGTCGGTGGCGAAGGCCAGTACCGCCCCGGCTCCGATGAGGATGATGCATCCTCCGAGTCCCATGATTCCCGCCTCCTCGACGGCCCGGCGGCTCCGGGCCGGTGTACGGATCGCGTACCCGGCCCGGCGACGACCATGCCCGGGGACATGGCCGGGGCGCGGCGGCTCAGCCCGCCAGGAACGACGCCAGCGCGTTGGCCAGCAGATACGGGTCGTCCGCCCCGCACAGCTCACGGGCGCTGTGCATCGACAGGATCGCGACGCCGATGTCCACGGTCTGGATGCCGTGCCGGGCGGCGGTGATCGGGCCGATCGTGGTGCCGCACGGCATCGAGTTGTTGGAGACGAACGTCTGCCACGGCACGTCCGCCTTCCGGCACGCCTCCGCGAACACGGCCCGGCCGCTGCCGTCGGTCGCGTACCGCATGTTGACGTTGACCTTGAGGATCGGGCCGCCGTTGGCCACCGGGTGGTGGGTCGGGTCGTGGCGCTCGGCGTAGTTGGGGTGGACCGCGTGACCGGTGTCGGAGGAGAGACAGACGGTCCCGGCGAAGGCCCGCGCGCGGTCCTCGTACGTGCCGCCGCGGGCGAAGACGGAACGCTCCAGGACCGTGCCGAGCAGCGGCCCGTCGGCGCCGGTGTCGGACTGCGAGCCGTTCTCCTCGTGGTCGAAGGCGGCCATGACGGGGATGTACGGAAGTTCCTCGTCCGGCTGTCCGGCGACGGCGGCGAGCGCGGCGGTCGCCGCGTGCACGGAGAGCAGGTTGTCCATCCGGGGCCCGGCCAGCAGCTCGCGGTCCCGGCCCAGGTAGGCGGGCGGCTCGACGGCGTGCGCCATCAGGTCCCAGCCGGTCACGTCCTCGGCGTCGACGCCCGCCTCCTCGGCGACGAACCGGATCAGGTCGCCCTCCTCGACGTCCCCGAGCCCCCAGATCGGCTGCATGTGCTTCTGCCGGTCGAGCTTGAGGCCGTCGGGGTTGGCCGACCGGTCCAGGTGCACGGCCAGCTGCGGTACGCGCAGCAGCGGCCGGTCGATGTTCACCAGCCGGTGCGTGCCGTCGCGCAGCGAGATCCGGCCCGCGAGACCGAGGTCCCGGTCGAGCCAGGTGTTGAGGAGCGTCCCGCCGTAGATCTCCACGGCGACCTGCCGCCAGCCGTACGCCCCGGTGTCGGGCATCGGCTTGACCCGCAGGTTCGGCGAGTCGGTGTGCGCCCCGACGATCCGGAACGGGGTGTGCGCCGAGGCGCCCTCCGGCACGTACCAGGCCACGATCGCACCACCGCGCAGAACGTACTTCCCGCCGCTGGTCCCGTCCCAGGCCGCAGTTTCCTCGACCTGCCGGAATCCGGCCTTCTCCAGCCGGCCGGCCGCGGTGGCCACGGCGTGGTACTGGGAGGGGGAGGCCATCAGGAAGGCCATCAGATCGTCGGTGTGCCCGCGGTCGAAGCGGAGGGAGGAACTCATGTTCCTCACTGTAACGAGACCGGACCGGGCACCTTCACCGCCGTCGTGGCGGGCCGTGCGCTCAGCTCCCCGGGATCGCCGCCGAGGGCTTCCCGCCGTTCTGGGCCTGCTGCGCCCGCTCGGCGAACATGGCCGCGAACGCCTTGACCTCCTTGTCGGGGACGACCGCCTTGCCGCTGGTGCCGGTGCTGATCCCGAGGACGGTCGTGCCGACCCGGATCTGCGCGATCGTGGCCGGTCCGGCCATGGTGCCGACCGCCGCACGGTTGGCCTCGCGCTCGGCGCCGGGGCTGCCGATGTCCACCTTCTCGGCGTTCTGGCCGACCCGGTCCCCGCCGTACCACTTGATCAGGACGTCGTATGCGGCGTCCGCGGTCTCCTCGTCCTTGTAGGCGAGGGTCCAGAAGTTGAGCGTGGTCGCGTCCGCCTTGCGCACGAAGGCCGAGGCACCCCAGGACGTGACCGGGGTGCAGGCCGTGTCCCGCTGCTCCTTCGTCCTGGCCACGCAGACCGGCGGCGGGTAGTCGGGCACCGGCTTCTGGGCCTCCGGCTTCACGTAGTTCCGCCAGCTCGGCACGGCCTTCGCGTCCGGCAGTACCGAGGCGACCTGCCCCTTGCCGAGCGCGGCGGCCTCGGCGTCGCCGCCCCCGCCGCCGCAGCCCGCGAGCAGCAGCGCCGCCGCCCCGACCGCCATGAGCCGCCCCCGCCCCGCCCGCATACCCACGAAACCCTTGTCACCCATGAGTGACCCGCCCCCTTCGGCTTGCTGGACATCCGATCCTAGAGAGTGCCGGTGCGGTGGGGCGGGGCCAGCCAGAAGCTGGGGATGCCCGCCCCTGCGTACTTGTGCGGCTCGGTCTCGCGGTCCCGGGCCCCGGAGTCGGGTGAGACGACCTCCACGGCGAGCAGGACATCGGCTGCCTGGTACGCGCAGATCTTCGGGGACGGGATTCCGAGCCCTTCAGCCGGCGTACCCAGCCGATACGACAGCACCGCCACCCGAAAGCGTGTCCGGGTGGCGGTGCTTTTTGACGGCCTTGAGGCAGGAGGGGCTAGAACGCGGCCTCGTCCAGCTCCATCAGCGAGTTGTCGACGGACTCGGCGAGCGCGCGCTCGGCCGAGACGCCCGGCAGGACGTTCGCGGCGAAGAACTTCGCGGCGGCGATCTTGCCCTGGTAGAAGGCGACGTCCTTCGCGGTCGCGGTCGGCAGCTTCTCCGCCGCGACGGCCGCGCCCTTGAGCAGCAGATAGCCGACGACGACATCGCCGGAGGCCATCAGCAGGCGGGTGGTGTTGAGACCCACCTTGTAGATGTTCTTGACGTCCTCGCCGGTCGCGGTGAGGTCGGTGATCATCGTGCCGACGATCGCCTCCAGGTCCACGGCCGCCTTGGCGAGCGAGTCCAGCGCACCGGCCAGCTCCTCGTTGCCCTGGGCGCCGGCGAGGAACTTCTTGATCTCCTCGGAGAGGGCGTTCAGCGAGGCGCCCTGGTCGCGGACGATCTTCCGGAAGAAGAAGTCCTGGCCCTGGATCGCCGTGGTGCCCTCGTACAGCGTGTCGATCTTGGCGTCACGGATGTACTGCTCGATCGGGTACTCCTGGAGGTACCCGGAGCCGCCGAAGGTCTGGAGCGACTGGGCCAGCTGCTCGTAGGACTTCTCGGAGCCGTAGCCCTTCACGATCGGGAGCAGCAGGTCGTTGAGGCCGTGCAGCGCCTTCGCGTCCTCGCCCGCGGCCTCCTTCTCCTGGATCGCGTCCTGGACGGAGGCGGTGTACAGCACCAGGGAGCGCATGCCCTCCGCGTACGCCTTCTGCGTCATGAGCGAGCGGCGCACATCGGGGTGGTGCGTGATGGTGACCTTGGGGGCGGTCTTGTCCATGAACTGCGACAGGTCCGTGCCCTGGACGCGCTCCTTGGCGTACTCCAGCGCGTTCAGGTAGCCGGTCGACAGGGTGGCGATGGCCTTCGTGCCGACCATCATGCGGGCGAACTCGATGATGCGGAACATCTGGCGGATGCCGTCGTGCTTGTCGCCGATCAGCCAGCCCTTGGCGGGGTGCTGGTCGCCGAAGGTCATCTCGCAGGTGTTGGACGCCTTGAGGCCCATCTTGTGCTCGACGTTGGTCGCGTACACGCCGTTGCGCTCGCCCAGCTCGCCGGTGGTCCAGTCGAAGTGGAACTTCGGGACCATGAAGAGCGAGAGGCCCTTCGTGCCGGGGCCGGCGCCCTCGGGGCGGGCCAGCACGTAGTGGAGGATGTTCTCGGACATGTCGTGCTCGCCCGAGGTGATGAAGCGCTTCACGCCCTCGATGTGCCAGGAGCCGTCCTCCTGCTCGACGGCCTTCGTGCGGCCCGCGCCGACATCCGAACCGGCGTCCGGCTCGGTCAGCACCATCGTCGAGCCCCACTGCTTCTCGACGGCGATCCCGGCGATCTTCTTCTGCGCCTCGTTGCCCTCCTCGAAGAGGATGCCGGCGAACGCCGGGCCCGAGCAGTACATCCAGATGGCCGGGTTCGCGCCGAGCAGCAGCTCCGCGTAGCCCCAGATCAGGGAGCGCGGCGAGGTGGTGCCGCCGATCTCCTCGGGCAGGCCCAGACGCCAGTACTCGGAGTCCATGAACGCCTGGTACGACTTCTTGAAGGTCTCCGGGACCGGCGCGGTGTTGGTCTCCGGGTCGAAGACCGGCGGGTTGCGGTCGGCGTCCGCGTAGGAGTCGGCCAGCTCGTTCTCCGCGAGGCGGTTGACCTCGTCGAGGATGCTCTTCGCCGTCTCGACGTCCATCTCGGCGAACGGGCCGGTGCCGTACGTCTTGTCGCGCCCGAGGACCTCGAAGAGGTTGAACTCGATGTCGCGGAGATTCGACTTGTAGTGCCCCATGGAAGGCTCCGTAATCAATAGCAGTGGCGCGCAACGCCCCGGGGATGGGGTGTGGGCCGGGTGGGCGACGAGCTGGCGGTGCGTATATCAGCTGACCTCTACGATGATGCTACCCGCCAGTAATAAGACGCAACCCCTCAAGGCCCCGATGTGTCCGATTACTCTTTGCGGTATGTACGGCTACGACCAGAACCCGGGTGCACAGCAGCAGATGGGTGGCGGCTACGGCGAGCAGCCGCTGTATCCCGAGCCCTCGCCGCCGTCCCTGGGTGACGCGGTACGGGCCTTCACCACCGGCTCGCTGTCCGCCGAGGACTTCCAGCAGATCTTCGCGACGTCGAAGGTCTACTGCCCGCGCGGCGACAATCCCGGCTTCCTGGCGCTGCACAACACCCAGCAGCCGGTGATCCCGATGTTCACCACGCTCAAGGAACTGCGGCTGTACGCGGGCAAGGAGTCCAAGTACTTCGTGATCACCGGGGCCGAGGTGATCGACCTGCTGCCGACCGGCTACGGCTTCGTCCTCGACATGGAGGGTGAGCACCGCATGGTCTTCGACGCGAAGGCCGTGGAGCAGATGGTCGACTTCGCGATGCGCCGCATGTACGGCTGACGCCGGAATCGTTCAGGAGGGGCCCGCACCGCTCGGATGCTCGGTGCGGGCCCTTTGTGCTGCCCTCTTCCGTTGCTCCGGGCGGGTGGGAAACGCGGCGGGAATGAAGTGCGCCTTGCGGGATGTTCACCATTCAACTAAATTGAAGGCAGGACGATCCCGGAGGTGGCTCCCATGCCCGCAGTGACTGTCGAAAACCCGCTGGCCCTGCCCAAGGTCGCCGCTTCCGGCGACGCGGCGGCCCGCCCCGTGCTCGCCGTCACCACGGCGCCGAGCGGATTCGAGGGCGAGGGTTTCCCGGTTCGCCGTGCGTTCGCCGGGATCAACTACAAGTACCTCGACCCGTTCATCATGATGGACCAGATGGGCGAGGTGGAGTACGCGGCCGGCGAGCCGAAGGGCACCCCCTGGCACCCGCACCGCGGCTTCGAGACCGTCACGTACCTGATCGACGGAACCTTCGTCCACCAGGACTCCAACGGTGGCGGCGGCACCATCCAGAACGGCGACACCCAGTGGATGACCGCCGGTTCCGGGCTGCTGCACATCGAGGCCCCGCCGGAGTCCCTGGTGATGTCGGGCGGCCTCTTCCACGGCCTCCAGCTCTGGGTGAACCTGCCCAAGGCCGACAAGATGATGGACCCCCGCTACCAGGACATCCGCGGCGGCCAGGTCCAGCTCCTCGCCTCGCCCGACGGCGGCGCGCTGCTCCGCGTCATCGCCGGTGAGCTCGACGGGCACCAGGGCCCCGGCATCACGCACACCCCGATCACGATGATCCACGCCACCGTGCGCCCCGGCGCCGAGGTGACCCTGCCGTGGCGCGAGGACTTCAACGGACTCGCGTACGTGCTGGCCGGCCGCGGCACCGTCGGCGCGGAGCGCCGCCCCGTCCACATGGGGCAGACCGCGGTCTTCGGCGCCGGTTCCTCGCTGACCGTCCGTGCGGACGACAAGCAGGACGGCAACGCCCCGGACCTGGAGGTCGTGCTGCTCGGCGGCCGTCCGATCCGGGAGCCGATGGCGCACTACGGGCCGTTCGTGATGAACAGCCAGGCCGAACTGAAGCAGGCCTTCGAGGACTTCCAGGCCGGCCGGCTCGGCACCGTGCCCGCGGTCCACGGGATGTGACCGCCGCCGTCGTGTGACGATCCGCACTCGTACGGCGGTGCAAGCGGATTGTCGTCCCGCGCCGTGATCGGGTGGGAGGGTGCAGACTCCTGAACCCCTCCTGCCCGTCGCCGCGCGGCGTACGGCCGCCTGGTGCGGCGTGGTCCTCCTCGTCACCGGGGTGGCCGCGGTCGCCATCTGGCTGTGCGTCGTCCTCAAGACCGCGGTCACTCCCGTGCTGCTCGCGCTGCTCGGTACGGCGCTGCTCGGGCCGGTGCACCGCTGGCTGACCGCCCGGGGGCTGAAGCGCTCGCTCGCCGCGGGACTCACCTGTGTGCTGCTCGTCGCGGTGGTCGGCGGCGCCGGGTACATCGTCGTCACCGCGCTCGTCGACACCGGTGACCAGATCGTCCGGTCGCTGAAGGACGTCGCCCAGTGGGCCGTCGACCACTTCGGGATCGGCAAGAACACCAGCGTGGACGACCTGGTGGTCAACGCCCAGAAGCTCGTCGAGAAGTTCGGCGCGAGCGCCGCGGGCGGGCTCCTGTCCGGGCTCAGCCTGATCGGTTCGCTCATCGCCACCAGTGTCCTCGCGCTCCTGCTGACCTTCTTCTTCCTGCGCGACTCCGACCGGGCCGCGGGCCTCGCCCACTCGATCGCCCCGCGCGGTACCGGGGAACTGGTCGAGGCGATGGGGCGGCGGGCCTTCGAAGCCGTCGAGGGATTCATGCGCGGCACCACGTTCATCGCGCTGATCGACGCCATCTGCATCACCGTCGGCCTGCTGATCCTGCGCGTCCCCGGCGCGGTGGGGCTCGGGGCGCTGGTCTTCGTCGGGGCCTACATCCCCTACCTCGGGGCGTTCATCTCGGGCGCCGTCGCGGTCCTGGTCGCGCTCGCCGACCGGGGGTTCGTGATCGCGCTCTGGGCGCTGGGGGTGGTACTCGCCGTGCAGGTGCTGGAGGGGCACGTCCTGCAGCCGGTGATCCAGAGCCGTACGGTGCAGATGCACCCCGCCATGATCATGATCGCGATCACCGCGGGCGCCAGTGTGGCCGGTCTGCTGGGCATGCTGCTCGCGGTCCCGGTCTGCGCGGCGGCCTTCGGCATCCTCGGCGAACTGCGCGGGGACCGGCCGGGGTCCGCGTCCGGGGAGGGGCCGCGGCCCGGCCCGGCCCCGGAAGGCGCCTGACGCGGCCTCGCCCGGCTTGGGCCGCCTGTCTTACGGGGCACCGCTCGGCTCGGGCTGTCTGCCCGACGCGGCCCCGCGCGGCTCAGCTTCCCGCCCGGCTCTCCGCCCGGCTCAGCTCTCCGGCCCCGACTCGTACAGCTCGAACCAGATCGACTTCCCCGCCCCTTGCGGGTCCACCCCCCACGCGTCGGCGAGCATCTCCATCAGCACCAGCCCGCGCCCGCTGGAGGCCATCTCCCCGGGGCGCCGCTTGTGCGGGAGTTCGTCGCTGCCGTCGGACACCTCCACGCGCAGCAGCCGCTCGCCGTGCTCCCCCGTCGCCTGCGCGAGCATCAGCGCGTCCCCGTCCGTGTGGACGAGGACATTGGTGGCCATCTCGGAGATCATCAGCACCGCCGCATCGACCTGTTCCGGATCCGCCCAGTCGTGCAGCAGGTCCCGCATCTGCTGCCGGGCCGCCGCGATCCGCTCCGGCTCGGCCTGCGCGATGGTCAGCGCGGTGCGCCGGGGCGCCGGCCGTCGCCGCGTCCCCCCGTCGCACCGGAGCAGCAGCAGCGCGATGTCGTCCTCCCGGCGGTCCGACAGCGGGCCCGTCGTGTAGTGCGACGTCGGCCCGTGCACGGCCTGCACGAGGGCGTCGGCGAGCTTCTCCAGGTCGGCGGTCTGCTGCTCCAGGACCGGCCGCAGCCGGTCCCAGCCGGAGAACAGGTCATGGCCGCCGGTCTCGATCAGCCCGTCCGTACAGAGCATGATCGTTTCTCCCGGCTCCAGGGTGAGCCGGCTCGTCGGATAGTCGGCGTCCGTCTCGACGCCGAGCGGCATTCCGCCCTCGGTCTGGCGGATCATCGCCGTTCCGTCGGCGGTGATCACCACGGGGTCGGGGTGGCCGGCCCGCGCTATGTCGAGCGTGCCGGTCTCCGGGTCGGTCTCCGCGTACAGACAGGTGGCGAAGCGCGGTCCGGTCTCCTCGCCGTCCTCGTACGCGTCCGTGAGCCCGGAGAGGAAGCGGGAGGCCCGCGAGAGCACCGCGTCGGGGCGGTGCCCCTCGGCGGCGTACGCGCGCAGGGCGATCCGCAGCTGCCCCATCAGCCCGGCGGCCCGCACGTCGTGGCCCTGGACGTCACCGATGACCAGGGCGATCCGGCCGTTGGGGAGCGGGATCATGTCGTACCAGTCGCCGCCGACCTGGAGGCCGCCGCCGGTCGGGATGTAGCGGGCGGCGACCGTCATCCCCGGGACGTCGGGGCCCAGGGTCGGCATCATCGAGCGCTGGAGCCCCAGCGACAGCTCCCGCTCGGTCTCGGCGACCCCGGCCCGGGTCAGCGCCTGCGCCAGCATCCGGGCCACGGTCGTCAGTACGGACCGTTCGTCCGGCGAGAACGACACCGGGTGCTTGAAGCCCGCCATCCAGGCGCCCATGGTGTGCCCCGCGACGATCAGCGGCAGGAAGGCCCAGGAGCGGCGCCCGAAACGGCTGGCGAGCGGCCAGGTGACCGGGTAGCGGCGGCTGTAGTCCTCGGGCGACGGCAGATAGATCGCCCGCCCCGTCCGTACCACCTCGGCGGCCGGGTAGTCGGTCTCCAGCGGCATGTCGGTGAACGGGTCCTCGTCGCCCACGCTGTGCCCGTGGTGTCCGATGATCGTCAGCCGTTCGCCCGCGACGCCGAAGACCGCCAGGCCGTCCGGCGAGAAGCCCGGCATGGAGAGCGAGGCGGCGACCCGCAGCACCTCCGCGGTCGACCGGGCCTCGGCCAGCGCCCGGCCCGCGTCCAGCAGGAAGGCCTCCCGGGAGCGGCGCCAGTCCCCGGTGATGGGGGTGTGCGCCCCGATGGCGCCGGGCTGCGGCTCGGCGACCTCCTGGAGGGTGCCGACCAGTACGTAGTCCCTGCCGCCCGGCGTTCCGGGCGGCAGCGGCTTGGAGCGGCTGCGGACTATGCGCAGCACCCGGCCGCTGCTGTCCACGATCCGCAGCCGGGCCTCGGCGAGGGTGCCCTCGGCGCGTGCGAGGTTCACCACCCCGTAGATCTCGTTCCAGTCGACGGGGTGGAAGCGGGAACGCACCGCGGACTCGCGGAAGACGCCGGCCGTGGCGGGCAGCTCCAGGAGCCGGGCCGCCTCCGCGTCGAGCGTGACGGTCCCGGCTGCGTTGTCCCAGCGCCACAGACCGGTCGCGGTCGCGGCCAGGACGTCCTCGGTGCGCATTGCCCCACTTTAAGAAGATCTGCTCCACGAACGCCACCGATGGGTGGCTCCTCCGGCCTCCCGGCGGCCCCGCCGGGACCCCCGGATGATCTTGAAATGTCAATGTCAATGATTCGGTGCGGGTGCGGGCGGTAGCCTGGGGTGGCTGAATCCACCCCGAACCGCGAAGACTGGATGAACGACGATGCATCGGTACAGGTCCCACACCTGCGGCGAGCTCCGCGCCTCTGACGTCGGCACCGACGTCCGACTGAGCGGCTGGCTGCACAATCGCCGAGACCTGGGTGGCATCCTCTTCATCGATCTGCGCGACCACTACGGTCTGGTGCAGCTCGTCGCCCGCCCCGGCACCCCCGGCAACGAGGCGCTGGCGAAGCTCACCAAGGAGACCGTCGTACGGATCGACGGCAAGGTCTCCGCGCGTGGCGCCGACAACGTCAACCCGGAGCTCCCGACCGGCGAGATCGAGATCGAGGTCACCGAGGTCGAGGTGCTGGGCGAGGCCGCCCCGCTGCCCTTCACGATCAACGCCGAGGACGGGGTCAACGAGGAGCGGCGCCTGGAGTACCGCTTCCTCGACCTGCGCCGCGAGCGCATGCACCGCAACATCATGCTGCGCTCGGCGGTCATCGCCTCGATCCGCGCCAAGATGGTGACCCTCGGCTTCAACGAGATGGCGACCCCGATCCTCACCGCGACCTCCCCCGAGGGCGCCCGTGACTTCGTCGTCCCGTCGCGTCTGAACCCGGGCAAGTTCTACGCCCTGCCGCAGGCCCCGCAGCAGTTCAAGCAGCTGCTGATGATCTCCGGCTTCGACCGCTACTTCCAGATCGCGCCGTGCTTCCGCGACGAGGACGCCCGCGCGGACCGTTCGCCCGGCGAGTTCTACCAGCTCGACGTCGAGATGTCGTTCGTCGAGCAGGAGGACGTCTTCCGGCCGATCGAGAAGCTGATGACCGAGCTCTTCGAGGAGTTCGGCAACGGCCGCCACGTCACCTCGCCGTTCCCGCGCATCCCGTTCCGTGAGTCGATGCTGAAGTACGGCAACGACAAGCCCGACCTGCGCGCCAAGCTGGAACTGGTCGACATCTCCGACGTCTTCGCCGACTCGGAGTTCAAGGCGTTCGCCGGCAAGCACGTCCGTGCCCTCCCGGTTCCGGACACCGCCGGTCAGTCCCGGAAGTTCTTCGACGGCCTCGGCGACTACGCCGTCCAGCACGGCGCCAAGGGCCTGGCCTGGGTCCGGGTCGGCGAGGACGGCACCCTGGCGGGACCGATCGCCAAGTTCCTCACCGAGACCGACGTCAAGACGCTCACCGAGCGGCTCTCCCTCGTGCCGGGCCACGCGGTCTTCTTCGGCGCCGGCGAGTTCGACGAGGTCTCCAAGATCATGTCCGCCGTCCGCGTCGAGGCCGCCAAGCGCGCCGGCCACTTCGAGGAGGGCGTCTTCCGGTTCTGCTGGATCGTCGACTTCCCGATGTACGAGAAGGACGAGGACACCGGCAAGATCGACTTCTCGCACAACCCCTTCTCGATGCCCCAGGGCGGCCTGAAGGACCTGGAGGAGAAGGACCCGCTGGACATCCTCGCCTGGCAGTACGACATCGTCTGCAACGGCATCGAGCTGTCCTCCGGCGCCATCCGCAACCACGAGCCCGAGCTGATGCTCAAGGCCTTCGAGATCGCCGGTTACGACCGCGAGACCGTCGAGCACGAGTTCGCGGGCATGCTGCGCGCCTTCCGCCTCGGCGCCCCGCCGCACGGTGGCATCGCCCCGGGCGTCGACCGCATCGTGATGCTGCTGGCCGACGAGCCCAACATCCGCGAGACGATCGCCTTCCCGCTCAACGGCAACGCCCAGGACCTGATGATGGGCGCCCCGACGGAGCTGGACGAGACCCGGCTGCGCGAGCTGAACATCCAGCTCCGCAAGCCGGCGGCGACGGTGAAGGAGAAGGCGGACGCCAAGGACTCCGTGGCGAGGGACACCGGCGCGAAGTAAGGGGCCTGCTGCCGGGTCCTCCGAGCGCCTCGGTTCCGGCTCGGTTTCGCGTCGGTTCCGGCTCGGTTCCGCGTCGGGTCGGCTCCGTTCCGCCTCGGTTCCTCGGTTCCACGTGAAACATCCCCCGGCCGGGGTCGGCCGGGGGATGTTTCACGTTTCGGCGCAGGCTTGAGGATGCCCGTCTCAGGTCGCGTTCAGGGCCACCGTCGGATGCAGCCGGGAGGCGCGGACCGCCGGATAGAGGCCCGCGACCACGCCGATCAGGAGGGTGGCGGCCAGGCCGCCCGCCAGCGACCAGGGCGGTACCACCGCCGTCCACCCCTGGACCCGCGCGAAGCCGTACGTCGCCGCCGCGCCCAGCAGCGCGCCCGTCGCCCCGCCCAGTGCCGACAGCAGCAGCGACTCGGTCAGGAACTGGAGCCGGATCGCGCCCCGGGTCGCGCCCAGCGAACGGCGCAGCCCGATCTCCTGGCGGCGCTCCAGGACGGAGATGACCATGGTGTTGGCGACGCCCACCCCGCCGACCAGCAGGGCCACCGCCCCCAGGCCGAGCATCAGATTGGTCAGACCCTCGTCGGTGGCGGCCTTCGCGGCCAGCGCGTCCGAGGGGCGGGAGACCCTGATTCCCCCTTCGCTGCCGGGGCTGATGGTGCGGGCCAGGACCGCCCGTACGTCCTCGACCGAGGCGTCCGTGGAGCGCTCGAAAACGGTGGTCGGGTGGCCGTCGAAGCCGAAGTGGCGCTCGGCGGCGGGGAATCCGACCATGGCCACCCGGTCCAGGGTGGGGACCAGTTCGAGCGGTTCGAGGATGCCGACGACGACCACCCGGATGTCGTTCATCATGATCGTCTCGCCGGTGCGGGTGATGCCCAGGCGCTTCGCCGCCACCGCGCCGAGGACCGTCGTCGGGAGGCGTTCGCCGGCCGGGGTCAGCCAGCTGCCCCTCGCGACCCGGCCGCCGAGCGTGGGCAGCAGGTCGATGCGGGCCGCCTGGGCGGTGACACCGGCGGTGCGTTCCTCGGGGACCACATCGCTGCGCCGGATGCGGGCGTCGATGTCGGCGGTGGCCGTGGCGTGCCGCACCGGGCCGATGCGCTCGACCATCGCGACCGCGTTCTCCGGGAGCCGGATCCGCTGCCCCGCGGCGTCCTGGCCCGCCTCGGCGGTGAGGAGGTTGGTGCCGAGGCGGTCGAGCCGGGCCATCAGGTCCGCGCGGCTCGACTCGGACAGGCCGACGACCGCGACCATGGTCGCGATGCCGATGGCGATGCCGAGCGCCGAGAGCACCACGCGCGCGCGGCGGGCGCGCAGGCCGACCGCGCCGACGCGGAGGATGTCGCGGGGGGAGAGCCGCGCGGGCCGCAGGTCGTTCCTCATGAACCGGCCCCTTCCGTACGGGCGCCGAAGCGGGAGTCGGAGCGGGAGCCGATGCGGGAGCCGGAACCCGGGCCGGCGAGCGCGCCGGAGCCCGTGTCCGAGACGATCTCGCCGTCCCGGAAGCGGACCCGGCGCGGCAGCGACGCCGCGATCTCGTTGTCGTGGGTGATCACGCAGACGGTGGTGCCGGACGCGTTCAGCTCGTGCAGCAGCTCCATGACGAGCTCGCCGGACGCGGTGTCCAGCGCCCCGGTCGGCTCGTCCGCCAGCAGCAGCCGGGGGCTGCCCACCAGGGCGCGGGCGATGGCCACCCGCTGCTTCTCGCCGCCGGACAGCTCGTTCGGCGTGTGCGAGCGGCGGTGGTCCAGCCGGACCCCGGCCAGCGCCTCCCGGGCCCGTCTGCGCCGTTCCTTCAGCGGCACGCCCGCGTACAGCAGTCCGTCGGCGACGTTGTCCACCGCGTCGCGCCCCGCCGCCAGGTGGAAGTGCTGGAAGACAAAGCCGATGTGGCGGGCGCGCAGTGCGGACAGCCGGGAGTCGGAGAGCCCGGACACGTCGTACCCGGCGACCTCGACGGTGCCTGTGGTGGGCTTGTCGAGGGTGCCCATGATGTTGAGCATCGTGGACTTGCCGGAGCCGGACGGGCCGACGACGGCGAGCAGTTCGCCCTCCTGGACGGTGAGGTTCACCCCGCGCAGGGCGTGGACGCCGCCGGGGTACGACTTGCCGGCGTCCCGCAGTTCGATCACCGGGGCCGGGGTCATGACGCGGCCACTCCGACCTTCAGGCCCTCGCGCAGGTCCGGGCCGCTGACCTCGATCTGCCCGTCGGCGGTCATGCCGGTCTCCACTCGCACCATCTCCGTGGTGGTCCCCCGGACGACCTGGAGGCCGTAGCCGCCGTTCTCGCCGCGCAGGGCGACGACCGCCTCGACGGGGACCGCGAGGACGCCCTTGTGCGCCTCGCTGACGAACTTCACGCTCGCCGGCTTCCTGGTGTCCTCGCCGGACGCGGCGTTCGCCCCGCCGTCCAGGACGACCTCGACGGTGATGCCGTCCTCGGCGCTCGCGTCGGCCCCGGCGGCGGCCGTCTCGGGGCGCACCGTTCCGGCAACCCGGCCGGCCGCGGTCTTCCCGCTCGGCAGGGTGACCTCGACCTTGGTGCCCTTCGAGGTGAGCGCGCCGTCGGTCTGCTCCAGTTCCGCCCGTACGACGGGCCGGGTGGAGGCGATCGTCAGGACCGGTTCGTCCGGGCCGACCTGGTCGGCGAGCGCCGCGTCGGCGGAGACCACCTTGACCCGGCCGGGCTGGAAGACGACATCGCCCCGGCCTACCCGGCCGGTGGTGTCGCGGTTCAGGGACTTCTGCCACTGCTTCACGGCGGCCTCGGTGCCTTCGTCGTACCGGGTGTCGACGTAGAGCTGCGAGCCGTACCCCAGGTCGCGCAGATTGCGCTCCAGCTGGAGCACGTCACTGCCCCGGTCGCCGGACTTCATCTCGCGGAACATGGGGACCGGCCCGTAGAGGAGGGTGACGGGCTTGTCGTTCAGTTCGTACAGCGCCTGCCCCATGGCCACCGTCCTGCCTTCGGGGGCGGCCACCGTGACGGTGCCCTCGACGGCGGACTTGACGGTGCGGCGCTGCGAGAAGTCGAGCCTGCCGTCGACGGTCCTGGACTGTGCGAGGTCGGTGCGTACGACGCTCGCGGTGGCGGGCGGCAGGTCGCCGCCCCGTCCGGAGGCGCCCGCGCCGTCGCCGTGGCCGAGGAGGAGGACGCCCCCGGTGACGGCGGCGGCGAGGGTCAGCGCACCGAGTGTGAGGAGGGTGGCACGGCGCTTCACTGCATGCCGTCCAGACCGTAGAGCAGCTTCGACTCGCACGCCTTGCGGGCCTTCTTGTACGCCGGTGAGTCGGTGTCGATGGACGGGGACGCCGGGTTCGGGTCGCCGCCCGGCTGGGCGTTGCCGCCGCTCATGGTCGGGTTGGTGAACCGGGAGACGCCGTTGTCGCGCATGCACTTGGCGTGCGCGAGCATCGACTCGTAGGACTTCTGCTGGTCGCGCTTGGGCTCGGCGTCCATGGCGGCAAGCAACTCGGGGGCGCAGACCCCGTCCTTGCCTCCCTTGATGCCCTCGTTGCGGCCCGGCTGGGAGCCGATCTCGTTGACCTTGTCCCAGTCGAGGTAGCCGCTGAGCTTGGGGTCGGGGAAGTCCTTGTAGCCGCCCTTGACGCGCATGCACTGGACGTACTTCAGCTGGGCGTCGTAGAAGGCGCTCTTGCCCGCGGGCGGCGCGTCGGCCTTGTTCCCGTCCTTCTCGGCGCTCGCGCCCGGCGTGTCCGGTACGTCGGCGATCACATCGCTCTTCTTCGTACCGCCCGCGCTGTCGTCACCGCCGCCGCAGGCGACGGCGAGGGCGAGCACGGGCAGGGCCACGAGGGCGGTCATGCGCAGCCGGGCGGTGGCGCGGGAGCCGGTGCGGGGGCTGCGGGGGTTCGTCCTGGGGAAGGTCATGCGCCGCACGTTCGTCGCCGCAGATGATGGCCCCTCCATGGCCACATGATGGGAACGTAACAATGCCCCCGGCCTGCGTCCGTGCCCCGGTCCGGAGCAGACGCGGGCGGTCCGGGCATGCACATAATCGGCTCCATGCCGCATGTGTTGCTGATCGAGGACGACGCGTCCGTACGGGACGGGATGGAGCTCGTGTTGCGCCGGCACGGGTACGGCGTGGAGACCGCCGCCACCGGCGAGCAGGCCCTCGCCCTGCTGGCCGGGGAACGGGGCGCGCGGGTGGAACTGGCCGTCCTGGACCTGATGCTGCCCGGCATGGACGGCTTCGAGGTGTGCCGCCGCATCCGCGCCCGCTCGGCGACCCTGCCCGTCATCATGCTGACCGCACGCGGCGACGACTCGGACATCGTGACCGGGCTGGAGGCGGGCGCCGACGACTACGTCGTCAAGCCGGTCACCGCCCCCGTCCTGGAGGCCCGCATCCGGGCCGCGCTGCGACGGGCGGAACCGTCCGGGCCGGTGCGCGGGGGCGCCGACGAGCTCGCCGGGCTGGTGATCGACCGCGCCGGACTGACCGTCACCAAGCACGGCACTCCGGTCCCGCTGCCGCCCACCGAACTGCGGCTGCTGCTGGAGCTGTCCGCCTCCCCGGGCCGGGTTCTCAGCCGCGAGCAGCTCCTGGAATCCGTCTGGGACCACACCTTCCTGGGTGACTCCCGGCTGGTGGACGCGGCGGTCGGCCGGCTGCGGGCCAAGCTGGAGGACGTACCGGCCAGGCCGAGGTACGTCCAGACGGTGCGGGGCTTCGGCTACCGCTTCGGACCGCTGTGAGCCGTACGGAGAAGGCCGGCGAGAGCCGTGCGGAGAGGGCCGCTGCGAGCCGTGCGGAGAGGGCCGGCGTGAGCCGTGCGGGTACGCCCGCTGCGAGCCGTACGGACGACGGGGGCGGCGGCGGGCGCGGCGTCGCCCCGAAGCGGCGCTCCCGGCGGCTCGTCGGCGGGCTGCGCGTCCGGCTCGTCGTCACCTTCGTCGTCGTCGCGCTCATCAGCGCGCTGACCGCGACCGCCCTCGCCTACCGGGACGCCCGCACCGCCGTCCTCCAGCGCACCCAGAACGCCGCCGTGAACGGCCTCCGGGAGCGGGTCACCGCGGTCGCCGCCGACTTCGACGTACCGCCCGACCAGCAGTCGCTGTCCCGGTTCGCGGCGAGGGTGTCGGAGGGCCTCGGCGGGAACATCGTCGTCGCCCGCTACCAGGACCTCTCCGCCGTCTCCGACTCGCTCGCCGACACCACGTCCCGGATCACCACCGAGCTGCGCGCCGCCGTGATGACCGGCGACGAGGCCCGGTTCCAGCGGGTGCGGTGGCGGGGCGATCCCTATCTGGTGGTCGGCACGCCCGTCCGGTTCTCCGACGGGGACCGCCGCACCTCCGGCCTGGAGGTCTTCGCGATCACCGATCTGCGGGCCGAGCGCGACGACACCGCCGCCCTGCTGGACTCCGTACGGACGGGCATGGTGCCGGTGGTGCTGCTGGCCGCCGTCCTGGCGCTGCTGGCCGCGGGGACGGTCCTGCGTCCGGTACGGAAGCTGGGCCGGGCCACCCGTGAGCTGGCGTCCGGGGACCTCGGCAGCCGGGTCGCCGTCTCCGGGCACGACGAACTCGCCGACCTGGCCCGGACGTTCAACGAGACCGCCGACGCGCTCCAGACCTCGGACACGGAGCTGCGCGAGCAGGAGGCGAAGGCGCGCCGCTTCGTGGCGGACGTGTCCCACGAGCTGCGCACACCCCTCGCGGCGATGACGATGGTGGCGACCGTCCTGGAGGAGGACGCCGACCAGCTGCCGCCGGACGCGGCGCGGGCGGCCCGTACCGTCGGTGCGGAGACGGCCCGGCTGTCCCGGCTGGTCGAGGACCTGATGGAGATCTCCCGCTTCGACGCGAAGGCGGTACGGCTGAACGCGGCCGAGGCGGATCTCGCCGACACCGTGCGGGCGTCGCTGGCGCTGCGCGGCTGGACGGACCGGGTGCGGACGGAGCTGCCCGAGGGGCTGCGGGCGGTGGTCGACCGGCGCCGGATCGACGTGATCGTCGCGAACCTGGTGGGCAACGCGCTGCGGCACGGAGCCCCGCCGGTCACCGTGACGCTCGCGACGGCCCCCGGGGCGGACGGGGAGTGGGTGACCCTGGAGGTCGCCGACCACGGTCCCGGGCTGCCGCCGGGGGCCCGGGACCAGGTCTTCGACCGGTTCTACAAGGCGGACGCGGCGCGCACCCGCGGCGCGGCCGACGACACCGGGCAGGGCAGCGGCCTCGGTACGGCGATCGCGCTGGAGAACGCCCGGCTGCACGGCGGCACGATCGAGGCGGCCGACGGGCCGCGGGGCGGCGCGGTGTTCACGCTGCGGCTGCCGCTACGACCTACGGGGGAGGACACGGAGTGAGGATCAGCCAGGGGATCGTGGTCGCCGCGCTCGGGGGCGCCCTCGTGGCGTGCGGCGTCCAGCCGACCGGGGTGATAGCGGCGGGCGAACCCGCGTCCGGGCCGACCCGCGGGATGCGGCTGTACTACGCGTCCGCCGCCGGGCTGCGCGCGGTGCCGCTGCTCGACCAGGAGATCAAGGACCTCATCTCGGTGCTGAAGCTGCTCGCAGGGAAGCCGCCACCGGCCGAGGAGGGGGGCGGGCTCACCTCTCTCGTCCCCCAGCTCGGCGGCTACGAGGCGACCGGCGAGGGCACCCGCGTCACGGTGCGCATGGACGGCTCGTACCCGGGGTCGGGGCGCGACCTGGGCACGGGCCAGCTGGTGTGCACGCTGGCGCGCGCCCAGTCCGTACTCGAACCGAAGGTCAGGACCGACGACGTAGAGGTCACCCTGCGGCCCACCGACGGCGAGGTGCTGGGCCCGTACCGGTGCGCGGAGTTCCTCAACGGGTGAGCCGCGGCCACCCCCTGACACCGGGGCCGGCTCCGGGGCATCCCTGACGATCCGGCGGTCCGGACGTGGCAGGGGCGTGGCCGCGTCACCGGTTCCGCACGAGAGGGCGGGGGCGCGAGCCGTGGGGCACGCGCCGGATACCGCGTCGGGCACCGCACCGGACGCCGTGCCGGGCGCCGCGACGGATACCGCACCGAGCACCGCATCGAGTCGTGGCCGGTTCCATGGCCGTCGCCGCCGTGACCACCACCCGGACCTGACCGGCGATCAGCCCTTCGGCGCCCCCCCCCAGGAACGCAAGGTCCGGAACCTACACGCACGGGACGGTTTCGCGGCCCACCGGCGCGCGTGTCCGGCGGGCGATACAGCCGTATGGCCCCCGTACGGATTCGCGCTCGCCCGACGCGGCGTTAACTGGGCTCGGCGGCAAGAGGCGTGACGGGGAGCTCGCCCGTGCTGCCGTCACCCCACGACTGCTGAGGAGTTTCCCGTGTCCGTGTTCCGCCCGTCGGCCGTCCGGCGTCCCCCGTACGCCGTCCACGTCGGCACCTGTGCCGCCGCGCTGCTGCTGCTCACCGCATGCGGCGACACCACCTCCGACACCGCGACCGGAAACCCGGCCGTCCGGGCGTCCGCCTCGGTCTCCGCCGGTGTCGCGGGGCCACAGGCCGACGGCGTACGGAGACGGGCCGCCCCCGGGCCGTACGCACCGGTCGTCCGGCCGCGCGAGATCCCCGCGCTGGGGCCGAAGACCCGGGCCACGATCCCGGCGTCCGCCAAACAGGTCTTCGTCGTCACCGGCGACTCCTACGACTCCAGCCTTTCCACCGCGGTCCTCTACGCCCGGGACAACCCGGCCCTGGGCTGGCTGCCCGTCACCACCCGCTGGCCGGCCCACAACGCGCTGAACGGCTGGACCGACGAGCACTGGGAGGGCGATCTCCGCACCCCGGTCGGGGTCTACGGGCTGACCTACGCGGGCGGCCTGTTCGATCCCCCCGAAACGGCGTTCCCCTACGACCGGAACCCGGCGTTCGTGGTGAGCGGCGAGGGCTTCGACGGGGAGCAGCTCGAAGGGTCCTTCGACTACGTCGTCGCCGTCGACTACAACCGGACCCCCGGCGTCACCCCCCTCGACCACGCACGCCCGCTCGGCCAGGAACGCGGCGGCGGAATCTGGATCCACGTGGACCATGGCGGCCCGACCCAGGGCTGCGTCTCGCTCCCCCTGGACCGGATGCGGGAACTCCTGAGCACCCTCGACCCCGCGAAGAAGCCGGTCGTCGTGATGGGTGACGCGGAGGCACTGGAGCGGTGAACGGGGTACGGGCCGGGGGCGAGCCCGTACGCTCAAGGTTCGGCCACACGGAAGTCGCGGGCGGATCACCGAATGGCTGACACGTCTGTGCGTACAGGCCGACCAGGGCAATTGGCTGTTCGTCGGGCAGGGACTGCGCACCGAGCCGCTGAAGAACTGGGTCCGCTGACCACGGGCAGCGGCAGGGCGAAGGGCGGGACCGGCAACGCGGTCCCGCCCTTCGCCATACGCGCACCGCGTTACGCGGGCTTCTCCTCCAGGCGCGGGAAGAGCACCGCGCCCTTCGTCACCGTCGTGCCCGCCGGGAGCCGGCCCCAGCTGCCCGCGTCCTGCACGCGCTGCTCGGCCAGTGCGCCCAGCGACGCCTCGGCGCCCAGCGACTCCCACAGCTTCTGCGAGGTCTCCGGCATCACGGCGTTCAGCAGGACCGCGACGCCGCGCAGCGACTCGGCGGCCGTGTAGAGGATCGTCGCGAGCCGGGCCTGGCCCTCGGGAGTGGTGTCCTTGGCGACCTTCCAGGGCTCCTGCTCCGTGATGTAGCCGTTGACCTGCTTCACGAAGTCGAAGATCGCCAGGATGCCGGCCTGGAAGTCCAGCTCCTCGCCGATCTTCTCGTCGGCCGTCGCGACGGCCTTGGCCAGACCCTCCTGGACCGCCTTCTCGGCGTCACCCGATGCGGTGGCCTCCGGGAGCGCCCCGCCGAAGTACTTGCCGACCATGGCCGCGACGCGCGAGGCGAGGTTGCCGTAGTCGTTGGCGAGCTCGGAGGTGTAGCGGGCGGAGAAGTCCTCCCAGGAGAACGAGCCGTCGCTGCCGAACGCGATCGCCCGCAGGAAGTACCAGCGGTACGCGTCCACGCCGAAGTGCGAGGTCAGGTCCTGCGGCTTGATGCCCGTCAGGTTCGACTTCGACATCTTCTCGCCGCCGACCATCAGCCAGCCGTTGGCCGCGACCTTGCCGGGCAGCGGCAGGCCCTGCGCCATCAGCATCGCGGGCCAGATCACCGCGTGGAAGCGCAGGATGTCCTTGCCGACCAGGTGCACGTTCGCGGGGAACGTGCCGTCGAACTTCTCCTGGTTGGCGCCGTAGCCGACCGCCGTGGCGTAGTTCAGCAGGGCGTCGACCCACACGTAGATGACGTGCTTCTCGTCCCACGGCACCGGGACGCCCCAGTCGAAGGTCGAGCGGGAGATCGAGAGGTCCTGGAGGCCCTGCTTGACGAAGTTCACGACCTCGTTGCGGGCGGACTCGGGCTGGATGAAGCCCGGGTTGTTCGCGTAGAACTCCATCAGCTTCGGGCCGTAGGCGCTCAGCTTGAAGAAGTAGTTCTCCTCCTTGAGGATCTCCACCGGCTTCTTGTGGATCGGGCACAGCTTGACGCCGGCCTCGTCCTCGATGAGGTCGCCGGGGAGCTTGTACTCCTCGCAGCCCACGCAGTACGGGCCCTCGTAGCCGCCCTTGTAGATCTCACCCTTGTCGTACAGGTCCTGGACGAACTCCTGCACCCGGTCGGTGTGACGCTTCTCCGTCGTACGGATGAAGTCGTCGTTCGCGATGTTCAGGTGCTCCCAGAGGGGCTTCCACGCCTCCTCCACGAGCTTGTCGCACCACTCCTGCGGGGTGACGTCGTTCGCCTCGGCAGTGCGCATGATCTTCTGACCGTGCTCGTCCGTGCCGGTGAGGTACCACACCTTCTCGCCGCGCTGGCGGTGCCAGCGGGTGAGCACGTCGCCTGCGACGGTCGTGTAGGCGTGGCCCAGGTGAGGAGCGTCGTTGACGTAGTAGATGGGGGTCGATACGTAGAAACTCTTCACGCCGTCGCCCCCTTGCTTCTCGGATCCAGTGGCCGCCATGGTCGAAATCCTAACGGCCCGGGGAAGATCGACTCACACCGATAAACCCGGCCACGCACGTGGAGACCTCTGCGAAGCATCCCTTCCCGTAGCGAACATGCATCCTGGGAGAGAGTGGACACGCGTGGACGAGGCAGGGGACATCACGATGCGGGTACTGGTCGCCGAGGACGAGGAGATCCTGGCGGAGCTGGTCGCGACCGGACTGCGGCGGGCCGGGTTCGCCGTCGACACGGTGTACAGCGGTGACGCCGCCCTCGCCTACCTGGGGCTGCACGACTACGACGTCGTCGTCCTGGACCGCGACCTGCCGCGGGTGCACGGCGACGACGTGGCGCGCGGGCTCGTCGCCTCCGGCTCCCGGACCAGGATCCTGATGCTCACCGCCGCCGGTTCCATGGAGGACCGGGTCGCCGGGCTCGACCTCGGCGCCGACGACTACCTGGGCAAGCCGTTCGAGTTCCCGGAGCTGGTGTCGCGGGTGCGGGCGCTGCGCCGCCGCAGCGCCCGTCCGGTCCCGCCGCAGCTGGAACGGCACGGCATCCGGCTCGACACCGTACGGCGCACGGCCTCGCGGGACGGGCGGGAGCTGGACCTCTCGCCGAAGGAGTTCTCGGTGCTCCAGCTGCTGCTGGAGGCGGACGGCGGGACCGTCAGCGCGGAGGAGCTGCTGGAGCGGGCCTGGGACGCCAACGCCGATCCTTCCCCGAGCTCTCAGCTTCGTTCGAGCTGGGGGAGGCCCCATCCCGGCGCCGTGCGCGTCTGCATGAGCAAGCTGCGCGGGAAGCTCGGGGAGCCGGCCCTGATCCGTACGGTGCAGGGAGTGGGGTACGCCCTGTGAGGCGCCTCGCGCAGGTGCCGCACTCCAGGATCCGGGCCCGGATCGCGCTCGTGTACGGCGGGGTGTTCCTGGTCCTCGGCACGGCGCTGCTCACCACCGTCAACCTCGCCTCCCGCGCCGGTACGGACTCCCAGGCGCGCGACATCGCCCGCACCGCCGCGGTCGTCCAGCCCGGCTACGCGGTGAACGGTCCGCTGATCACCCGGCGGAGTCTCGGGCCGCCCACCGTCTACGACCTCACCGACCACGTCAGCGACGCGGCCGGCCACCAGCTGCTCATGTGGTCCGTGGCCGCGCTGCTCGTGATGACGGCCTGCGCGGTCGGCGTCGGCTGGTGGACCGCGGGGCGGGTGCTGCGGCCGGTGCACGCAATGACCGCGAAGGCGCGCCGGCTCTCCGAGCACAATCTGCACGAGCGGATCGCGTCCAGCGGACCCGACGACGAGCTGAAGGAACTGGGCGACACGCTGGACGCGCTGCTGGCCCGGCTGGAGAAGGCGTTCGACAGCCAGCGGCGGTTCATCGCCAACGCCTCCCACGAGCTGCGCACCCCGCTCGCCACCCAGCGCGCCGCGATCCAGATCGGCCTGGACGACCCGACGCCGGAGGATCTCGTACGGACCCGGCAGACGCTCCTGGACAACAACCGGCGCAGTGAGCGGCTCATCGAGGGGCTGCTGGTGCTGGCGCGCAGTGAGCGCGGGCTCGCCGAGGGCGAGCGGGAGGCGGTGGATCTCGCGCGGGTGGTGGCGGAGGAGACGGCCCGGCACCCGGGCGTGGAGGCCGCCCCCGGGCTCTGCACGGTGCGCGGGAACCGGCTGCTGCTGGCGCAGCTGGTGGCGAATCTGCTGGCCAACGCCGTCACGTACAACGTGTCGGGCGGGACGGTGGACGTGTCACTGGTGACGGTCCGCGGCGCGGCGCTGCTGAAGGTCCGCAACACCGGGCCGGTGGTGGACGCGGCGGACATCCCCGGGCTGTTCGAGCCGTTCCGGCGGGGCGAGGGCAGGGACCGGATGGGGCGCGGGTCGGGCCTCGGCCTGTCGATCGTGCGCTCCATCGCGGTGGCACACGGCGGTACGGTCACGGCGGTGCCGGGGCCCGGGGGCGGGCTCGCCGTGACCGTACGGCTGCCGGTCGATCAGTCGGCGGTCACCGTTTCGCGGGCGGCGACCCAGGCGGGGAGCGCGGCGAGGATCTCGCGGTAGAACGTGGTGTCCGCGACCTCCCGGGGGGCGGGGCCCGCGTGGAAGAACCCGGCGTTCGGGGCGTCCAGCTTGCGCAGGAAGTCGAAGCCCTTGGCGTCCTCGTCGCCGAACGCGACGAACTGGAAGAACAGCGGCAGCCGGGCCGCGTCGGCCAGCGCCTGCTTGGCGGCCTGCTTGGCGTCCGGCGGGCCGTCCGTCTGGAAGACCACCAGGGCGGGGCCGGTCGCGCCGGACTTCTCGTAGTGCGCGACGACCTCTTCGACGGCGCGCTGGTAGTTCGTACGGCCGAGGCGGCCGAGGCCCGCGTTCAGCTCGTCGATCCGGCCCTCGTGGTCGGCGAGGCCGACCGTGCCGGTGCCGTCGATGTCCGTCGAGAAGAAGACCACGGGGACGGTCGCGTTCTCGTCGAGGTGCGCGGCGAGCGCGACGGTGCGGTCGCCCAGGTGCTGGGCGCTGCCGTCCTTGTAGAACGGCCGCATGGAGCCGGAGCGGTCGAGGACCAGGTAGACGGTGGCGCGCAGCCCGGTCAGCCCGTGCGCCTTCAGCCCGGCCTGGGCCGCCTTGTACGAGTCGACGAGCCCGGGAGCCCGCGACTTGACCTTGGCGAGGGTGAGGGCGGGCTTGGGGGCGGGGGCGGTCGCGGGGGTGGGAGCGAGGGTCTCGGGGGCCGGGGCGGGCTCGGCTGCCGGGGTGGGCTCGGCCTTGGTCTCGGGCTCGGGGGTGGGCTCCGGCTCGACGGCTGCCTTGGTCTCGGGGGCGGGCTCGGCCTCGGCCTTTACCGGCTCCGGTGCGGGCTCCGGCTCGGCCTCGGCGGTCACGGGCTCTGATTCCGGCGCGGGCTCCGGCTCGGCCATGGTCGGCTCGACCTCGGCGGGCGCCTCGGAGGTCTCCACGGCCTCCACGGCCTCCACGGCCTCCACGGCCTCCACGGCCTCCACGGCCTCCACGGCCTCCACGGCCTCCACGGCCTCCACGGCCTCCACGGCCTCGGTGAACTCCGCAGTCTCAGCGATCTCGGCGGTCTCGGCGACCTCCGCAGTCTCTTCGGTCTCGACGGCCTCGGTGGTCTCGGCGACCCCCGCAGGCTCTGCCGTCTCGACGACCTCGACAGCCTCGGCGACCTCCGCCGTCTCGACGACCTCGGCGGCCTCCGCCGTCACCGATTCCGGCTTCGCGGCCTCCGGCTTCGCCGACTCCGGCTTCGGGGCGGACCCCTGTGCCGGGACCGTGGGGACGGACGCCTTGTCGAAGGCGGCGGCCACCAGGTCCGAAGCCAGGCCGCCGACGTCGCCGGCGGACCGGCGTGAGGCGGGTGCCGGGACCGAGGCCTTTGAGGCCGGGGCGGTTTCGAGCACCGCGGCCGGCTCCACGGCCGGCTCCTCCGCCGTAACGGTCGCGGTCGCCGTCGTGGCCGGCTCCGACTCCGCGGGCGCGGTGCGTTCGGTCTGGGGCGGGACCGTGGCCGTCGGCGCGTCCTGCTCCGCGCGGTCACGGCCGAACACCTTGCGCAGCAAGCTCCGAATGCCCATGGGTGAGGCCTTTCGCGTGAGTTGGGTGCGAGAAATGTCCGACCTGCGGGAATTGATCCCTGGCCAGGGCGGATACGTAAGGTTAGCGGCCGGATCCGGCCCTTCGGTGGTGCGGCCCGCCCGTGTGGAAACCGATCCGCAACCGATTCCCGAACGAGTCCTGTGGGCATGCCGTGCGGGCCTGATGTACGTCGTTCAAATGTGCGCACCCGGTCCCGAGTTGCCTTGTTAACGTGAACGGACGGTGTGCCTGACGCAAAGTCAGGTGCACCTTTGTCCGTTGTTCGGCCGCGTCATCAAGAAGGGCTTCCACATGGGGAAACCAAACCGTAGAACACGTTTTGCCGCCTGTGCCGTCGCGGCGGGTGCGATGCTTTCCGGCCTCGTCCCGGCGGCCGGTGCCGCCGCCGTTCCGGTGTCCGTCCCGCCGTCCTCGGTGCGGGCCGCCGACGACCCCGTACCGGGCAAGGAGGGAATGCCGGACGACGGGTTCGAGAACGAATCCGAGGGCGAGCAGGACGACTTCGCCGGAACGGGCGCCGCATCCGCATCCGCATCCGCATCCGCATCCGCATCCGCGTCCGGGGCGCCCTCTGCCGCCCCCGGTGTCTCCGCCCTCGCTGCCCCCGTCCCCGGCCGGGCCGCCGACTTCAAGCTGGCGAAGAGCACCGATATCTCCGGTCTCGTCACGAAACTGGACGCCGCGCTGCCCAAGCAGGGTCTCACCGAGCTGATGGAGCAGGCCAATCGGCCCTCCGACTGGGAGGGCGCCTGCGGGACCGCCGGAATCTATGGTTCCGATCTCGCGGTCAACCACCGTGTCTGCTGGCAGAGTGACGACGCCACCTCCTCGGAGTGGGTGCCGCAGGCCATCACCGGTGTCTCGGACGCGCAGGAGGACGAGGACTGGGGCACGTCCAACGCCGAGCCGATCGCGGTGGCCGGTTACGACGCGGAGAACCCGGGCCGCAGCAACTACGCCAAGGACCGCGACAACTGCGTCCAGGACTCCGCGTCGGACGCCTGCAATGAGAAGGGCATCCGGGTCAGCTTCTTCAACCAGGCGACCAAGATGTACCGCCATGTGCTGCTGGTCTGGCCGTACACGAATTCCAAGGACCACATCTCCTTCGACGCGCTGCACGCGAGCGAGGGCAAGTGCACCACCGAGGTGACGTCCTCCTGCGCCGCGCAGAACGGCATCCACGCCGGTGGCATGGTCTGGTACGGCAATTACCTGTACGTCGCCGACACCGCCAACGGCATGCGGGTCTTCGACCTGCGCAAGATCATGGACCTCAACCCGGACAACAAGGCCGACGTCGACGACCCGACGCCGGACGGGCTGGTCAGCAACGTCACGGACAAGAAGCGGGTAGGCCGGCAGAGCAACGTCTGGTACGGCTACGGCTACCGCTACGTCATGCCGCAGGTCGCCACGCTGAAGTTCACCACGGCGAAGAACGGCGGGACCACCAGCGGCAACCAGTGCTACGCCACCGGCCGCCCGAAGGCCTCGTACATCTCGCTGGACCGCACCGACACCGACCACATGGTCCTCGGTGAGTACTGCAACACCAACAACGGCGGCACGAGCCCCGGCCGCGTCGGCACGTACCCGATGACCGCGCTGACCGCCGCCGTCGAGGGCGCCACCGGCACGGCCGCCTCCGCCGACCTGGCCTACGGCCTGCCGACCGGCGCCAAGTTCAACAATGAGGCGCTGTGGCACAAGATCCAGGGCGTCACCCGGTACGAGGGCAAGTGGTACTTCCACCGCAGCAACGGCTACGACAACGGCCGGCTGCTCCAGGCCACGCCGGGCACCGTCGACGGAACGTCCCAGCTCGTCGGCAACGCGAAGACGCTGGAGTCGGCGTTCGGGCCCGAGGACCTCTACCTCGCGCACGGGCGCGGTGACGGCTTCGCCCCGCAGCTGTGGTCGCTGAGCGAGCACGCGCCGAGCAGGTGCGCGGCGTGCAAGCGCGAGGTGTACAGCTACAACATGGGGGAAGTGATCAGCGACTTCGGCTGATCCCCACGACCCCCACGACCCTCACGACACCCATGACCTCCACGCCCCCCATGGCAGGCCCTACAGTCGGAGGCATGGTTTCCGGTGAGGCGCCGCAGGCGGAGGGCAGCGTTCGGGTCGACGTCTGGATCTGGTCGGTCCGGCTGACGAAGACCCGTTCGCAGGCCGCTGCCGCCTGCCGCGCGGGTCATGTGAAGGTCGCCGGCGAGCGGGCCAAGCCCGCCCAGGCGCTCCGCGTCGGCGACGAGGTGCGGCTCCGGCACGCCGGACGCGACCGGATCGTGGTCGTGTCGAAGATCGTCAAGAAGCGGGTCGGTCCTCCGGTGGCGGCGGAGTGCTTCGTCGACAACAGCCCGCCCCCGCCGCCGCGCGAGGCGGCGATCCAGGTGCCGGTACGGGACCGGGGCACGGGCCGCCCGACCAAGCGGGACCGGCGCGAGATGGAGCGGCTGCGCGCGGCCGGCCCGTCGGCCCGTGAGGCCTCGGCCCGCGAGGCCGCACGGGGCGACGGTCCCACACGGTGAGGTCCCGCTACGGCTGGGGCGAGGCGATCGCGCGGGCCGCCGCCACCTCCTGGCGCAGCGGAGCCAGTACGCCCTCCTCGTCGCCCGGAAGTTCGGTGCGCACCTCCACCAGGACCTCGCTGGCCCGTATCCCCTCGGCCAGCTCCCGCAGCTGACGCCGGACCTCCGCCACCTCGGCCGGCGGCGGCTCGGCTGCTCCGTGGTTGACCCGGACCCGGGCCGCCGTCGTCGCGTCCACGATGCGTTCGACCGCGACGACCAGCGGCCACCAGGCCGCGGCCCGGGTGCCGACCGGCGGCGGTTCGGTCAGGGCGCGCTGGAACTCGGAACGTACGACGGACAGGTCGCGGTAGATCCGGCGCCGGGCCCGCACCCGCTCCGCCCGGTCGCCGCCCGGCTCGAACGCGTACGCCACATAGTCGGCGATGTCCGCCACCGCGTCCGCGAGCCGGTGGCCGATCCGTACGTGCCAGCTCTCCGGCCACAGCAGATAGCCCGCCACCAGCACGATCGCGCAGCCGATCAGGCTGTCCAGGAAGCGCGGCCAGACCAGCTGGAAGCCCTGGTGGTTCAGCAGGTCGGACAGGAGCAGGATCACCGGGGTGATGGCCGCGGTCTGGAAGGCGTAGCCCTTCGCGGTGAGCGCCGGGATCAGCGCGGCGAGCACCACCATCACCGGCACGTCCCACCAGCCGATCGGCACCGCGGCGAGCACCGGCGCGGCGATCACGAGCCCGGCCGCCGTGCCCACCGAACGCAGCACGGCCCGCGAGAACACCGAGCCGAAGTCCGGCTTGAGGACGAACGTGACGGTCAGCGCCACCCAGTACGAGCGCGGCACCAGGACCAGCGAGGTCAGCGCCTGGGCCAGACCGATGCACAGGGCGAGCCGCAGCCCGTACCGCCAGGAGGCCCCGGAGAGCAGTACGTCGCGGGTGGCCCGCCGGATCCGTACCCCGAGCACGGCGGGGCGGCCGAGCCGGTCGTCGACGTTGTACGGGTCGGGGTCGGCCTTGTGCACCACGACCGCCGCGTGCCGCAGGGCGCTGTCCACCGCCCGGGTGGCGGGTGAGTCGGGTGCGGGCAGGGTGAGTCCGGGGCGGCCGGTGCGGCTCTCCTCGACGGCGACGGCCAGTTCGCGCACCGCCGCCGGGATCTCGTCGGGGAGCGTGAGCCGGCGCACATGGACGGCGGGGGCCGCCTCGACGAGCGGGATGACGACATTGAGCTGGGCGAGCAGTCGCACCATCGCGTTGCTGCGGCCGTGGTAGCGGGCCCGGCGGGCCAGGATCAGGTCGTACGACGTGTTGAGGGACTGGGTGACGGCCTGGCGCCGCTCCTCGTACGCGTCGGTGCCCGCGGCGGCGAGCAGGTCGGCGACCGCGAGGTAGGTGCCCGCGACCACGACCCGCTCCGGGAGCTTCCGGCGCAGCGGCCAGGCCAGCAGGGTCAGGGTGAGCACGAACAGGCCGCCGACCGTGAGCAGCAGCGGCGCCGCCCACCAGGGGCTCGGCATCGGCAGTCCGGCGCCGACCACCGCGTTGAGCAGGAGCAGCAGCCCGGAGACCGAGGCGACGGCGCCGATCGTCGACATCATCCCGGAGACCAGGCCGACCAGCGTCAGGGCGGCGACGGCCCCCCAGCCGGTGCCGTACACCAGCGTGCCGAGCATGATGCCGAGCGCGCCGAAGAGCTGCGGCACGGCGATGTTGAGGATCCGCATCCGGTACGCGTCGGCGGTGTCGCCGATGACGCCGGAGAGCGCGCCCATGGAGACGAGCGCGCCGTACGCCGGGCGGTCCAGCGCGAAGCCGACGGCGAGCGGCGTCGCCAGGGAGACGGAGGCGCGGGTGACCGCCGCCCACGCGATGGGTGTGGACGACTGCGGGCGCAGTCCGCTCAGCAGCCAGGGGGGTGGTGCCAGCCAGGGGGCCGGCGCCGTCCGCCGCCGTCCGGATCCGGCCTCGGTGTCGGTCAACGCGTCCCCCTGAGTCGTGCGTTCAGCTCTGGTAGCCCTCGACCTCGTCGGCGGGCCGGACCCGTGCCTCGGACGGATCTTCGCCGTACTCGCTCAGCGCCCGGCGCTGTCGCATCAGGTCCCAGCACTGGTCGAGCCGTACTTCAACGGTACGCAGCCGTGCCTTCTCCTCCTCGCTGAGGCCCATTTCGCGGGTCGAGCGGTCGCGCAGGCTCCGTTCCTCGGAGATGAGTCCGCCGATCTCGTCGATGATGTCGTGTTCCCGGTCGTTCATGACGTCTCCTTCGTGGCGGGCAGTGGGCAGTGGGCAGCGGGCAGTGGGCAGTGGGCGGGAGGGGTGCGGGCGGGGGCTCAGAGCACGATGACGGTCTTGCCGCGTGCGCCGCCCGTCCGGTTCCGGTCCAGGGCCTGCGGGGCCTTCTCCAGCGGGAGCTCGATGTCGACGGGCACCCGCAGCACGCCCTCGGCGGCGCCCGCGGCCAGGACGTCGAGCAGCACCGGGGTGGGTTCGAGCCGGAAGTCGATCCCGGTCACGCCCGCGGGCAGGGCGGCCCCGCCGGCGACGCCCCGGGTGGTGAGGGCGATGCCGCCGCCGCGCACCAGGGCGGCGTGCGAGGCGAAGGAGTCCGGGGTGGTGGAGACCAGGTCGACCAGCGCGTCCACGCCGTCCGGGCAGCTCTCCCGTACCGCCGCTTCGAGCGGCCGGTCGGTGACGTCGATGGTGACGGCGGCGCCCAGCTCCGTCATCCGCCCGCGTTCGTCGCCGCGCACGGCGGCGATCACGCGTATGTCGCGGGCCGAGGCGAGCTGGGTCAGATAGCTGCCGACGCCGCCCGCCGCACCGATGATCAGCAGGCTCTCGTGGCCGCGGAACACCGCGGTCTCCAGGATCTGGGCGGCCGCCATCCCGGCGGAGGGCAGCGCGGCCGCGGCCCGCAGCGGGAGGCCGGGCGGCACGACGGTGATGGCGGAGTCCTGCGGTACGGACACGTAGTCGCAGTACGTGCCGCCACCGGCCGCGTTCGGCCGGGCGACCCGGCCGAAGACCTGGTCGCCGACCCGGAACCGGTTCTCGCCGCTGCCGATCATGTCGACCCGGCCCGCGAAGTCCACTCCGACGACCATCGGGAACACCCGGGGTGCCGGACCGTCGTCCGGGGTGCCCTGCGCGGCCTGCCAGTCGGAGGGGTTGAGCGCGGCGTACTCGATTCTGACCCGGACCTCACCGGCCTCCGGCTCGGGCTTGGGTATCTCCACCAGTGCGGGGTCGGCCCGGAACGCGCCGACGGCTATGGCTCGCATGCGGAAGACCTCTCAGTCGCCCCCGATCCGGCAGTCGTCAGAACCACTGTTCCCCGGCCCGCCCGCCGCCGCACGTCGAGCGCCCGCCCCCGCGCGGCCGGGTCAGCCCGTGCCCGGACCCGGCTTTCCCCGGGCCACCCGCAGCCGCACCAGCACCGCGCACAGGGCCACCGCCAGCCCCACCCCGAACACCGTCCACACCGTCGTGCGCAGCGAGCCGGTCAGCGCGTCGTACACCGCCGCCGCCCCCGCCGTCTCGCTGTCCGGCACCTCGGACAGCACCCGGTCACGGGTGTACGCGAGCACCGCGCGCAGCACCAGCGCCCCGAGCGCGAAGCCGAGCCCGGTCACGGCGGTGGCGGAGAGGGCGGCGGGCCAGGAGCGTCTGCGGCCCGGTCCGCCGCCGCGCAGCCAGGCCACGGCCACGGCCAGGACGGCGATCACGAGCGTGGCCACGGCCGGCCGGATGCCGCCGGTGCGCAGCAGGCGGAAGGTGTGGCGCAGCTGGTCGGCGCGGTCGGCGGAGATGAGTGTGATGTCGGTGTGCTGGACCGGGATCCGGTCGGCGAACGGCACCCCGTTCTCCTCCAGGTTCCGTTTGACCTGCTCGGTCACGGGTGCCAGATCGATGGTCACGGCCTCGCCGGTGTTGCCGTCCAGGGCGGCGGTGACGGCCTTGTGGGCGGTGCGGTTGGCGGCGTTCCAGGCGTCCTGGAAGGCGTCGGTGGTGGTGAAGGAGAGCACCGCCTGGCGCAGGAAGTCCCGCACCGTGTCCTGGAGCGGCCCGGCGTCGATCTGCTTCATCGCCCCGTCGGTGATGAGGTCGGTGACGGTGCTCCGCACATCGGGGTCGGAGGCGAGCGGGGCGACCGCGTCGACGTAACGGTCCGTGTTGTCGATCTCCAGATCCACCCAGGCGGACAGCGCGCCGACCGGCACCAGGACGGCCAGCAGCACCACCAGTACCGCCGAGAGACCCGCCGAGAGATACGTCCGCACCCTCCCAGGGAATCCCGCGGACGGGCGGCACGCCCCGGGCCGTACGCCATCCGAGTTGCCGGGCGGCGCGGCCGGGTGTGCCCTGGAAGGAACAGGAGCCACGGAAGGAGAACCCCGCATGTCCACACACGCGGCAACGCCGTCCCGCGGACGGACCCGGCCGAGTTCACACGCACGCGGCCACAGCGCGCTCTCCTGGGCGATCCCCGTCACGCTGGGTGCGGCGTACGGTCTCTACGCCTCGTTCATCCTCCGCAACAACGGCGCGAGCGGCTACCGGCAGTTCTGGTACGGCCTGATCACCGCGGTGGTGCTCGCCGCCCTGTGCTTCGTACTGGGCCGGATCCAGCACACCATGCTGCCCCTGGTGCGGGCGGCGGCCTACGGCGCGCTGACCGCGGCGGCGATCGGCCTGCTGGTCGGGCTGACCGATTCGAGCGTGCTGAGGTCCTCGGCGCTCGGACTCGCGGTCGGCCTGGGGATGTTCATCACCACGTTCTACATCTACTACACGCACGAGGACATCCGCCCCCGCTCCCCTTCCCGTACCTGAACGCGGGCGGCACCCACCCGTGCGTGCCGCCGGCGACCGTCCCGCGCCCCGCCGTCAGCCGTTCGCCGGCGGCGGGGCGCAGGACGTCACCGCGTGCACAGCGGTGGCCCGGGCGAGGTCCGCCGTGACCCGGCCCGTGTCGGTCTTGAGCGTCATCCTTCCCCCTCGGGTGCTCAGCGGTTCCCCGCAGACCGTTCCGTCGGGGGTGGTGACCGAGACGCGGGGGCCCTCCTTGGACGGCCCGTACCAGGTGATCCCCACGGCCGCGATGAGCAGCGCGGCGCAGCAGAGGGTGAGCGGCACGCCCCGTGCGAGGGCCTGGGCGGCGCGCAGGGCCTCGGTGTGGTCCGCGGCGGCGCTGTCGAACCGGAACGCGTCGGCGTCGCCCGCGGACGCCGGCCGGCCGTGGGCGGCACGCAGCAGCGAAAGGCCCCCCGCGCCGCCGCAGAGGAGCGCGAGGAGCAGCACGAGGCCGACGGTGACGGCGTACGGAGCGGCGAGCGAGCCGATGTCGCTGCGGCCCCGGAGCAGGCCGAACCCGACCAGCCCGGCCAGGAGCGCGGCGAGACCGTTGCGCCAGGCCAGCGCGGACTCCCGGACCCGGGGGAGTTCCCGGCGCAGCAGGGCGCGGTGACGGCGGGCCGCGAGCCGGTCGGCCGGGGTCCCGGCCGGTCCCGGTACGGCACGCCAGGTCATCTCCGCTCCCTCTCCAGCAGGATGTTCCAGTACGCTCCGCAGCCCTCCTCGTCGCCGGGCCTGCCCGGGTGCTCGGTCGTGCAGACGCAGAGCACCGGCACCGGGACGGCCCCCGGGCCGGCGCCCCCGGACCGGCCCGCCCGCGGTGCCGCCCGGACGACCGAACGCGTCCAGGTGTAGACCGTCGTGCAGTGGCAGCGCGGACAGGCGCCGGTCAGGACGGCTCCGTCCCCGGTGGTTTCGATGCGCAGGCCGGCGGTGTACGAGGCGGGGTAGCCGGGTTCCGTGACCTCCTCGTACGGGAGGGCGGGCGTGCGGCCCGCACGGGAGGGGTCCGTCGGGTTCCGTGTGTGCGGGGCGGGCTCGGGCATGAGGCGTCTCCCGTGGGTGATGCGGGGCGGGGCGGCGAACGGCAGTGGGTCGCGGGGACGGCGATGGCTCGCGTCCGGGTTCCGATGCTGCCAGAGGGCCGGGCCGTGTTCCGGCGCGGCGGCTCCGGGGCGGGACGCGGTCGGCGGTGCGACGGTGCCGGTCCGCCGCACGGTGCCGGAATCACCGCTGGCCGGAAGGCTGTTGTCCGGATTCTGGTCGATTGTGGGACGTATTCCGGCGGCTGCCGCGAAACGGCCCTGACGACCGGCGTGCGTGGGCATCATGTCCGCAACAGGGCCCCGGGTGGACCCGGGGGCACCACGACTGCCCGAACGGGCGGCGGAGGGAGGGGTGTTGAGCGACACCGACGACGCCGGACCGAGGGGGCGGGCGGCCGACGCGATCCGCCGGGCCGAGGGAGCGCGGGCACTGCCCGCGGCGGTCGCCGAGCCGGCCGGCCCGCAGGGAGCGGAACGTGACGCGCTGATGTCCGAACTCGGAGCCCTCATCGACGAGTTCGCGAGCGGCATGCCGGACGATCCGCTGCGGCAGACGATGACGGTCCGGCTCGGGATGCTGACCGGTTCGCGGTGGGCGGCCGACGGGGAGGAGGCCGACCGGCACGAGGCGATCCGCCTGCTGCGCGGGGCCCGGTCGTCCGGTCTCCTCGTGCCGGACGACCGGCTGGGGGCCGCGCGTGAACTCGTCGCCCTGCTGCTGGGCCCGGCGGTACGCACCACCCTGGGCGGCCCCGACCATGAGATCGGCCTGGACGGGCTTTCGCTGCTGATGCAGTTGGGCAGGCCCGAGAGGCTCGGCGGTGCCGGCATCCTCGAAGCCGTTCCCGAGATCGGCCGGCTGGTGGAGGAGATCGGTGGGCAGACGGGCGGAATTCCGCCCGAGGTGCTCCGGGGACTCTCGATGATGGGTGAGTACGCCGCGGTGGCGGACGGGGGCGATGCCCAGGGCCTGATGGCCATGTGCCAGGCGATGCTCGCCGGTGATCTCGGCCCGGCGATGACCTCCGGCCCGATGGGCTCGGTCCTGCGGGCGGTGGTCCCGCTGGCGCAGGACTACGCACGGAGCCTGTCGGACGGGGGCCCGGCACCGGACGCGGCGGACGAGGGGGCGGCCGTGGTGTCCGGCCGTCCGGCAGAGGAGCCCGGCCCGCGGTCCCGCCCGCAGGAACTGTCCGCGGCCGCGGCCGCCCTGTCGGCACCGGAATCGGCCGACGCGATCGACAGCTGGCGCGACAGCCTGGCCCTGCTCATCGAGATGAACCGGCCGGGCATGCTCTCCAAGCAGGAAATCGCCGAGCTGATGGGCAGGCTGGGCGACCCCGGGCAGGGGGCGGATCCCGGCGATCAGGTCCTGGCCGCGTTCGGCTCGATGGGGCTCGGGCTGCGCAGCGGCCGTCCGGAGCACTTCCAGGAGTCGTTGCGGTTGATCCGCGAGGCCGTGACGGCGTCCGGACCCGACGACACCCTGGCCTGGATGGCGCGGGGCGCGCTGCCCGGCATCCTGATCGGCGCCATGCTGACCGGCGGGAGCCTCCAGGACCTCCAGGAGGCGCGCGCCCTCCTGGACGAGTCGCTGCTTCCCGGCGGGGGACTGGCCGGGACCATGCCCGACCTGCCGGGCTCGGCCGGATTGCTGCTGACGGCCCGGTGCCTGCAGATCCAGATGCGGGTGACCGAGGCGATCGAGGCCGGTGACACGGAGACGCTCGAAGCGTTCGTGGGAGACCTCCTCGACCTCGTGGACGACTGCGACGACGGGTGGTTGTTCCTCCCGCTCTACGAACTGGGCTTGGTCCATCTCGCTCTTGCCTCGCTCACCGGCAGCGTCGACTCGCTGCGCAGCGCGGTGCACTACCAGGAGCAGGCGCTGACGTGTCCGGGCGCACCGCAGATCGCACAGCCGCTGCTCGACATGAGCTGGGCGCCGTTGCTGACCCTCAACTCCTTCCTGGAGCCCTCCGTCGACCGCATCCAGGAAGGCATCCGGCGCACCCGGGCGACCCTGCGGGGCGTTCCCGTCATGGCCGATCAGCGGGTGCGGGCACGGAGCGCGATCGGGCTGGCCCTCGACGCGGTGTACGGCCTGACCGGGGAGCCGTCCGTCCTGGACGAGATGATCACCGAACTGGAGTGCACCGAGGAGGAGTTGGGGCAGGCGAGCGGGGCATCGGCCGCCGCCGTGCACTGGCAGCTGGCCGACGCGTACGGGCGGCGGGCCGCCCACGAGGGGGCCGATCTGGCCAGGGCGGTCGAGTGCGCCCGGAGTTCGCTGCGCACCACCGCCGACGACGTACTGCTCCAGCAGGGCGTCCAGCACGGCCTCCAGGTCGCCAGGACCGGTGCCAGCCGTGCGCTGGCCGCCGCCGGCTGGGCGGTCCGCGCCGGGCGGCCCGAGGACGCGGTGGCCTGCCTGGAGGAGGGGCGGGCACTGGTCCTCGGGGCGGCGGCCGTCTCGGCCACGGTCGCCGAACGGCTGGCGGAGCGCGGTGAGCACGAACTGGCCGGCCAGTGGCGCCGGGACGCTCCCCCGGCGGCCACCGCCCTCCGTGCGCGGGGCGGCCGGTCCGAGCTGGCGGAGTCCGTGCTGGGCGCCTCGTTCGGCAGCCCGGAGCTGCCGAGCACCCTGCGCCGCCGGGCTCTGGAACTGCTGCGCCCCGCCGACGGGGAGGACGCCCCCGCGCGGATTCCCGACGTGCCCGAGCTGATCGCCGCCGTCGGGCGGGCGGGGACCGACGCGCTGGTGTACCTCCTGCCGGGGCAGGGCGGCGGGGACGGCTCAGCCGTGCTGCTGGTCCCGGGGCAGCCGCCCCGGTCGCTGCCGCTGCCCGGCCTGTCGGCCGGCGGCCGGGCCCCGCTCGACGGCTATCTGGACGCCGCCGCCCAGCACGCCACGGCCCGGCGCGGACAGCAGCGCTGGGAGGCGGCGCTGGACGCTCTCTGCGTCTGGGCGGGCGAGGCCGTGATGGGCCCGGTGCTCGACGAACTCGCCCTGTGGGAAAGGGGACTCGCGGAGTCCGGCCTGGCGGGCGGCCCCGTGCCCGGACCCGCGCCGCGACCGGTCCGGCTGACCCTGATCGCCTGCGGGAACCTCGGTGTGGTGCCCTGGCAGGCGGCCCTGCTCACGGTTCCCCCGGCACTCGTGCACGGACCGGCGCCGGACACCCGTCCCACCACGGTCCGGGCGTGTGAGCTGGCCGTCCTCTCGTACGCCGCGTCCGGACGGGAGTTCGCGCGGTCGGCCGGCCGGGAACGGCTGCCGGCCGACCGGGGACAGGCGCTGGTGTGCGTCCCCGGCTGGGACCTGGAGAGTGCCGAGGACGAGGTGCTGGCCCTGGCCGACACCTACTACCCGGACGCCGCCCTGTACGGATCCCTGATGACCCGCGACCTGACCCCACAACCGCCCGAGGGAACCCCGGACGAGGTGCTGGCACTGCTGGGGGCGGGGCCCGGACGGAACACCGGGCGCGTCGCCCTCGTACACCTGGCCTGCCACGGGATGGCGGGCTCCGACCCCACCGCCTCCGCGCTGGAACTCGGCTGGCCCGAGGGCGCGGAACCGGAGGCGGGCAGGCTCACGGTCACCACCCTGCTGGACACACCGCTCGACCGTGCGGAGGGGACGGGCGGCCCCCTGGTCGTGCTCAGCGCCTGCGAGACGGACCTCAGCGCCCGCGACCACGACGAGGCGCTGACGCTGACCACGGCCCTGGCGCACCGGCTGGCCGCCGATGTGGTGGGCTCCCGCTGGGCCGTGCCGGACGTGGCCTCCTCGGTACTGATGACCGTCTTCCACGACCGCCTCGGTGCCGGGCTGGCCCCGCCGGACGCGTTGCGGGCCGCCCAGCGCTGGATGCTGGCGCCGCCCGGCCGGCGCGACCGCGTGCGCGGTCTGACGCCCGAACTCCGCCGCGCGGCCGACGAACTGGACCTGTCGGTGCCGTTCGCCTGGGCCGCCTTCATCCACCAGGGCAACCCGGGACCGTCCGGCCACGGCGGCGCTCCCGGCCGGAACACGCCCGCCTCGTGAAAGGAGAAGCACGGAGATGACCCCTGACGCGTTCCTTTCCCTGCTCCGGACGCACTGGCCGATGACGCTCGCCGCCCTCGACGGCGGCCGGCGCGCACGGCTGCGCGACGGTCTGAACGACCTCGCGGCGGCCGGCGACCGCAAGGCCGTCGAACGGGCCCTGCGCACCCTGCGGATGCAACTGCGCTCGCTGCCCCCGGACCACCCGGTGGCCCGGGAACTGAGCGGCACGGTCCGCTACGTGGACGCCCCGCCCGCCCCGACCGTCGACCGGGCACTGCTCGGCCAACTGCTCGACGTGTTCGCCGACCCTCCGCCCGGCCCCGCGGACCTGCTCCGGGCCGCCCACGAGCGGCTGTGGCGGACCCCGGCACTGGGTCCGGCGGAACTCGCCCCGGAAACCGCGGACGACCCCGAGGCCGCCGGTCTCATCAGACTGACCCACCCCGGGTCCGGCGACCGGTATCCCCGGTTCCAGTTCGTCCCGGGCACGGCCGAACCACAGCCGGTGGTACGTCGCGTCAACCACATCCTGATGGCCGACAAGGACCCCTGGGGCGCCGCGGACTGGTGGCTGGGCGGCAACGGCCGGCTGGCCGGCATCCCGGCCGAACTCCTCGGCGAGGTCCCCGACGAGGACCTCGCACAGGCCGCACTCGAACTGGTGGCGGGCTGCTGATGGACCGGATTCCGCCCACCGGCGTCTCCATGCGGCCCCTGCTGAGGGTCCTGCCCGAAGGAACCGAACTCTGGCGCTGCCACCAGAACGAATTCGGCCCGGAGTCCTTCAACCCCAACCCCGCCCACCCCTACTTCGGCGGCAGCCGGTTCGACGCCACCGAGCAGGATCCCTACCCCTTCCTCTACGCCGCGCTCGACCCGGTCACCGCGCTCTGCGAAGTCCTGCTGCGCTCGGTGGACTTCGAGGACCGTACGGCCGTACGGCTGGTGCCGTGGGCGCAGGCGTCCCGGTACACGCTCTCCGCACTGCGCACCCCCCGCGCGCTGTCGCTCGTCGAACTGGCCACGGCCGAGGGCCTGGCAGCCGTCTGGCAGGACTCCTGGCTGGTCGACTCCGAGGCCGGGGACTATCCGAAGACCCGCTACTGGGTCCGGCTGATCCGTGAGCACGCCTGCGAAGTGAACGGCCTGGCCTGGGAGTCGAAGCGGTGCCGGCCCAGGAACGTCCTGCAGCTCTTCGGCGACCGCTGCGGGGAGAACCCGCTGGACACCGTCCCGGACCGGAGCCTGCGGCTCGACTCCCCCGAGGGCGTGGCCGAGGCGAACCGGCTGCTCAACCCGCTCCGGGCGGTGATCTCGTCGCCGTGGCCGGAGTGACGCCCGGCTCGTACGGGCCGGGGTGACGCCCAGCTCGTGCGGGCCGGGTGAGGCCCAGCTCGTACGGGCCGCCGGGGCGCCGGGCCGCCGGGGCGCCGGGCCGCCTGGCCGTCAGGGTCCGTCCCCCGTGATGCGAACGGTGCAGGCGACCCGGTGGCCCAGCTGGAGGCGGTCGCCGTGCCGCAGCCGGTGCCGTTCACCGGGCAGGAGGTGGGCGCCGTTCACCCAGGTGCCGTTCACGGTTCCGTCGCTCTCCTCGGTGACCCAGACCGAGCCGTCCGGGTCGGCGGTCACCCGGGCGTGCCGGCGGGACACGGTGGTCAGTTCCGCGAAGGCACCGGACAGGCCGGGGGCCCAGTCCGTGTCCCTGCCGAGCCTCAGCGGTTCCCCGGGGCGGACGGGCAGC
Source organism: Streptomyces sp. NPDC007164 (assembly GCF_040634135.1). Taxonomy (NCBI): domain Bacteria; kingdom Bacillati; phylum Actinomycetota; class Actinomycetes; order Kitasatosporales; family Streptomycetaceae; genus Streptomyces; species Streptomyces sp. NPDC007164. Next base: position 319,299 of record NZ_JBEYFB010000003.1, read on the forward strand.
GACAGGGCCAGGGTGTCGAAGTGCAGCACCACCCGGGCGCCGGGCGGTGTCGTTCCGTCGCGCCCGTCGCGCCCGCCTCCCCTGCCGCCGATCCGGGCCAGGCAGCGTGGGCAGTGCCGCGTCCCGGGCGGCACGAGAGCCGCACAGCCGGGGCAGCGCACCCCGGCGGCGGTGTCCGGGGGCGGCGGGAGCGGTCCGCGCACCCCCTCGTCCAGGACGGGTTCCCAGTCGTCGTACCCGTCGTACCCGTCGTACCCGTCGTCCCGGTCCCCGCCGGCGCCCGGGACCGGTGCGGTCATCGCTGACCCGGCACGAGGCCGGGGGACGTGTCGATGCGGATCTCCACCCGGCCGTCGTCGCGCTCGTGGACCTCCCGCACCGACACGGTCCAGCCCGCACCGATCGCCGGGTCGGCGAACAGGGCGCGGGCCAGCGGGTTGATCAGGTGCGTCTCCAGCGTCATGCCGATGCCCCGGCCACCGTTCCACTGGTCGTGGGTGCAGTACTCGGTCAGCTGGGCCCGTGCGTGCGGGGAGAGTTCGAGGGCGATGCTGTGCTCGGCCAGCAGCTGGCGCCGGATGTTGTCGATCTGGAGTTTCATGATCCGTTCGGCCACCTCGCCGGAGATGAAGTCGAAGACCACCACATTGCCGCCGAGCCGGTTCATCAGCTCGGGCCGGCCGATGACGTGCTCGAAGTGACGCTTCACGTTCAGCCGCACGGTCCGGGCCAGTTCCCGGTACGGGGTTCCCGGACGGACGATCCACTCCCGTTCCTCGGTCTGCGGATCGGTGCGCTGCACCCCCAGATTGGAGGTGAAGATCAGCACGCACTCGCTGAAGTACGTGGTGACGCCCTGCCCGTCGGTGAGCCTGCCGTCCTCCAGCACCTGGAGGAACTTGTCGAGGACTCCCTTGTCGGCCTTCTCGATCTCGTCGAACAGGATCACCCGGAACGGATTGCCGCGCACCGCGGTCGTCAGCTCTCCGCCCGCCTCGTACCCCACGTATCCGGGCGGGGCTCCCACCAGACGGTCCGCCGAGTGCGAGGACGAGAACTCGCTCATGTCGAAGCGCAGGTACGCCTGGTCGCTGTCGAACAGCACCGAGGCGACGGCCTTGGCCAGTTCGGTCTTGCCCGTGCCGGTGGGGCCCGCGAAGAACAGCACACCGCGCGGCCGGTGGCCCGGGTTGGTGGCCTGGGAGCCCGAGAGCCCCATCGCGGCCCGTTTGAGGATGTCCAGCGTCATGGAGACGGCCGCCTCCTGCCCGATCACCCGCTCCGGAACGGTGCGTTCGCCCGCGATGATCCGCTGCCGGATCTCGTCGCGCCGCCACGGGTTCTTCTCCACCCCCAGCCGGTACATCCGCACCGCGTCGGGCATGGCGGCGAACGGAATGCCCCGGGAGAGAGCCAGGTCGAGGGACTGCCGCATGGCCCGCAGCGGCAGCCCGGTGGACGCCCGTGCGAAGGCGTCCACCGGGTCCTTGCCCGCCGCCTCGCGGGCGGTGCGGTCCCCGTCGCCGTCCGGTCCGGTGTGCTCGTGCCGCAGGAGCGCGGCCATCCGCCTGCGCTCGTCGGCGTCCGGGTCGGGCACCGCGATGGTGCGGATGCGTTCGCTCCCGGAGACCAGCCAGTTCGGCAGGTCCCGTTCGCCCTCGGTGAGCCAGATGACCGGGTTGAACAGCGGTGCGGCGCCGCGGCTCGCGGAGGGCGACAGCACGCCCGGCGGCAGCGGGAGCGGCGCGGCCTCCTCGGCGAGCTTGAGGCAGGCCACGAAGAAGTCGCGTTCGGAATCGGTGAGCCGGGTGACATCGGTGGTGAGCCGGGCGGCGTGCTCGACGAGCAGGGCGACCCGGAGGGGCTCCTGCGGCCGGCCGTTGCCGTGGCCGGCGCGCCGGTACTCGGCCCAGCCCGTGACGATGCCGTGGAGCAGCGGTTCGGTCTCCATGAGGACCGGCGGGCGGTGCTGGTCCCGGCCGCCGGACCGCCGGGTGGCGTGCAGCAGTTCCTCGACCATCAGCTGTTCGGGGCCCGTGACGACGCGGAAGCCCCGGATCTGGTCGTAGCGGATCAGCGCCTGGTACCCCAGGCCGCGCAGGGCGTTCCACACGACCTCCACCAACCGGTGGTGGTCGTCCCGGGACCCGTGACGCACCAGGTGGAGGTCCTGGATGTTGCCGTGCAGGACGTACTGGGAGTGCACGCCCAGCGTGCCCGTCAGCTCCTCGACGAACAGCGGCACCGCGCGGTCCGGCCCGTGCCGGTCCGTGTCGTCCCGGACCTTGGCGAACCGGTCGCCGTGGTCCGGGCGGTGCGTACGGTCCTCGTGGAACCGGGTGTCCTCGATGCCGTGGGTGTCCACGCGCTTCCTCCGCATCCTCGATCGTGTTCACGTTGCCCGCGGCGGGGCGGTGGCCCGGGTCAGCGGCCGTCGGGCCGGGCCGTGCGGTGACCGGGCCGGTCGTCGCTCCGGCGCCGGTGCTCCTCGTGCGCCCTCCCCCGTGCGTCCGGCCGGGCGTCCGCGGTGTCCTCGTCGAGGACGAGGACACCCTGCTCGCCCCGGGTTCCGGGTACGGTGCCGCTCTCCTCGAAGGCGAAGTCCAGCTCGACGCCGAGCTGTTGTGCGATGCCCCGCAGCTGTTCCAGGTGGCCGTCGGCCTCGTGGCACCGTTCGTCGTCCAGGGCGAGCGCGGCGGCGTCGCGCGCACCGGGCCCTTCGCGGCGCATGGTGGCCACCCGCGCGTGCTCGCCGTCCAGGGCGATGCGCAGCCAGTGCTCGGCGCCCCAGCCCGGTGGCGTCCAGTCGAAACGGACGAGCCGGCCGTGCGGGTGCGATGAGGTGGCCGGCCGGGTGTCGAAGCGGTCCGTGCCGGAGATCGCGAGCCGCAGCATCCGTTCGACGTACCGGCGCTCCAGCTCTGCCAGCCGCTCCGACACCCGGTCGTCCACCTGGCGCTGCTCATGGGGTTCCAGCCGGCGGCCCTCGTCGAGCACCCGGCGCAGCAGCGCGGTCTCGGCGGGGGCCGGCGGCAGCGGGTCCGTGCCCTGCGGGGCGGTGGTCTCCAGGAAGTGGAGCTGTGCGGCGGCCCGTTCCTCGGCGGCCCGGCGGGCCCGTACGGCACGGTTGGTGGCGGCGACGAAGCGGCGCGCCTCGCGCAGGTGGGTACGGGCCTTGAGCGGGCGGGTCGCGGCGGCGGCGAGCGCGTGCCGCACCGCGGCCGCGGCCGGTTCGGCGTCCTCGGCCGTGGCGGCCACGTCGAGCCGGGCGAGCAGCTCGGCCCCGATCCGCACGGCGTCCTCGGGCCGCAGTTCCTCGGCGGCGGGCGGCCGCGGCAGGGCCTCGTCCTCCCGGCGGGACGCGGAGGGGTCCGCGTCCCGCGCGGCGTCCGGCCGCGACCGGTGCTCGTCCAGCACCGAGGCGCGCCGGGCCCGCAGTTCACGCTGCCAGGCGTCGTCCCGCGGAGCGGTGAAGGCGTTCCGGTTCTCCCGCAGGACCCATTCGGCGTGCGCGGCCTCGGCGTGCCGCATCCGGTCGTCCAGCACGGCCAGCCGCTCACGCAGCCGGGCCAGTGGCATGCCCACCGGGGTGAGGGGCCCGGGGAGGCCGGGCGCCGGCGGCGGTGGAGCGCCGGGCGGGGCCGCCCGCGCGGCCCGCCGTATCCGTGCGAGCAGTGCCGCCCGCCGCGCGTTCGCCCGGGTGGCGGCGAAGGCGGCGACCTCCCACTGCCGGGCCGCGGTGGCGGACGCCTCCTGCCGTCGTTCGAGACACGCCTGTTCCTCGGCGGCCCGTACGGCCGCCGCCGCGAGCACCTGGGTGGTGACGAGGGCGGCCCGTCCGGCCAGCAGCGCCCCGCTGAGCGCTCCCAGGGCGACGGCCGCCGGGGCGAGGAGCTCGTGCAGACCGTGGGCCGCCGCGTCGGTCAGGTGCCCGGCGGCCTGGTGGGCCGCGTCCGCGACCCCCGGCACATGGGCGACATCGGGGTGCGCGAAGGTCTGGGCGTGCGAGACGAGATCGCCGACCGGCTGGGCGGCCGGCGCGTAGTCGACCACGGGGAGCACCTCGCCGATCGTGGGCAGGGCGGTTCCTACGCTCATCGGTCTCCTCCACGTGGCGGCGGACGGTGCGTCCGGTACAGGGGCGCCGGGCCCGTGGGTACGACGCCCCGCGGACGGCCGGTGCGGTCCATGGCCCGCCGGGCGCGCAGCCGGCTCAGCTCCAGACGCCAGGAGACCGCGCGGCGCACCGTCCAGACGGCGAGTGCCACGACGGTGCCGATCGGCCAGACCCACGGGGCGACGGTGACCGCGTAGATCCCCAGGGCCGCCGCCCCGGCCAGCAGCGCGGCCGACGGCAGCAGGGTGCGCAGACCGCGGGACCGGGCGAACCGGGCGGGGCGTTCCGACGTGGCGATCAGCCGCCCGGCGAGCGAGCGCCGGGGGTGGTAGTGGGGCGGGCCGATGAACGCGGCGGCGGACAGCTCCAGGGCGAACACCGCGGCGGCGGCGGGCAGGGCCTGCGCCCAGGCGAGTACGACCGCCTGCTGGGAGGCCCGCCCGAGGACGTCGGCGAGGCCGATCACGAACCCCCACGGCATGGTGGCCAGGGTGGCGCCGAGCAACGCCCAGCCCAGCATCGCCGGGCGCTCCAGCCGGCGCAGCCAGACCAGGGTGGCGTCCTGGTCGGCGGCCAGCAGCCGGGCTGCCTCGGCCTCGGCCAGCTCCGTGTGGCGTGCCGCGGCCTCGTCGGCGGCGACGCCGGCCAGCAGCCGTGCGGCGATCAGCCGCAGGAGGTCGTCGGGATCGGCGAGGAGGCGGTTGTACCAGTCGACGGGTGCGGCCAGGCCGGCCCGCGCCGTGCCGGCTCCCCGTGTCAGTTCCGCCGCGACCCGCCCCGGTTCGTGGGCGAGGCGCAGCAGCATCGCGTCGACGGTGTCGGTGCGGCGCAGCCGGGCGCGTGCGGAGCCGCGGTCGCGGGGGCCGCCGCGCGACAGGATCTCGTCCGTCAGCGGCCGCCAGGCGGCCCGGTGCGCCTGCCACCGCCGGTGGACCTCGTCGAGCCCGGCGCCGCCCGGACGTTCGGCGAGCAGGGGCAGCAGCTCGTGCCGGTGGAGGTCGGTCAGTACCGCGCGGGCCTCGGTGTCGCCGTCCGCGACCGCCTCGGCCAGCCGCCGGATGCCCAGGGTGTCGAGGGGTACCCCGTGGTGGGACACCTCCAGCCGCGGGCCCAGCCAGTTGATCAGCTGTGTGGTGGTCCGGGCGTCCGGTGGTTCGGCGAGCTCCGTGCGCAGGGCGGCGAGCCGTTCGTTCTCCTCGGCGCCGCGGCCCGGCGCATCGGTGAACTGGCCCAGCCAATCGACCAGTTCGGCCCGCCGGCTCCGGCGGCCCAGCAGCCGTGCGGTGGCCAGGCGGTTGACGTCCAGGAGGCGGGCCAGCTCCTCGGCGCCGGTGACCTCCCGGCCCATGAAGGGGAAGGGGAGCAGCGTGCGCCGGGGCGGGAGGTCGCGCAGCGCGGCGCCGGAGGTGCGGGGCGCGACCGGCGGGGAGTCCCCCCGCAGCCAGGCCGCCACCTGTTCGCCGCCCCAGCGGTGCTCGGGGGCGCGGGTGAGCAGGCCGTGACAGAGCATCAGCAGGCGGGGGTCGGTGACCAGGGGCAGTTCGGGGTCGTGGGTGGCGACCTCGGTGAGCACCTCCTCGTCGCCGCGGAAGTCGATCGGGTGGCTGCCGCCGGCCAGTTCGGCGACGACCATGCCGAACGACCACCAGTCGACGGCGGGGGTCACCGCCTGCCGGTGCGGGGCCGCCTCCGGCGCCAGGTAGAGCGGTTTGCCCACCCAGCCGCGCCGGCGCGGCCGGTCGTGCTGGGGCTCGTGCACCGCCGCGCCGAAGTCGATCAGCACCAGTTCGGGTCGGTCCTCGTTCTGGATCCGCACCATGATGTTGTCGGGTGTCACGTCGCGGTGCACGATGTCCCGCGCGTGCACCGCGACCAGCGCCGCGTGGAGCTGTTCCACGACGGCCCGGACCAGGGCGGGCGGCAGCGGTCCGGGATGGTCGGCCCGGTAGCGGGCGAGGTCGGTCTCGCCGTACGAGAGGGTCAGTTCGTAGGGGTGGCCGTCGGCGGTGCCGCTCTCCAGCAGCCCGGCGACCGGTCCGCCCGGCCCGCCCGGCCCTTCGGCCAGGACGCGGCGGACGCCGGGGTCGGGGCCGAACCGGTGGTGGTACCACTTCAGCACGAGGGGGACATCGGCGGGCGCGTGCCGGGCCTCCCGGTCCTTGACCCGCAGCACCACGGCCTGGGACGGCCGTTGGACGCTGCTCAGCACCTGGGTGAGGTCGAAGCGTGCGCCCAGCGCGGCCGGTACCCGGTCCAGCCCCCTGCGGGTCTCCGCGTCACGCGGATCGCGGTGGCCGGTCCCGGCCTCGTCGACCTCGGCCTCGACCTCCGTGGGCGGCGGAACAGTCATGCGGCACCCCTTCCGGTGACGGGGCCGGGCCGGGCGGCGACGGTGGCCGTGCCGCCCGGCCGGACAAGGTTGTGGCGACGGCCTCCCGCGCGCGGACGGGCGGGCATATCGTGTCGGCCATGAGCCAGGAGACCCATCCCTCCTCGTCCGCTCCAGAGCCCCTCGGGCCCATGTCCTCGGAGGCATCGCCCGCTTCCGGCACGGCGGGGCCGCCCGGCGGGCCGCCCCGTGCCGGAGGCAGGGTGCTTCCGCCGCTGCCCGGTGCCGAACGGCTGGCCGCGGAGCTGCGGGCGCTGCGCAGACCGGGTCTGTCCGGCCTGCGCACCCTGCGGCCCGAGGCCCTGGTCAGAGTGGCCGTCGCCGCAGGTCTGTGCGGGGGTTCCGGTGACGAGGCCGCCGGAGTGGAGATGCTGCTGAAGGCCGGGGTGCGGCATCTCGGCGGCCGTACCCTCTCCGCCGACGGCACCCGGGGCGACCCCCTCGCCAGGGCGGCGGCCCACACCTTCGGGCTGCTGCCGGACTGGCGCGGTGTCTCGGGCCAGGAGCGCCGCAAGGCCGCGGCGGCCGTCTACGGCGTCACGTCCGAACGCTTCCGCAAGAGCCAGGAGCAGGAGGTGATCGCGGAACTGGCGCTCGCGGTACTGACGGTGGCCCGGTCGGCCATCGCCGGACCGCCCCCGCCGGACACGGCCGGTCCGGAAGGGGCACCCCCGTCCGTGCGGACACCGGACCCGGTGCCCGACCCGCCGACCCGGCTGACCGGACCACCGCTGCCGGCCGCCGCCGTGCACCGCGTCACCGTGCACGTCGCGTCGATCGAACTGCTGCGGGACATCGACATCCTGGTGTCCTCGGAGAACATCTACCTGGAGATGTCCAAGACGTTCCGCTCCACCGTGTCCGGATCGCTGCGCAGGGCCGCCGCGATACGTGACGAGGCCGGCGAGACGGTCGACGACGTCCTCGCCCGTGAACTGGTCGAGTGGATGCGGGCACACGGCCGGTCCGGGCTCCCGGTGCGCCCCGGCACCGTGGTCCCGACCTCGCCGGGAGCCCTCGCCGAGCGCGGTGTGCGCCGCATCCACCACGCGGCCGTCGCTTCCCCCACGAGCGACGGACACGGCTATCGGGTCGATCCGCACGTCCTCGCGGAGGCGGTCTCGGCCAGCTTCCGACTGGCCCGCGCGGAACGCGACAGGTACGACCCGCCGCTCTCCTCGCTCTGCTTCCCGCTGCTCGGCGCGGGGCACGGACTGCCGCCGGAGAAGGCGGCGCGCTGGCTGTGCTGGGCCGTCCACGAGGAGCTGAGCCGCGATCCGTCCTGGACGGTGCACCTGGTGGCCCAGCGCCCCGAGCTGGCGAAACTGCTCACGGCCGCCAGCTCCGCTCCCTGAGTCGTAGCCCACGCTCTCTCAACCACCTTTCGAGATACAGGAGTTCACCCCTGCGCGGTACGCCGAGAAGCCGTACCGCGGGAGGTTTCGCCGGCCCTCCGGACACCTGGGCCGGCTCCACGACGATCTGTACCGCCGGCCCGTCCGCCTCCCGGTCCAGGTGCGGCGCGTACCGGACCCGGCCGAGGCCGGTGCACGGCGTCAGCCGCTGGTTCGCCGAGCCGCGCCACACCAGCCCGGTCGGTTCGGCGACCCGGAAGCGCCCGGTCACCACCGCGTCCGCGGACGCCAGGGCGGTACGCCGGACGGTGTCCAGCTCGGACTCCTCGTAGCCCGTGTAGACCAGCAGGTCGGCGGGGAGCCCGTCGTCGGTCGTACCGGGGCGGGTCCACGCGGAACGCAGCCGGGCGGCGCCCCGGAGCAGCTCGGCCAGGGCCGCGGGCTGGGCGAGCGGTTCGCCACCGCTCACCGTCATGCCCGCCGCACCGCGGCCGAGCGCGGACCGCCACAGCTCCAACAGCGTCTCCACGTCCACGGATTCACCGGCCTCGGCATCCCAGGTGTGCCGTGACATGCAGCCGGGGCACGCCAGCGGACAGCCCTGCAGCCAGATGCCCAGCCGTCGGCCCGGCCCCAGCGTCTCCAGCGGGAAGTGCGTCCCGCTGACCCTGATCCGCATCCGCCCTCCCCCCTTCCCGCTTCCTGCCGGGCCGTCCGCTCCGGCGGTGCCGAGCGGGCGCCGCCGGAGACGTCCTCGAAATCGAGTATCGAGGCAGGGGCCGGGCCGCGGCACATTTCTTCCGGTGGATTTCCGGGCGTTTCCGGGTGGCGTCCGGTTGCTTCCCGGGCCGATTCCGGATGTGTTCCGGGAAATGCCCGCAGAGCCGAATGCGCGGTCGAAAGGCCGGGAATTTCCCTTGTCCGGTCGGCTACGCTCCGTTCCCCGATTCAGCTTCGGGGCCCTTCCGGCGAGCACGCCAGGAGCGGGTGCGGTGGGGGTGAAGGACCGGACCCGCGCCGTGCGGGAAGGGCCGCCGGAGCGCGTTCGAACGGAGAAAAGGCGGTTGCCGGAAGGCGACTGCACGGGGGAAGGGGATTCCGCCATGAGAATCGACACGAATCGTCTCAGTAGTTCGGCCCGCTATGCCTGGCGCGGCCGGATCACCGCATTCCACGACAGGCATCAGGGGCGGAAGGACGCGCCCGCTCTGCGGGCCCGGCTCGCTTCGCCCACGTACCCGGGCACCCTGCCGCGGGACGCCGCCGATCCGTATCCGGAACTGCTGACACCCCATGTGCTGGGGATACGGGCGAGCGCGTCGCGCGGGGCCGACCAGTTGCGCTCGCGGCTGCTGCACGACGAGCGCGAGCTGTGCGCGCGGATCCACGCCGAGTCCGTGCGGGTGGTCACCCAGTACGACGTGCGGCGGGCCCACGCCCCGGCCGCACTCGCCCGGTACGGCGAACTCATCGGTGTGTGGCGGGCCGCGGCGGGGGTGTGCCGGGGCCGGGCCGCCGTCCTGACCCATGAGGCGAACCAGCGGCTCGCCCACTACTGGGCGGCCGTCCTGACGAGCCTCCGGCCGCTGCCGCGGGAGCCGTTCCCGATGGAGCACCCGCACCGGCTGCCCGGCCACATCGTTCTCGACGAGTCCTGGCAGCACACCGATGACTGGCTCCGGGTGGACGGCGGTCTGTGGCCCGCCCCGGTCCGGGGCCGGACGGATCACCCGGTGACCCGCGCGCTGGCCATCCTCGACGAGCAGCCCGTACGGGGCGAGGCCCCCGGTACACCGCGCGGGGCGGCGACGGGCCCGGGGCGGGGGCACGGATGACCCGCCCACCCGAACCGGCACGGCGGGCCGCCGTCGGACCGGCCGTCGCATCGGCACGGCGGGTCAGCGCCGGACCGCCCGTCGCATCGGCACGGCCGTTCACCACAGGACCGACCGTCGGACCAGCCGCAGGACCGACCGTCAGTCCGGCCGCCAGTCCGGCCGTCGGACCGGCCGCCAGTCCAGCCGTCGGACCTGCACGGCCGTTCACCACCGCCGACGTCCAGCAAACCGTGAACCTTCGTACGAACACGGAGAGAGCCATGAACGTGCCCCACCCGCCCGGCCGTCCGACCGCGACCGGGCTGCCGCGCCGGTCCGGCCGGTTCCGGCGCGCCGTCCCGGCCCTGGCACTCGTCGCGTCGCTCGCGGCCGTCGCCGGCTGCTCCGCGTCCGCCGAGGCCGACGATCTCCGCACGCCGTGCGGGCTGGTCGTCGACGGTTCGGGTTCCGGATCGGCCGGCGGCCGGGGCTTCGACGCCGAGGCCAAGCTCAAGTCCACGCTCGTCCCCTTCCTGACCGAACGGCACTGCGGCACGCTGTCGTTCGCCCCGGTCACCCGCTCTTCGCAGACCTCCTCCTGCCGGGTCGGGGACATCGATCTCGACCCGCCGGGGGACGAGATGTCCGACCGCGACAGCATGCGCAGGTCGGCACGGGTCCTGGCGGCCAAGGGGGCGCTCACCATGCTCAAGTGCGCCCGCACACAAGGGGGTTCGGACGTGATCGGGGCCCTGGCTCGGATCGGTGACGCCATGCCGTCAGGCAAGGGGACGCCGAGTCTGCTGGTGGTGAGCGACTTCGAGCAGGCCGACAAGGAGTTCACACTCAGGGCGGACGAGATCGCGACGGAGGAGAGCCGGGAGCGGGCCGTCGACACCCTGCTCGGCGACCGGGGTGTACCGGGAATCACCGGCATGGACGTCTACCCCGTCGGCTACGGCATGAGCCGCGACGCGAAGCCGAGCGAGTACCGGCCGTTCGACGCGTTCTGGTCCGAGATCCTGAGCGGGAGGGCGAAGGCGCATGTCCACGACGACTACCGGAAGTGACCCCGGGGAGCCGCGCCGGCGGCGGCTCAGGGTTCCGGGGCCGCTGCGTGCCGGGACCGGACGCCGGGGCGCGGACCGCCGGGCGGCGCCCCCGGAGGCGGGGCCCCGGCGCCGCCCGCTGGTACTGACGGACCGGCAGCAGCGCCGCCTGATCGAGGGCGCCCGCAAGCGTGGGGCCGGAGCGGTCGTGGGCCGGCGGCGGTTCGTCGTGCGTGGCAGGGCCGCCCGGTCGGGCGCGCTCGACCCCTGGGTGCTCGACAGCGACGGACAGGTGCCCTATTTCGGCGAACTCGCCGCCGTGCGCGACATGGTGCAGCAGCAGCTGTGGGCCGAGGCGGCGGACGAGGAGAGGGCGGAGCTCCTGCTGGACGGGCGCGCCAGGGCGGACGTGGAAGCGGCCGAGGTGGAGAGCCGGCTGCGGGACCAGCTGTTGCGGGAGGCCGACGACGGGGTCCGGTCGTCCTGGCGCCAGCTGAACCGGCTCGCGGCCCGGGCGGTGCGGTGGGAGAGGTTCCGGGACGGTGTCCGGGAGCGGGTCGAACTCCGCTGGATCCAGGCGAGGTTCCCCGACGCGGAGGCCGGTGGGGACAGCGGTTCGCTCTCCCGCCCGGACGGAACACCGCCCGGGGGCCGGGCCGCCCCCGGAACACCGCCCGGCGGCCGGGCCGGCCAGGACCCCGACGGGCGGCGCGGGCCCGCGCCGGTGCCGGGCGACGGCCCGGCCGACGACGACTGGCAGTCGATCGACCCCACCGGGGAGCCGGACGCCGCCCGGCCGGACACCGCCTGGCCGGACACCGCCCGGCCGCCCGCCGGCCGGGGCTCCACCCCGGGGGAGGAGCCGGAGCCGCAGCCCCTCGGCGGCCTGGTCCCGCCGCCCGACGCGGGCTGGGAGGGCATGCCCGAACGTCCGGGCATGCCCGCGTGGCTGACCTGGGCCATGCTCCTGGCCATCGCGGCGGTCGAGATACCGATCTACTGGATCGCCTTCCAGCCCTTCCACGGCAGGGGCAGCGCGGGCAGCGACTTCCTGTCCGGCACGCTGGCGATCTCCACCGCCGTGCTGATGGTGCTCCTGCCGCACCTCGCGGGACGGACCCTGCGCAGCCGCGCGGCGACCGGATCCCTCAAGGCCGCCGTCGTTCCGGCGCTGGGCCTGATGGGGGTCTGGGGGTTCTCCGGCTGGGCCCTGGGCGATCTGCGGGCCAGGCTGGTGCTCCAGCACCCCGATCCCGTCGACGTCCCGTCGGATCTCGGTGACTTCAGCGGTGCGGACAGCCTCGGCACACAGCCGACGCTGGTGGACAGCCTCCATCTGGCTCCGCAGACGATCACCTGGATGTTCGTGGCCCTGCTCTTCCTGTCCGGCGGCATCGGCTTCCTGCTGGGGCTGCTCAGGGAGCATCCCTATCTGGACGCGTACCGCGCGGCGCTGGAACGCCGGGCCGGCAGGTTCCGGCAGCGGGAGGAGGCCCGTGCCGCCGCCGACCGGGCCCGCTCGCTCACCCAAACGGCACAGGACCGTGCCACCCAGCGCCGGGAGGCCGTGGACGCCCGGGTCCGGGCCACGGACGATCTGTACGAGGCGGCGGCCCATGCCTTTCTGGAGGGGGCGATGGAGCGATCGAGTGATCCCGCGGTGACCGAGGCGGCGATGAAGCTGTCCGCCACCTGGCCGCTGCTGCCGCGCCGTCCCCGGCCGCCGGTCCGCGCGGGCTCATGACGCAGGGCGGGCCCGCACACGGTCGTGCGGGCCCGCCCTCGTCTCATGTCCGGTCGATCACGCGTCGCGTACGACCGTCACCGGGCACGGTGCGTGCTGGGTGACGTGGAGGCTGACCGAGCCGAGCAGGGTCGCCTTGAAGCCGCTGTAGCCGCGCGCCCCCACCACGAGCAGGTTCGCCCCCTTGGCACGGTCCAGCAGGGACTGGGCCGGGTTGCCGATCACCACGATCTTGCTGATCGCCGCGGCACCCTCGGCGCCCAGGGCCTCCTCCAGCGTCTCGGTGAGGGCCACGGTCGCCAGGGCCTGCGGGTCGAAGTCCTCCGGCATGCCGGGCATCATCGACGCCCAGCTCGTCGCGGGGTACTCCCAGCTGTTGACCGCCTCCACCGTGTCACCGGTCAGCTCCGCCTGGCGTACGGCCCAGTGCAGCGCCTTGATCGACGACTCGGAGCCGTCCACGCCCACCACGATCCTGCCCATCTCTGCCTCCAGCTCGTTCCGGCTCAGTGCGCAGAGGCGCCGTACGTACTGAAAAACCCGCACGGCGCATCTTTCGCTCCAACTCTAATCAAACCGGACAGCTCTTCGAACGGCGGGCCCTCAGTCCAGGCGGAGATCGGCGAGCTGCTGCTCGAACGGCACCACCTCGTCGGCCGGCCCGAGGGTCCGCCGCGCCCCGGAGGCCGCCCGGCCGCCCGTGATCATGGCCGCGAGCTCGCCGCCCGCCCGCCGGATGCGGGACGGCAGCCCGTCGGTGTACTCGTCGCCGGACGAGCCCCAGTCCTCCGAGGCCGCGTACACGGACGTCGGTACGACGGTGGCCCGCAGATAGGCGAAGAGCGGGCGCATCGCGTGCTCCAGGACCAGCGAGTGGCGGGCGGTGCCGCCGGTCGCCGCGACGACGACGGGCTTGCCGGTCAGCGCGGTGTTGTCGATCAGGTCGAAGAACGACTTGAACAGCCCGCTGTACGAGGCGGTGAACACGGGCGAGACGGCGATCAGCCCGTCCGCCTCCGTCACCTCCTTGACCGCCCCGTCCAGGGCGGCCGGCGGGAACCCGGTGACCAGGTGGTTGGCGATGTCGACGGCCAGGTCGCGCAGCTCGATCACCCGGACCTCGACCGCGCGGTCCTGCTCGGCCAGCAGCCGCTCACGGGCGGCGCCGGCCAGCCGCTCGGCCAGCAGCCGGGTCGAGGACGGGCTGCTCAGCCCGGCCGACACGGCGACGATGCGCAGCGGCTCGGTGGCGAAGGTGTTGGACACGTCGGTCAGGCCTCCTTCGTGGCGGCAGTGGCAGTGGCAGCGGCGGTTGTGGCCGTGGCGGTGCGGGCGGCGACGGCCGGGTGGACGGGCGCGGAGTCCGGGACCCCGGCCGGGCGCAGCGCGGCGAACTCCTTGCGTAGCACCGGGACGACCTCCTCGCCGAGGATGTCGAGCTGTTCCAGGACCGTCTTCAGCGGCAGCCCCGCGTGGTCCATCAGGAACAGCTGGCGCTGGTAGTCACCGACGGCGTCCCGGAAGGAAAGGGTCCGCTCGATGACCTCCTGCGGGGAGCCGACGGTCAGCGGCGTCTGCTGCGTGAAGTCCTCCATCGAGGGCCCGTGCCCGTAGACCGGCGCGTTGTCGAAGTACGGGCGGAACTCCCGTACCGCGTCCTGCGAGTTCTTCCGCATGAACACCTGGCCGCCGAGGCCGACGATGGCCTGCTCGGCGGTGCCGTGCCCGTAGTGCGCGTACCGCTGCCGGTACAGCTTCACCATCTTCTTGGTGTGCTCGATGGGCCAGAAGATGTTGTTGTGGAAGAAGCCGTCGCCGTAGTACGCGGCCTGCTCGGCGATCTCCGGCGAGCGGATCGAGCCGTGCCAGACGAACGGCGGAACGCCGTCCAGCGGGCGCGGGGTCGCGGTGAAGGACTGCAGCGGCGTACGGAACTTGCCCTCCCAGTCGACGACGTCCTCGCGCCACAGCTTGTGCAGCAGGGCGTAGTTCTCGATGGCGAGCGGGATGCCCTGCCGGATGTCCTTGCCGAACCAGGGGTAGACCGGACCGGTGTTGCCGCGGCCCATCATCAGGTCGACGCGGCCGTCCGCGAGGTGCTGGAGCGTCGCGTAGTCCTCGGCGATCTTCACCGGGTCGTTGGTGGTGATCAGCGTGGTGGACGTGGACAGGATCAGGTTCTCGGTGCGGGCGGCGATGTAGCCGAGCGTAGTCGTCGGCGAGGACGGCACGAACGGCGGGTTGTGGTGCTCGCCGGTGGCGAAGACGTCCAGGCCGACCTCCTCCGCCTTCTGCGCGATGGCGATGGTGGCCTTGATCCGCTCGTGCTCGCTCGGCGTCCGGCCGGTCGTCGGGTCGGTGGTGACATCCCCGACGGTGAAGATCCCGAACTGCATGGCGCCCGCCTCCAGAAACCTAGTTTTGTTGAACGTTGAACTATGTGAACACACCCTACAACGGAGCGCCACCCCCGCCTATTCCACGGGGCCGTTTCCGGGGCGGTGCGTACCCTGGACGGGACCCGCGGGACCAGACACGGCCCGCGCCCGACGGAGGCAGGACCGTGAGCGAGGGAAGCGAGAGCGAGCGCTGGAAGGAGCGCGGCGTGGCGCTGCGTGTCTTCGTCTACGTCTTCGCCACGCACCTCTTCGCCGGCTTCATCTGGATCCTGTTCTACGTCGGCGAGCACGCCAAGAAGTGAAGCGAGCGGGGCGGGGCGCGGGCGGCACCACGCAGGAGCGCCCGGAGCGCCCGGACGCGGCGCCCGCGGCGGACGGCATCCGGCACGCCCTGTTCCGCCCCGGCCGAGGACGCCCGCGTAGGCCGGGCGACGGAGACGCGGCCCGTCCCGGGACCGATGCGGGCCGGCACCCCGCCCGCCTACGCTGCGGACCCGGGCACGCACAGCGCGTGCCGCCGCCGGGCAGGAGCCCCGCCATGGCGTTCACCGGACAGACCCACATCCGCATCGCCCGGCCGTCCCGCGACCTGGCCGCCGCCGAACGCTTCTGGGCGCACGGCCTCGGCCTGGACGTGCTGTGGCGCGCCGAGGCGGAACGGGCGCCCGGCACCCACGACCTCCTGATGCTGGGCCACCCGGACGCCCCCTGGCACCTCGAACTCGTCCACGGCGGCGAACCCCACCCCACCGAGCAGGACCTGCTGGTCCTCTACCTGGACGGGCCCGTGCCGGAGGAGACGGTGGGCCGTCTGGAGGAACACGGCGGCAAGCGGGTCGAGTCACCGAACCCGTACTGGAACGCGTGGGGCGTCACCTTCGAGGACCCGGACGGATACCGGCTCGTCCTCTGCCGGCGCGGGTGGAGCAATTCCTGACAGCGTGGCGAGGGTGCCGCAGCTTCTCCCGCCCACGGCCGCCGGGCCTCTCCCGGGTGCCACGGGCGTTCTCGGTCTCGTTCCGCAGTCCGGACCCGTCCGAACAGGCATCGGCCCGCGGAACCGGCAGCAGCACTCCGACTGCCCCGCGAGTGGCCTGGTAGCAGTGCGGACAATCCGTCGTCCTGCCCGACCGTTGTGCGTGAGATCACGGTGCCCGGCGAGGGCTGCGCTCCCTACGATGCGTGGTAGATGCAGCTGTCCCGTGCATCACCTGCCCTGTTCAAGGAGACGGATCCCGTGACCACAGGCGTTGCCGAGCGCGAGAGCTACTACGAGCGGACGGGCGAACACTCCTACAAACCAACGGCTCACGCGGGGGGCGCGTGGAGCACCGACGAACAGCACTTCAGCCCGCTGGCCGGGCTCGTCGCGCACGCCCTCGAACGGCACCTCGCGACGCGGCCGGGGAATCTCGTGCTCGGCAGGATCAGCTACGACATCCTCGGCCGCATCGCCCTCGACGAGTGCGAGATCACCGTCGGGACCGTTCGTCCCGGCCGGACCATCGAACTTCTCGAAGCGACCGTGACCATCGGCGGCCGTCCGGTCGTCCGCGCCCGTGCCTGGCTGCTGGCGTCCCTGGACACCTCCGCCGTCGCCGACAGTCCCCACGAGCGGCTCCCAGCCCCCGAGGAACTCACTCCCTGGGCCATGAGCGAGAGGTGGGACGGAGGCTTCGTCTCGTCCATCGACGTCCGTCGCACGCCTCCGCTCCGCAAGGGACGTACGGCGGCCTGGGCGTCCTCGCCCGTCGACCTGGTCGCGGGCGAGCCGATCGGCTCCCTCGCCTCGTACATCGCGCTGGTGGACATCGCGAACGGCATCGCCGTCCAGCAGGACCCCACCGAGTGGATGTTCCCGAACCTCGACCTGACGATCCATCTGCACAGGCAGCCGGAAGGACCGTGGACCGGACTGGACACCACCACCACTTTCGGCCCGTCGGGACAGGGGCTCACCAGCAGCGTCCTGCACGACCTCCGAGGGCCCGTCGGCCATGCCGAACAGATCCTCACCGTCCGCCCGCTGCCCGGTGACTGAACCGCGCCCCACGGTTGTTGCGCGGCGAGGCGCCTGCCCCGGCAGGCCCTGACACCGCCGCCACAGCGCCGGCTCGCGTACCGGGGGCGAGCCGGCGCTGCCGGAAACACCGCCGGAGGGCGTATCGCCTCTGTCTCGCGGACGCTCAGGTTCACGGCACTGCGCATGGACAGGGCTGCGTTCGGCTCCACTCCGAACGAGAAGGCCACGAAGGGGCCGGACATCCCGGCGACCTTGCCGACGGCAGCCGGGAACATCTGGATGGTGACGTTCTGCCGCTGTCTGATGTCGAGAAGTCTCAGCCACCGGCGGGCGGGGGGCTGGCGTTGGTGGGGGCGCCGGCGGACCGGTGGAGGTACGGGGCGCGGTGCGGGCCGGGAAAGGTCGTGTGGGCGGAGTTCGGTTCCGTTACCCTCGGGTCATGACCTCCGTACTGTGCCGAAACTGGTGGCGCTCCTTCTAGGAGCGGCCGCCTCCCCTCTGCACGGAATCCGGGCCGTTCGATATGGACGGCCCTTTTCGCTGCCCTCGTACGGGTACGGATACCGGTGATCACGGCGGGCCGTCCTCCACGCAACCACCATCGCGAGGAGAGAGAACCAATGAGCACAGCCACCGCCACCGCCACCGCCACCGCGACCACCGCCGAGCTGGAGGCGCGGATCCGGCAGGCCCCGGAGAAATTCCGGGTGATGACCGGGGACCGGCCCACCGGGCCCCTGCACCTCGGGCACTACTTCGGCACCCTCCACAACCGGGTGCGGCTCCAGGAGCTGGGGGTGGATGTGTTCGTGATCATCGCGGACTACCAGGTGCTCACCGACCGGGACGTCGCCGACCGGCTCGGCGAGTACATGGAGGGGATGCTGCTGGACTACCTGGCCATCGGGATCGACCCGGCGCGTTCGACGGTCTTCAACCACAGTGCCGTGCCCGCGCTCAATCAGCTGATGCTGCCGTTCCTGAGCCTGGTCTCCGTCGCCGAGCTGAACCGCAATCCCACCGTCAAGGACGAGATCGCGCACTCCCGGCAGTCCGCCGTCAGCGGGCTGATGTTCACGTATCCCGTGCACCAGGCCGCCGACATCCTGTTCTGCAAGGGGAACCTGGTGCCGGTCGGGCAGGACCAGCTGCCGCACCTCGAAGTCACGCGGACCGTCGCCCGGCGCTTCAACGAGCGGTACGGGGCAGTCTTCCCGGAACCGGAAGCGCTGCTCTCCGACGCGCCGCTCCTCCTCGGCACCGACGGCACCAAGATGAGCAAGAGCCGGGGGAACTCCATCGCGCTGGGCGCCGACGCGGACGAGACCGCCCGGCTGATCAAGGGGGCGAAGACGGATGCCGAGCGGCACATCACGTACGACCCGGAGAACCGGCCCGGGGTGTCCTCGCTGGTGCTGCTGGCGGCGCTCTGCCTGGGACGGGAACCGCATGCCGTGGCGGAGGAGATCGGTGGGGGCGGTGCGGCCGTGCTCAAGCGGACCGTGACCGAGGCCGTCAACAGCCGGATGGCGCCGATCAGGGCCCGGCGGGCCGAGTACGCGCGGGACATGGGGTACGTACGGTCGGTGCTCCGCGCCGGGAACGAGCGCGCCAACGAGCTGGCGGTGGCGACGCTGGACGAGGTGCGTGGGGTGATGGGGACGTGATCCGGCTCGATCCCTGACCTCGGGATCCGGACGAGCGGGCCGGGCCGCCGGGCCCGGCCCGCTCGTCCGCACGTTCTCCGCAGGGCTGAGGGATCACGTGCGCCCGGAGCCGCGGGGGAGCGTCAATGCCGAGTCCGTGTGGAGCGTGATGCGCACCGGCGCGAAGGCGGTGGCGTCCACGGGCGGCTCACCGGTGCCGGGATTCCGGGCGTAGCGCGGATGGGCGCCTCCGCTGATCTGCCAGCGTATGCGGTGACCGACGGCGAAGCGATGGGCGGTGGTGCTCATCGCCACGGTGACCTGCGAGGGAACGTCTTCGGTCGTCCGAAGCCGGCCGAGTCCGTCACAGATGTTGATGGAGCGGCCCTGCGGGTCCACGTCGCACAGGCGGGTGAAGACATCGGCGTGGCCGGTGTCCGTGGAGACGCTCAGCCGGGCGGAGACCGGGCCCAGGATGTCCAGCGGCTCGGTCAGTGGGGGGCCGGTGAACGTCAGGACGTCGTCCCGGGCTTCCAGGGTGCTGTTGTCGCGTGGGCCGGCGGTGCGGGAGAGCAGCGGGCCGCCGAGGGACGGGGTGGGGTCGGCCGGGTCGTAGCGGAACGACGTCAGCGGTGCGGAGTCCGTGGGGGCGTGTTGGGTGAGGTGCCCGCCCGGGGCGGGGTGCCACGAGGTGGCGGTCGCGGCCGGCGGCCACTCGTCGAGGTCCCGCCAGGCGGCTTCGCCGCCGATGTGCACACGCACCGCGGTCGGGCGCAGGCCGGCGGGGTCGGCGCACAGGTGGGCGCGCAGCCAGGCGAGGCTCTCGGCGAACACCTCGGGCCAGCCCTGTTGCAGGGCGGAGGTGTGGGTCCAGGGGCCGACGAGCAGAGCGGTCTCGCATCCGGCCCGGCGCAGCCGGTCGTACTGCTCGAAGGTCTGGTCGACCAGCGCGTCGTGCCATCCGGTGATCAGAGCCGTGGGCACGCGGAGCCGTTCCGCCGGCTCCGTCAGCGACGCGCCCTGCCAGTACGTGTCCTTGGGGTCGGGGTGCGTCATCACGTCGTCCAGCCAGGGCACCTCGCCCCCGAGGGCGGACACGTACGCCCCGCGCAGGGGCCGTGCGCTGATGACGTCGCGCAGGTGGCGCTGAAGGCGCAGCGTCGCCCTGATGAACGGCCCCATGCCCTGGTGCTGGTAGGTCATGCCCATACCGACGGCGAGGGCGTTCTCCAGGAGTGGCGCACCGTCCGCGTGGAACAGGGCGTAGGGGTCGTGCAGGCCCACCTGCACCACCATCGCCTTCAGTTCCGGCGGTGGGTCCACGGCGAGGGCCCATTGCACGTAGCCGAGGTAGCTGGGGCCCACCGTTCCCAGTGTTCCGTTGAACCAGGGCTGCTCGCGCAGCCACGACACCGTGGCCTGTCCGTCGGCGGCCTCGTTGCGCCACAGGTCGAACTCGCCTCCCGAACCACCGGTGCCGCGGCAGCTCTGAAGGACCACGTGAAAGCCCTGTTCGGCGAAGAGCAGGCCGTACTGGGGAGACCACGGCAGACCGCGGCCATAAGGGGAGCGGACCAGGAGGGTGGGGAAGTCGCCCTCCGCACGCGGGAAGTAGTGGTCCGTGACCAGCGGGCTTCCGTCTGCGGCCGGCACCGTCAGCCCCGGTTCCCACCCGACCTCGTGCCGTTTCGTCGGCAGGCCTCGCCAGGTCGCCCTCATCATCCGTGAGGACAGTGGCGGCTTTCCGGTGGGTGGCACCCAGGCCGGTCGGGCTGCGGCGTCGGGCATGCGTGGTGGCATCGCTCCTCCTTTATTACGTACAGTGTACGAGAATAGAGGATGCTTGGATGATCTCCGCAAGCGCCGCCTCGACAGCAGAGCCGCCGCAACGACCCGGGGAAGGAGCGGGAGACCGTGTCCCATGACGAGAGGCCCGGAGCCGCGGGCGTCGATCCCGCACAGCTCTGGTTGCGTCCCGCCGAGCCCCGCCGGGGCCGCAGGCCCTCCTTCAGCCGGGAGGGGATCGTCGTGGCGGCCGTCGCCATGGCGGACGCCGAAGGCATCGAAGCGGTCACCATGCGGCGGGTGGCGGCCCAGGTCGGAGCCGGCGTGATGTCGCTCTACAGCTACGCCCCCGACAAGGAGACCCTGCTGGAGCTGATGGTCGACCACGTCAGCGGCGAACTCACGGCCACGGAGCCGCCCAGTGGTGACTGGCGTACCGATCTGAAGACGATCGCCCGTCTTCAGCGCGCCCACATGCTGCGGCACCCCTGGCTGCCCGCCGCTCTGTCCACCCGTCGCGTTCCGGGCCCCAACACGCTGGCCTTCCTGGAGCATGCGCTCTCCGTACTGCGGCCCACCGGGCTGGACGGTGCGGCGAAGCTGGAGGTCTTCGCCCAGCTGACCGCATTCGTGGCCGGACATGTCGCTCACGAGATCACGCAGGCCGCAGCCGCGCGGTCTCCGGACCGGGTCGCGGCCGAGGCCCGCTACCTCGCCGCTGTCGCCGCCGACGGCCGCCATCCGGAACTCGCCGAAGTCCTCGCCGCCCCCGGCCGCCCGCTCACCGCCGAGGCCACCTTCGCCCGGTTCCTGGGCCGCCTGATCGACGGCCTCGACGCCGGCTGATGCCCGTACCGGTGGGCGCGGCGTGCGCGGTGGGCGCGGAATCAGGGGGCGTCGGGCCAGGCGTCCCGGGCCGCGACGTCCAGGATCAGGGCGGCGATGTTCCACGCGTCGTCCGCGCCGCTGTGGTGGCGGCCCTCCAGGGGGAGGCCGGCGATCTCCAGGGCCTGGGCCATGCCGGGGCGCTTGCGCAGGCCGTGCGCGGCGGTGAAGGGGATCTTGGCGTTGGTGTGGCGGCGGCCGAAGGGGTACCGGGTGCCGGTCGCCCGGCACTGGCGGGTGAACTGGTTGCGGTCGTAGTCGCCCCAGCTCGCCCAGGGACGTATGCCCGCCAGGTGCTCCGACGCCAGCAGCCGGCAGGCCTCGGCGAAGGACACGCCCGTGTCCACCTCGGCCTGGGTGAGGCCGGTCAGCCCGGTGCAGAAGGCGCCGACCGTGGACCGGACGGGCCGGACCAGGATCCGGTGGCGGGCGAGCCGCTCCGCCGCGCGCAGGTCGAGCACCGTCAGCCCGATTTCGATGATCTCGCTGACCGCACCCGGGGGCGGCTGCCCGTCCCAGCAGGTCGCCTCGATGTCGATCACGTTGAGGAGGCCGGGGGCGTCGGGGTCCACGGGGGCAGGATTGTCCATGCGGGGCAGGGTAGGGGCGGGTGGGGTCCGGGGCACCCGGATTTCGGCGGCTGCGATGCCGGCAGCCGCCGGGTGGCCGGACGCACCGGTCACGAGGCCCCCGGCGACACCCGGCTTCGCCCCCGCAGCAGTTCGGCCAGGCCCCGGCGGGTGGCGGCGATCACCACGCGGTCCTCGGGGCGCAGTACGTAGCCGGGGTGCAGGTCCCACACCAGGCCGGACGGGTGGTCCGGGGTGGCGTGGTCCGGGGCGGCCAGGTCCGGGCGGCGGTCGCCGGGCGGGGTGGCGTCCAGGGCCAGGACCCGCCAGGCGCCCGCCCGGAACGCCTGCTCCACCGTGTGGCCCTCCAACTGCCGGTGGCCGGCCACCTCCACCGCCGCGAACAGCATCACCTTGCGCTCCACCGGGATCGCGCCCAGGATCTGGCGGCCCATCATGGCTACCGCGAAGGCCGGGGCGGCCAGGTGGGAGACGGAGCGGGAGCGGGTCACGGCCTGGGGGTGGGCGGTGCGCAGGGTGCGGTAGACGGCGGTGGCGAACTCGTCGTCGTACAGCCGCAGCGCCACGCGCAGGTCCGGTTTGACCGAGCGGGCGTAGAGGGCCGCCTCCAGGTTGGTGGTGTCGGCGCTGGTCAGGGCGAGCAGGGCGCGGGAGCGCTGGATCTTCGCCGCCTCCAGGACGCCTTCCTGGGTGACGTCGCCGAGGACCACCGGTACGTGCAGCCGGCGGGCGACCGGGATGCCGCGCGCGTCCGGGTCGTCCTCCACGCACACCACGGGGATGCCGAGTTCGCGCAGCCGGACGAGGACCCGGGTGCCGATCTTGCCGAGCCCCAGCAGCACCACATGGCCGGACAGGCCGCGCGGCGGGCGGCGCAGGGAGGAGGCCGTGCGGAGCGAGCCGAAGGCCTCCAGGACGCCCGCCACGAGGAGCGGCAGCAGCATCAACCCGGCCACGCCCGCGAGGAGTTGGATGATCTGGCGGGCCGTCTTTTCGCCGATCGCCGGGTCGCCCATCGCGAACAGGTCGAGCAGGGTGAGGTAGGTGGCGTGCACCGGGTTGTCGTCGGTGGTGATCGTGGAGGCGACGGCGAGGCCCAGCACGGCCAGGCCGACGCCCAGCGCCGACCAGCGCAGCCGCCGCGAGAAGACCTGGCCGAGCGGTGCGCCCCGGCCGCCCATCCGGGGCGGCGGTCCGGCCGGCCCGGCCTGGCTGACCGCCTCCAGGACCACCGTGCCCCGGCCCGTGGCGGCGGCCACCTGCCGTTCGTCGGGCAGCAGCCGGGGGCCCTCGTCGCCGCTGCTGTCGGAGCCCTCGGTGCCCGCCGGGTCGTGGGTGGTGGAGGAGAGCAGCGCGAGGGTGCACAGTCCGGGGTCGGCGATCTGGCCGCCCCCGGGCGGGGTGCGTTCGGCGGCGCGCAGCAGCAGGCCCTCCGCCTGGATGACCTTGCTGGAGCCGGTGAGGACGGTGGCCGCGAGTGCGGGGGCGGCGGTGTCGGCGTCGGAGAGGACGGTGGTGGAGGCGTCCAGGGCGGCCCGGTCCAGGCCGGGCGCGGCGACGGCGGCGGCCTGGTCGAGGAGCGTCTCCAGGTGCTGGCCCAGCTTGCGGTTGTAGAGCCGGATGACCAGCCGGAGGCGGGGGTTGAGGCGGCGGGCGGTCAGCGCGGCGCGGATGTTGCGCTCGTCGTCGTCGTACACCAGGGCCAGGGCTGCGGCCGAGGCGACGCCCGCCTCCTGGAACGCCTCGTCGGACGGCTCCGCCGCCGCCAGGATGCGGACCGGGTCGACCCCGGCGTTGGTGTCGTCCCCCAGCGAGTCGGCCCCGCCGCTGCCCCCGTTGCGGGTCATCGCCGACGACATCCGGCCGAACAGCGCGGACGCCAGGCCTCGTCCCGTCAGCGGGAGTTCGGGCGCGCGGTCGGCACGGCCGGGCGGCAGGACGAGGGTGACCCGCTCCCCGTACACATAACGCAGCTCGACGGCGAGCCGGCGGGCCAGCGCGTCGTCGCCGCAGACGACCATGTGTCCGCTGAACGGGGAACGTTGGGGCTGCTGGGGAAGTGGGGGCACATGACCCAGCATGCCTTGCTCCTCTTCTCGGTGGGCGTCCGGTCAGTGATCTTCGGCCGGTCCGGCGGACGGGGAAGCCGCGTGCCGGGCCGACGGCTTGGTGAGCACATGGCGGGGGTCGGCCACCCGGACGATCGCCGACTCGACCGCGGCGATCCGGTCCGCGAGCAGCCCCAGCGCGGCGACGGCCCGGGTCATCGGGTCGCCGTCCGGGCCGCCGAGGGCCTGCGTACGGACGTAGGAGGCGGTGATCGCGGACCAGCGCGCGGACTGTTCGGGGGTGAGCCGGCCGCGCAGCGCGGCCAGCTTCAGCAGGTTCGACTCCGCGCCGTTGGTCAGCGTCTGGGCCTCGCCCGTGTAGTGGTCGTCGATGACGTCGGACAGCTCCGCCTCGTTCATCACCGGCACGATCCGTTCGGCGATCTTGTTCATGTTGCGGTACGAGCCCTGGAGCCGGAACGGCGGCTCGGTGCGTGTCGCGTCCGTCTGCGCGGCCGACGCGATGTACGCGGCGTTCACGGCCAGGACGGTGTCGCGGGCGGTCAGCAGATGGCGCAGCACCGCGACGATCCGGTCCACCTCGGCGGGTGGGTACGGGTGCTCCAGCCGGTCCGCGCGGGCCGCGCTGTCGCCGGAGGCCAGCCGTACGAACAGGGCGAGATCCGCGCGGGAGCGCCCGGCGAGCGGTGCCAGCACCGGGTTGGCGGTCAGCGCGTTCTCGACGAAGCTCAGCGCGAAGACGTCCTCGCGGCCGCTCAGCACCTCGCCGAGGTTCCACACGTCGGCCCGGTTGGCGAGCATGTCGGGGATCCGGAACCGCTCGCCCGACTCCGTGTACGGATTGCCGGCCATGCACACTGCGAACCGCTTGCCCCGCAGGTCGTGGCTGCGCGGCTCGCCGTCCCGCACGCCCTCGATACGGCGGGTGGCGTCGCAGAGCGGGATGAACTTCTGGAGCAGTTCCGGCGAGGTGTGCTGGATGTCGTCGAGGTGGAGAAGCGTGTTGTTGCCGGACTCCAGCGCGAAGTTGATCTTTTCGATCTCCTGGCGGGCGGTCGCGGTGCGGGCCTGGGCCGGGTCGAGCGAGGTCACGTCGTGGCCGAGGTTCGGGCCGCTGATCTTGACGAGGACCAGGCCGAGCCGGTCGGCGACGTACTCCATCAGCGTCGTCTTGCCGTAGCCGGGCGGCGACACCAGCAGCAGCAGGCCCTGCGAGTCGGTGCGCCGGTCGGCGTCGGCGGTGCCGAGCTGCTTGGCGAGGCTGTCCCCGATCAGCGGCAGGTACACCTCGTCCAGCAGCCGGTTGCGGACGAACGCCGACATGACGCGCGGCCGGTGGTCGTCCAGCCGCAGCCGGGCCCGCTCGGCGTTCACCAGGGCGGTGCGCCGGTGCTGGTAGGCGCGGAACCCGGGGACGGTGGTGGTGCGGAAGGAGGCGGTGCGGGCCAGGAGTTCGTCGATCCGGACGGTCAGCGTGCCCCGTTCGACGCGCGGGTGGCTGCCGAGCAGCCCTTCCACCCGTGCGGTCAGCGGCGCCTCGCAGTCGTACCGGCCGAGCACCGGTTCCGGGCAGAGCTCCACGGCCACGGCCTCCGCGAGATCGCCCGGGTCGATCCCGCCACCGTTCGCGGCGGCGTACGAGGCGAGCCAGCCCTCGACGAGCTGACGGCGGGCCGGCAGGTCGTCGCCCAGCGCGGCGAGATCCTCGTCGTACGCCGAAGTGCCGGGGGTGCGACGGAACTTGTCCAGGAAGGTGCGGGTGGCGGCGCTGGTGACGAATCCCTCCGGGCCGCTGGTCAGCTCCTCGAAGAGGTACCCGGCGACGGCGGCCGGGTCCTCGCCCCCGATGACGGCCGCCCACTCCTCCTGGAGGGCGTCGACGGCCGGGGCCAGGCCGAAGGTCTCGCGGGCGCGGGCCAGCGAGCGGGCCCGCCGGGTCCATGAGGTGCGCCGGGCCTCGTCCGCGCCGTACGCCCAGAAGAGTTGAGCGGTTGCCCGGACGGCGGGCGGGCGGCGCAGCAGGCCGGCCCCGGCGTGCAGCCGCAGCAGGGCGGCGAGGATCGCGGTGGCGTCCTCGTCGTGGACGCCGCGCTGATAGCCCTCGTCGTACGCGGCTGCCGCCGACTCCCGCACGAGTGCGGCGAGTTCGGCCGGGTCCAGGGCGGCCAGGGTGTCCGCGCCCCGCTCGTCCAGGAGCCGGGCGGCCAGGTGCTCGCCCCGGTAGACCTGCGGGGACTCCGAGGGAAGGGTCTGCTCCCAGTACGGGCGGGTCGCCCCGAACTCCGGGTCGGTGACCGGCGCCCGGTAGTCCGTGCCGGTGAGGGCGAACGCGAGCCGGTCCCCGTGCGGGACGAGCGTCAGGTCGAAGGGCTGGGTGTTCACGGCGAACCGGTGCCGGCCCAGCCGGATCGTGGCGCCGCCGTCCGCGTACAGCTCACTGCGGTCCCGCAGCGCCCGCCCGGCCTCCTGGCGGGCGGCCAGCAGCTGCCCGTCGAGCTCCTCGGCCCGCACCGGATCACCGAGTCCGCGCAGCTCGTCGGCGGTGCGACGGAACTTGGCGGCCATCGGGTCGGAGGCCAGGAAGGTGTTCACGGCGTCCAGGTCGTCCAGCGCGGACAGCCGCCGGGAGACCGTCTCCAGGACCCGGGCGGCCGACTGGGCCAGCCGTTCGGCGCGCCGGGCCCGGTCGTCCTGGAGGGTCTGCTTGCGGGCCGAGAACGCCTCGTACACCTCCGACCGGCGCTCGGCCAGCTCGGCGAGGAAGTCGTCGAACTCCGCGAACCGCGACTCCAGGTTTTCCAGCTGGAGCAGCAGCCTGGAAAGTTGATCGTCGCAGGCGTCCGGGGTGTCGGCGGCGGCGATCGCCCCGGTGACGGCCTGCCCGAGCAGGGCGAACTCGGCGGCGAACTCTGCGCGGCCCTCGTGGTCGAGGAGTTCGCGGCGGCGGGCTTCGAGGGTGGCGCGGGCCCGGTTGACCCCGCCGAGCACCTCGGCGATCCGCTCCAGGATCGACGTGCGCACCGTCGTGTCCCCGATGTCGAGACCGGTGACGACCTCGGTGACGGTGCTCAGCCCGTCCGTCATTCCGGTCAGCCGGTCGCCGAGCGCCGCCGCGTCCGCGACGGTGGCGAGCCCGGACGCCTCGGCGGTGAGCCGGGCGATGTCTTCGTGGTAGCCGGCGAAGGAGTCGTCCCGGCCGAGGAACGCGACGGCGCGCTGACCGGCCGATTCGAGGTCGGCGGCGGTCGCGGCGGAGAGTTCGTCGATGCGCCCGGTGTCCGCGTACCGCATCTCGGCCAGGGTCGCCAAGTGGCCGTGGGCGCGGCGCAGTTCGGTGAGCTGGCCGACCCATGCGGCGGCCGAGCGGGGGGCCTCGCCCCGGATGCGGCGGACGAGTGCGGTGAGCCGGTCCGCCGTCTCGGTGAGCGCGTCGGCGGCCTGCCGGGTCAGCTCCCGTACGGTCTCGAACTCGGTCAGCACCTGCTCGGCGGTGGCCTTCAACTCGGCGAGCGGAGACGCGAGTTCACCGAGTTCGGAATCGGTCAGCCAGTGGTAGCGGTCGGTGGCCCGGGTGCAGTCCGCGACCAGTTGCGCGTACACGGCGGCGGTCGGCGTGGTCTCGGCGACGCTGTGCGCCAGCGCCAGGCAGTCGGAGATCCCGCGCACCAGATCGGCGTTGCCGACCCGGGCGAGCGGGCCGGTCCCGGCGGGGCGGGCGGCCGCGTGGGTGTCGGAGACGTACGGGGTCCGCCAGCGCTGAAGGGGGTGGACCCTGGCCGGTTCGTCGCCGGTGGCGGTGGTGCGCAGCAGTACGAGGGTGCCGTCGTCGAGCAGGGCGTGGCCACGGCCCTGGAGCGGGGTGGCGACCTCCTGCCGGATCAGGTTGTAGGGCAGCAGCAGACCGCGTCCGTCGTCGGGGGAGCGGAAGACGTAGAGGACGTCCTCGCCGTTCGGGGAGCGGACCGCGCCCTCGAAGACCGGGTCGGTGAGCGGCTCGGCGATGTCGAAGGTCTTGGCGGTGCCGGTGGTGAGGTAGTAGCCGCCGGGGAAGATGATTCCCTGGTCCTCCGGCAGCCGGTGGCAGGCCGGCCCGATGCCGTCGAGCCGCAGCACGGTGCCGAGCAGTGTGTTGAAGACCAGGTACCGCCAGGACTCCTCGTTGTACGGGCGTACCCGGAGCAGGACCAGTGGCCCGATCGTGGCGTGCTCGACCTCCGCGTCGGCCAGCGACTGGAGGGGCTCGGCGACCGGCTCCCGGTAGATCCCGTCCGGGGTGTCGGTGTCGTTGACCGTCTTGACGGTGAGGGTGCCGCCGAGGGTGTCGACGTAGAGCGCGGCGCTGTCCGGGCCGTCCCCGCCCACCGCGATGTGCGGATGCCGCCCCAGCACGTGCGACTCGCGGCCGGCGGCGGTCCAGGTGAAGTCGTGCGAGGGCGGGAAGACGTGGTCGCGGTCGCCGCGCGCGTCGAGGAACGCGCCCGGTGAGCCGTCCGGGGCGAGCGCCCAGCGCAGTACCCGGATGCCGTCCGCGCTCTCGCCGGTACGGAAGACGGCGAGCAGCTTCCCGTCCACCCGGCGCAGCCGCAGCAGCCGGGCGTCGCGGTAGTAGCGGTGCAGCGCGGTGAACTCGCGTACGAAGTCCTCGTCGGCGATCGGCCCGCCCTGGACCGGCTCCGCCAACTCCGGCCCGTACAGGGCGAGTACGTCGCCCACCTCGGCCGGGTCCGGTGCCCCCGGGCCGCGTTCGAAGCCGAACAGCAACTGCCCGCCGACGGCCACCAGGTCGCGGGGGACGGCCGGCTGCCCGGTGCGGATCCGCTCGGTGCCGGTGAGCCGGAGCTCGGTCGAGCCGAACTCCTCGGTGCGGCGGGCGTTCAGCTCCTCGGCCCGGCGCGCCAGCTCGGCGGCCCGGTCGCCGAGCCGGCGGCGCAGCACGTCGTACGTCCCCGCGTCCACGGGGCCGCCGGTGGACGCTGCGGTCGTGGTGTCGGTGTCCATGCGTACGACTCTCCCTGCGAGCTGTTGCGAGCTTTTGCGAGGTGTTGCGAGCAGTGTGGTCAGGGGGTGCGGAGGCGCGGGGGCGCGGGGGCGCGTCAGGCTGTCGGGTTGCGCGGCCTCCGGCCGCGCTCTGCCCTCGATCGCCGGACGGGCCGGACTCGCCCCGCCCATCCGGCAATTGACGTTCTCCCCAGGTGCCTACGTGCCCCGCGTGCCCCACGTGCCCCGCATCTTCTGCCTGCCTATGCGACCGGCGTGGATCCGTTCCGCGAGACGGGCACCGCGGAGGTGTCCACCGCCCCGGCGACCGCGGAGACATCGGCTCCCGTCACCGCGGAGACCGGCATGTCGGCGAGGCCCAGTTCCTTGGCGGCGGCCAGGAGTTGCTGTACCTGTCCCGGTGCGACCCCGGCGCCCGGTGCCCGCATCATCCGCATCAGCAGCGCGGACACCGTCAGGTTCTGCACATCGCCGGTGGACACCGGGCCGAGCACCCGGGTCAGGTCCTCGGTGAACGACGACGTGCCGTTCAGCCACGGACCCGCGAGGGCCTTCGCGGTGTCCGAGTTCTCCACGAACCCGTCGAAGCTCTTGCCCATCGACACGGCCGAGACCAGCCGGTCGAAGAAGACCGATTCCCCGCCGACGATGTCGATGTCGGCGTTCTCCAGGCCCGTGGCCAGCACCGTGGCCTGCGCCTCGGCGACCTGACGCTGCACGTCAAGGCCGGCCAGCCGGATCTCCTTCTCCGCGGCGAGCCGCAGCCGGTACTCCTCGTGACCGCGCGAGGCGTCGTCCAGCGCCGCCATCGCGGCCGCCTTCTCGGTGAGGCCCGCCGCCTCGGCCTTCAGCTTCTCGCCGATCATCGCCGCGTCGGCCGTCGCCTGGGCCTGGGTGCCCTCGGCCGCCGCGAGCGCCTTGAGCCTGGCCCCCTCGGCCTCGGCCCGGAGCCGGGCGGACGTGGCCTCGGCCTCGGCGAGACCGGCCTTCTCGATGACATCGGCCTCCGCCTCACGCACCTGGATCTCGGCGAGGCCGGGCGCCGCGGACTCCGCCTGGATGCCCTCGGCCAGCCGCAGCTTCGCCTGGGCGTCCAGGTCCGCGGTCTTCAGCCGGGCCTCGGCGAGCGTCAGCTGCTCGGCGGCCACGTGGGTGGCCGCGGCCTCGGCCGCCTCGGCGGCCTTGATGTCCTTGACCAGCTTCTCCTGGGCCTCCGCCTCGGCGGCGATGATGACCGACCTGCGGGTGCGCTCCGACTCCTCGACGGCCCGCAGCGTCTTGATGGACTCCTCCTGCTCGGCGACCGTGCGGTCCACCGCGATCCGCTCCCGGATCACATCGGCGACGTCGCGGCGCTCGGCCTCGACCTCCTTCGTCGCGGCGATCCGGTCCAGCTCGGTCTGCCGCTCGCGCCCGATGACCTCGATCAGCCGGTCCTTCTCGATGCGCTCGTTCTCCACCGCGATGACCCGCTCACGGTTCTTCTGCGCGACGGCGATCTCCCGCGCCTGGTTCTCCCGCTGGATGCCGAGCTGCTCCTCGGTGCGGATGAACGCGGCCTGGGCGCCGAGCCGTTCCTCCTCCTGGACCTTGGCGGTCGCGGCCTCCTCGCGGGCCCGCAGCGTCTCGACCTCGCGGCGCTGCTTGATCTCGGCCTCGGCCTGCCGGCGCTCCAGTTCCAGGATGGTCTCCCGGGCGTCGACGTCCTGCCGGGTGATCTCCTTCTGCTCGGTGCGCTGGAACTCGTTGGTGCGCACGTGCTCGATCGCCGTCAGCTCGGTGATCTTGCGGATGCCCTGCGCGTCCAGGATGTTGGCGCCGTCGAGCTGCGTCATCGGCGTCTGCTCAAGGAAGTCGATCGCGGCGTCGTCGAGGTGGTAGCCGTTCAGGTCGGTGCCGATGACCCGGATGATCCGGTCCCGGAACTCCTCGCGCTTGGTGTACAGGTCGACGAAGTCCAGCTGCTTGCCGACCGTCTTGAGCGCTTCGGCGAACTTCGCGCCGAAGAACTCCTGGATCGCCACCTTGTCGCTGGCCCGCTCCGTACCGATGGACTGGGCGACCTTGATGACGTCCTCGACGGTCTTGTTGACCCGCACGAAGAAGTTGATGTGGATGTCGGCGCGGATGTTGTCCTGGCAGATCAGGCCCTCGCGCCCGGTGCGGCGGATCTCGATGGTCTTCACCGAGATGTCCATGGTCTCGGCCTTGTGCAGCACCGGCAGGACGACGGCGCCGGTGAAGGTGACGTCGACCTTCTTGGTCTTGGAGATGATCAGCGCCTTGCCCTGCTCGACCTTGCGGAAGAGCCGGCTGATGACGAGGAGCAGGGCTACGGCGATGAGCAGAACGACGGCTACGAGCACACCGAAGCCCAGGGTGATGGCATCCATGACAGTCCTTGCGGCTGGTGAGGAAGGTGGTGAAGGAAGAGGAGGGGTGCGGCGGTCCCGGCGGCGAACGGCCCGACGACGGGCGTCCCGACTGGCGTCCCGGCGGCGGGCGACCGGTCGTACGACGGCGACCCGACGGACGGTCCGGGCGGCCTTCGCCGGCCTGTGCGACCGGGACGGTCAGCCGGTGCGGCGCGGGGGGCGGCGCGCACCCGTGCGTGGTCGCGGCGCCGGCGGGCCCGGGTCCAGGGCCTTGTCGTAGGGCGAGACCCAGAAGAACTCGCCCTCGTCGTCGTACGCGTACAGAAGTCCCGCACTGCCTGCGGCGAGGACCGGGCCGTCCGCCGGAGCGAGCAGCCTGACCTGGACGATCGCGGTGGAGCCGTCGTCCGCGGTGACCTCGGCCTGGCCGAAGTCGGAGCTGACGGAACCGGTACGGACCGTGCAGACCCGGCCCAGGAAGTCCTGCCGCGATGGAGGGGGTTCGTCCGGGAAGCCGCGGCGGAAGCAGCGCACCAGGATCCGCAGCACGGACCGGCCGAGCAGCAGCGCTCCGGCGAACACGGCACAGGCGAGCGCGGCCCGGGTGAGGCCGGTGGTACCGCTGCGGTGCACCAGGACCGTACCGGTGAGGGCGGCGAACCAGCCGACGACGACCATCACGGACACCGAGACGGTGACCGGCACCCCGCCGATCCCGGCAAGGTCGGTGTCGAGGTCGCCGTCGAAGGAGTGGTGGTCGGCCGCACCGGCCAGCACCAGGAGCCAGAAGAGGACGACGACGGCCAGCGCGGCGCCGAAGAGAACGGCGGGAAAGGCGGTCGCTGCGCTCAGGAACTCCTGCATCCGTCCACCCCTTCTCCTGCCGGGCGGCCGGTGGTGACTCCGGTGCTGCGGCACCGCGTGGCGCGGTGCCGCAGCAGCCGGGCCGTTTCCCCCGTGTCCCCCCGTGTTCCCCCGGTTGGTGCTGACCGGATCGTGTCATTCGCGGGCATGACGTCGCACTGCCGGAATCCGGCAATCTTTGCTCGTCCTTGATGCCGGGCACCGGCACCGGGCGGTATGCGTTGAGCGAGTGTCAACGTCGCGACAGAATTGTGAGGAGAAGGCGTGCCGGAGCCGGAGATCCCCGATGACCTTCTGGCGGGATATGACCGCATCCTGGCCGATGTGGCCGCCACCGGACGCCGGCTCACCCGGGACGAGCTGGACGACCGCCGCCTTCTGGGCAGGGAGGCCGCCGAGTCCGGATTCCAGCTGCGCGCCCTGGTCGTCCGTCACATCGCGGCGACCCGCACCGCCTGGCCGCTCACCTCCGCGGCCGACGGCGGGGCCACGGATTCGGTGCTGGCCGCCGTCGAGCAGGCCGTGGACGCCTTCGCGGACGGCTTCGAGCGGGCCCAGCGGATCACCGTGCGGCGCGAGGAGGCGGCGCGGCGCGAGTTCATCGACGATCTGCTGTACGGGCGCAGCGATCTGGGCCGGCTCGCCGAGCGGGCCACCCGGTTCGGGCTGCGGCTCTCCCGTGCGCACGCGGTGGCGGTGGCGACGGGCCCGGAGGCGTACACGGAGACCGACTCCGTGCCGCGCACGGTCGAGGCGGCGCTGCTCGCCCGGTTCGGCGGCCGGAAGATCCTGCTCACGACGAAGGACGGGCGGCTGGTCTGTATCGCCCCCGGCAGCCAGCCCGACGTCCTGCGGTACTTCGCCAAGCAGTCGCACGCGGCGACGGACGGCGGCCGGGTCGCGGTGGGCCGCCCGCACCACGGGCCCGGTGGCGTGGTCCACTCCTACGACGAGGCGCTGGACGCGCTGGATCTCGCGGAGCGGCTGGACCTGGACGATCCGGTGCTGTACGCCGCCGATCTGCTGGTCTATCCGGTGCTGACCCGCGACCGGCAGGCGATGGCCGATCTGGTCCGCAGCGAGCTGGGCCCGCTCCAGCAGGCCCGCGGCGGTGCCGAACCCCTGCTGAAGACGCTCACCGTCTACTTCGACGCGGGCTGTGTGGCCGCGGAGACGGCCCGCCGGCTTTCGCTGAGCGTACGGGCGTTGACCTACCGGCTGGAGCGGATCCACCAGCTGACCGGTTCGGATCCGTCCGACCCGATGCACCGCTACACCCTGCAGACGGCGGTCATCGGCGCACGGCTGCTGGACTGGCCGGCCAAGGAGGTATGACCCGGCGGCGGGCCCTGACGGGATCCGGCAGCGGGGCCCGGCGAGATCCGGCGGCGACTGCTGGGATCCGGTAGCAGGCCCCGGCGAGATCCGGGCGGCGGCACTGCTGGGATCCGGCGGCGGGACTCCGGCGGGATCCGATGGCAGGACCCCGGCGGGATCCGATGGCAGGACCCCGGCGGGATCCGACGGCAGGGCCCGGAGAAAAGGGTGGCCGGGGATGCGCAAAGGGGGAGTAGCGCATCCCCGGCCTGCCGGGCACCGGCCGGTGGTCAGCCGGCGGTGCTTGTTCCGGCGGTCCGGGACGCCGGACCGGGCGGTGCCGGTCCGGCGGACAGGGGGAGACCTACAGGTCGAACTCGTGCGGCGGGAGGTCGAGCGCGAAGCACGCCTCGCGGACGACGGCCTGCTCCGACTTGTCGAAGTCGCCGTCGGCGCCGCCGATGACGATGCCGATCTGGATGACGGCACGGGCCTCGGCGGGCTTCTTCTTCGCCTTGCCGATCTCCTGGAGCACGCTGACCTTGCCGAAGGCGAAGTCGGCGGTGAGCTTGTTCACGTAGTCGTTGAAGCGGCGCTGGAGGTCGTCCGCCGGGAAGTTCTGCAGGACCTCGTTGGAAGCGATCAGCGAGGCGACGCGCTGGCGCTCGGAGGGGTCGATGGAACCGTCGGCAGCGGCGACAAGGGCACACATCGCCATGCTCGCGTCGCGGAACGCCCCGCTCTTCAGGTCGTTCTTCTTGGCTTCCAGCTGCGACTGCATCGACGAGGCGGATTCCTTGATCCGATCCCACAGTGCCATGACGTCTCCATACGTTGCTTGCGTTGCGTTGCCGGATGAAGTCCAACTCTACAGACGTGTAGAAGTTAGCAGCAGGGGCGGTTGCTGTGTTCCGGAAACGGCGGTAAGTAGGATGCTGCGACGTCGCGGCCGACGCGGCATCGCAGAAGGGCGGACCCCTGATGGACCCGGCCAGGCCCGGCCACCACCCGGTCAACGAACCACCACGCGACGGAGTGCCCGCCGACGCGGATCCGCTGCCCGACGCGGATCTGCTGCCCGGCGCGGATTCGCTGCCCGGCGCGGCGTGCCCCGGCGGTGAACGTCCCGGAAGCCGGCGGCTGCGCAGGCGCGGGCAGGGCGAACTGGAGGCCCAGGTCCTCGCCGTGCTGCACTCGGCGAACGGCCCCGCGACGGCCGGCTGGGTCCAGGAGCACCTCGAAGGCGACCTCGCGTACACCACCGTCATCACGATCCTCTCCCGCCTCTACGAGAAGAAGGCCGTGACCCGGTCCCGCGAGGGCCGCTCCTACACCTGGACGTCCGCCTCCGACGAGGCCGGTCTCGCCGCCCTGCGGATGCGCCGGGTGCTGGACGGCGAACGCGACCGCGAGGCCGTGCTCGCCCGCTTCATCTCGGCCCTCTCCCCCGGCGACGAGGAACGCCTGCGCGCCCTGCTCGCGCGGGCGGCCGCCCCGGACGATCCGGTCGGCCCCCGTGACACGGAAGGCCTGTAGCCCGCCGATGGGTGTCTTCGTCTGTCTGCCGCTCGTACTGCCGTTGACCGCGCTGCCGATCGCGCGCCTGGCCGAGCAGCATCTGCATCCCCGCAGCGCGACCCGGCTGCTCGCCGTGGTCGGCGCGCTGCTGGCCCTGTGCAGCACGCTCTGCCTGGGCCTGCTGATGGTGGTGGGCACCGCGCAGCTCCCGGGCAACCCGCTGCCGGACAGCTGGTCGGACCCGGAGGTACGGGACGCGGTGCCGTACGAGGAGAAGGCGGGCATTGTCGCGATCGGGGCACTGGTGGCGGTGCTCGCGGCGTGCGGGTGGACGGTGCTGCGCCATGTCCGGCTGCGGGTCCGGGCGGGCCGTGCGCTGGCCGCCGCGCCCTCCGTCGTCTCCGACGGTGTCGCGCTGCTCCCGGACCCGGAGCCGTACGCCTACGCGCTGCCCGGAAGGCCGGGCCGGGTCGTCGTCTCGACCGCGATGGCCGAGTGCCTGGACGCCCATGAGCGGCGGGCCCTGATCGCCCATGAGCGGGCCCATCTGGCCGGCCGGCACCACCGCTATCTGCTGGCCGCCCAACTCGCGGCGCGCGCCAACCCGTTCCTGCTGCCGCTGCGTACCGCGGTGTCGTTCAGCACCGAGCGGTGGGCGGACGAGGAGGCCGCGTGCGCGGTCGGCGACCGGCGGGTGGTGGCGGTCGCGGTCGGCAAGGCGGCGCTGTACTCGCACCGGGCGCCGGACGTCTCGGCGGGCCTCGCGGCCTTCGCGGCCCCGGCGGGCCCCGTGCCGCGGCGGGTGGCGGCGCTGCTCGCCCCGGTGCCGCCGGTCCGGCTGTGGCCGCCGTCGTCCGCGTACGTCGCCCTCGCGGCGCTGGTCGCGGCGGTCGGCACGGCGGCCTCGGCGCTGTCCTCGCTCAACGCGGCCGTGACGCTGGTGGGGATCCTGCGCGCGGCGACCCCGCTATGAGCCGTACGAAGGGGATGGACTCGCCGGCCCGCCGGTAGCCGTCCGCGCTCCCGTCGGGCCCGTACCCCAGGTAGGCGCAGAGCCGGCGCGCGAGTGCGGGGTGCCGTGCCGCGTACCGCGCCATCAGCTCGCCGCCCTCCTCGGCCGGTACGAACTGCGCGGTCACCACATGGAACCGGCGGCCCACCTGCACGGTGGCCTGCGGGGTACGGACCAGATTCCGGTACCAGTCGGCGCCGGGCCCGAATCCGGACGCGACGGTCCAGCAGCGCCGCCCGTCCGTCTCCGTCGACTCGACGACCTCGATCGTGGTGCGCCGGGCGAGACCGGAGACCCGGCCGGTGTGGACGAGCAGCAGCAACCGCCCCCGGAACAGCGGTCCGAGCCCCATCCGGAAGAGATGTGACGGGAGCCGGGCGACCGTGCGCCGCCGGCCGGTCGGCAGGGGCGGACGGTGCGGTTCGGCGGGGTCGGGGAGCTGAGGCGTCACTATGCAAACGTTGCATAGTCCAAAGGTTTCTGCCACTGTCCGGTGACCCCTGTCCCGCACCGGGGGCCCAGGTCCCGTAACCGATTCGAGTACTGCGGACCGGCACGGTACAAAGGGGCATGGCCGCGCGCGAACAGGCACCCGAGGAACGGTCCCCGGACCGGGGCAGGGACGACGTCGATGAGGTGACCCGTGCCGTGCTGACGGCCTCCAGGCTGCTCGTCGCCGTCTCCGCCCGCTCGCTGGCCGCGGTGGAGGACCGGGTGACACTGCCCCAGTTCCGGCTCCTGGTAGTGCTTTCCACACATGACGAGGCCAAACTCGTGACGCTCGCCGAACGGCTCGGGGTGAACCCGTCGACCGCGATGCGGATGCTGGACCGGCTGATCGCCGCGGGCCTGGCCGAGCGGCGGGTGAACCCCGCCAGCCGCCGGGAGACCGTGCTGCGAGTCACCCCCGGGGGCCGGCGGCTGGTCGAGGACGTCACGGCGGGCCGGCGGCGGGAGATCGCGGGGATCGTCGAGCGCCTCGCCCCGGAGCAGCGCGCCGCCCTGGTCGACGCGCTGACCGCGTTCACCGTGGCGGGCGGCGAGCCGTCCGTGCCGGGGGACGGCACGGACACGTACCCGCTGGGCTGGACCTCCGGCCTGCCCGCCCGCCACGACGACTGAACTCAGAGCCTGTCGGGCGCGAGTTCCTCCTGGGCGGTGGGCGCCGGACGCGCCGCGGGGACCTCGCTGCCGTCCTTGCCGGTGCCGGCGTCCTTGGCGGTGCTGGCGTCCTTGGCGGTGCTGCCGCTCTTGGCGGTGCCGCTGCCCTTGCCGGCTCCGCCGTCCCGGCCGCGCCACGCCTGGATCTTCGCCACGACCGGCTGGGTCCAGCGGGCGGTGAGCGGTCCGACGATGACGAGGATGAGGACGTACGCGGTGGCGATGGGCCCGATCCGGGGCTCGGTCGCCACGGCCAGCCCGGCGATGACGATGGAGAACTCGCCGCGGGCGACGAGCGTGCCACCGGCCCGCCACCGCCCGCGCGAACCGATTCCGGCCCGCCGGGCCGCGTACCACCCGGTGGCGATCTTGGTGAGTACGGTGACGACCGCCAGCAGCGCCGCGGGGAGCAGCACCGGCGGGATCTCGGCCGGGTTGGTGGAGAGCCCGAAGAACACGAAGAAGACGGCGGCGAACAGGTCGCGCAGCGGCGTCAGCAGCTTGCGCGCGCCCTCGGCGACCTCGCCCGAGAGCGCGATGCCGACCAGGAACGCGCCGACCGCGGCGGACACCTGCAACTCCTGTGCCACCCCGGCCACCAGGACGGTCAGCCCGAGGACGACCAGCAGCAGCATCTCCGGGTTGTCGGAGGACACGGCCCGGCTGATCAGCCGGCCGTGCCGCAGCGCCAGATAGAGCACGAACCCGACGGTGCCGAGCGCGATGAGCAGGGCGATGCTGCCCCCGGCGAGGCCGACGCCCGCGAGCATCGCGGTGAGCAGCGGCAGATAGACGGCCATCGACAGGTCCTCGATGACCAGGACACCGAGGATGACGGGCGTCTCCCGGTTCCCCAGCCGCCCCAGATCGGTGAGCACCTTCGCGATGACTCCGGACGAGGAGATCCAGGTGACCCCGGCCAGCGCGACCGCGCCCACCGGCCCCCAGCCGAGCAGCAGCGCGGCCACGGCTCCCGGGGTCGCGTTGAGTACGAAGTCCACGGCCCCGGACGGGTATTGCGTCTTGAGACTGGTCACCAGCTCCGAGGCGCTGTACTCCAGGCCGAGCAGGAGCAGCAGCAGAATGACGCCGATCTCGGCGCCGACGGCGGTGAATTCCTCACTGGCCCCGAGCGGCAGCAGCCCGCCCTCGCCGAACGCCAGCCCCGCCAGCAGATACAGCGGGATCGGCGAGAGTCCTATCCGCCCGGCGAACCGTCCGATGAGTCCGAGGCCCAGAATGACGGAGCCGAGCTCCACCAGCAGTGCGGTCGTGTCGTGCACGGTCAGCCCTCCGCGATGATCTCGGAGAGCGTGTCGACGCCCTCACGCGTACCGACGGCGACCAGGGTGTCGCCGATTGCCAGCCGGAAGTCCGGCCCCGGGGACGGATGCGCACTGTGCGTCCGCAGCACCGCCACGATCGAGGCCCCCGTCCGGGTCCGGGCCTTCGTGTCCCCGAGCAGCCGCCCGCCGTACGGCGAGCGCGTCCCGAGCGGGATGTGCTCGGTCACCAGGTCGATGCCCTCGGTGCGGACCGCGTCGATGGGCGCGGCGTCGATGAGGTGCGCGAGGCCGGTGGCCTCCTGCGGTGTCAGGGGTACCGAGAGCAGGCACGAATCAGGGTCGTCCTGGTCGTAGAAGCCGATGAACCGCCGCCCGTCGTGGTGGACGACGACGGAGATGTGCTGTCCCGACTCGGTCGTGTAGTCGTACTGCACACCGACTCCGGGCAGCGTGGTGCGGTGGGTTCCCATGGCTTCCTCCCGAGGGTGCGGCGGCTCTTGACGCACTTGGTGATCTCTTTATCCGCCCATTACCTTATCCGGAGGGTTACTCCGTCCCGGGGGCGTGGGCTTCCGGGCTCGGAGCGCGTGCCCGACTCCCGTCGCCCGCGCCACGAAGAAGCCCCGGGCCAGTGGCCCGGGGCTTCTTCGTCCAGCCCGCGCTGGAGAGCCGTCATATGGGTGGACGGCATGGGTGGACGGCGCCGTCAGGAGATGCGGATGTCCGTCCAGTTCGTGGCCTTGCCGGCCTGTGAGCGGTTGTCGAAGCCGCCGAGGCCGTTGCCCCGGTTCAGCCAGGCGCGGCCGGTCTTGTCGAGCGAGATCAGGTCGGCCCGGCCGTCACCGGACAGGTCGAGTCCGCCGACCACGTCCTTGTAGGAGGTGCCCCAGTCCTTGAAGACCAGCGACCGGGGCTTGAAGGCGCCGGTGCCGGTCCCCCGGAAGCGCCACAGCTCGTTCGACGCGTCGAGGGCCAGCAGGTCGTTCTTGCCGTCGCCGTCGAGGTCCCCGGCGGCGATCAGCCTCTTGTAGCCGCCGAAGCCCGATCCGGCGAGCGTGCGGGCCTTGAAGCCGCCCGCGCCGTTGTTCGCGTACACGTACAGCTTCCCGGTCGAGCGGGACCGGGTCAGGAGGTCGGCCCGGCCGTCGCCCGTCAGGTCGCCGGGTGAGACGACCGTGTCGTACCCGCTCCAGTCCGAGGAGACCTTGACGCGGAACGACTGCTGGTCGGGCAGCCCGCCGCAGACCGTCGGGTAGACGAATGCCTCGCCCTTCGGGTAGCGGACGAACACGTCGTCGCAGCGGTCGCCGTCGAGGTCGCCGTACGGCAGCACGAGCGTGCCGCTCGGCCAGCTGCTCACGCGCTTCCCCGCGGACAGCTTCGTCGCGGTGCCCGCGTACACCTTCAGTCCGGTGCGGTCCCGGCCGAACAGGTCGGACTTGCCGTCGTCCGTGTAGTCGCCCCACACGGGCAGCGCGCGGCTGGTTGTGGTGGCCTGCTGGACGCCGTCCAGGACGATGCTGTTCGTGTCGGTCAGCCTGTACTCGTCCCACAGCACGACGGGCCGGCCGAGCGCGTCGGCAGCCACCTGGGGTCCCCCGGTGGACCGGGCGCTCGTCGGGCTCAGCCGCCGCGCGGCGGACCAGGTGCCGCCCTTGAAGACGGCGGCCATCGTGTACTCCTCGCCCGAGTACCCCTCCCGCCACGTGACCGTGGCCGTGCCGCCCGAGGTGGCGGCCGCGTCGACCGCGCGCACCTTCTTGTGCGTGGAGAAGGGCTGCGTGTACGGCTGCCAGGCGCCGGTGGCCGCCGAGCGCACCGCGTACCAGGGGCCGGTCGCGTAGCCGGGCCCGCCGGCGACGAAGAGGTCGCCGTTGGGCAGGCGGACGGGCGCCGACATCCCGTACGTGCTGCCGTAGTTTGCGGCGGACCGCGGGGTGCTCCACTGAGTGGCGCCGGCCGCACGGCGCGTGTGCATGAGGTGCGCGTTGTCGTCGTAGAACACGTCGAAGCCGCCCTGCGGGCCGGCGAACACCTTCGGGCGCGCCAGGTCCACGCCCGGGACCGGGAAGTCCTCGACCGCGGTCCAGGCGGACGCGCCCGGGGCCTTCTCCAGGGCGACGACTGCCTTGCTCGCCTGCCACTGCCACACCAGCAGGGCGGTGCCGTCCTCGGCCATTGCCAGGTCCATGGCAGAAATGTCCCGGCTGCCGGACGACGGCTGTTCGTTGAGGTCGGCCGGAGTGCTCCACGCGGCCTGCGGGCCGGTTTTCCCGGCGGTCTTCACCACGCCGGAGACCGACCACACGGCGACCAGCCGGCCGTTGGGGGCCGCCGCCAGGTGGTGGTAGCCCTTCTCGGGGACCGGGGCGACGTACTCGGGCTCGGAGAAGGCGGTCGCGCCGGGCGCGAGGGTGGCCACCTTCAGCCAGTAGTTGTTGTGGTCGTCGGCGCGCGCGGCCCGCCAGGCCAGGCGTACCGTGCCGTCGCCGAGCGGGACGAGCTCGGTGTTGTACCCGCCGGCGTCCGGCCAGGTCTGCGGGGCGAGCCAACGGGTGCTGCCGGCGGGCCGGATCCGGGTGGAACGGGAGCGCCCGTCGCCGGTGAGGGAGACGAGGGCGCCGTTCCCGGCCGACTCCAGGACGTTCAGCCCGCCCGACGCGGAGGCGGGGTCGGGGTTCGGGGTGTGCGCGGTGCGGGTGCCCCACGGGCCCGGCGCACGCGTCTCGACGGTGGCCGCGGTGGTGGCCGCGCCCGCGCCCGCGGCTGCGGTGGCGGTGGGGTGCGCGGCGGCCGGGGCCGCGGCCGCCAGGGCGAGGACGGGAGTGAGCGCGATGCCGAGCACCACGCGGTACTGCGAAGTCATGGGAATGCCCCCCGGCAGGCGTATCCGGTGGCACGTCGGCCCGGTGGCACGTCGGCACGGATTCGCTGAATTGTTCGATCAAATCAGGCGCAGCGTATATCAGCCAAGATCGGCCCGTGCGGGGGGATCCACCGCCTTTGCCCAGAGGAATTCGGCCGACGCGCGCGGCACCGGCGGGTCAGCAGCCAGGGGCTTGCTCGCCGCAGGGAACGGGCGGGTGGGCCCGGTCGCCCGGATCTCCGGGCTCTTCCAGGAGGGAGGCGACGCCGAGCAGAAGGTCC
Source organism: Streptomyces sp. NPDC007164 (assembly GCF_040634135.1). Classification (NCBI taxonomy): domain Bacteria; kingdom Bacillati; phylum Actinomycetota; class Actinomycetes; order Kitasatosporales; family Streptomycetaceae; genus Streptomyces; species Streptomyces sp. NPDC007164. The sequence goes on from NZ_JBEYFB010000003.1 coordinate 360,845, forward strand.
TCCCGGTGGTGCGGCGCCACGAGTTGTACGGCCCGGGGCAGGCCGTCGGGCGCCAGTCCGGCCGGGACGCTGATCGCGGGATTGCCGGTGTCGTTGAAGACGGCGGTGAAGGCGATGGGGATGGTCCGCTCCCGCACGGCGGTCGCCACGTCCGGCCCTTCGGCGGGCCAGGCCGTGGTGGGCACGGTCGGCATGAGGAGCATGTCGTAACGGGTGAAGAGATCCGCGGCCCACTGGTTGAGGCGCGCCCGGTGTTCCCAGTAGCGGGTGAAGTCCTCGGTGGTGAGGGCACTGCCGCGGGCCAGGACGTCGGCGAACCAGGGCTCGAAGTCTTCCCTCCGGGTGGTGAAGGCGTCGAGCCGGCTCGTGAGCCGATAGTGGGCCAGGACCTGCTGGCGGAGCAGGATCGATGCGGGAAAGCGCTCGTGCTCCGGCAACGCGCTTTCGTCGTCCGTCACTTGGTGACCGTGGCCTCGCAGGACGTCCGCGGCGCGGTCGACGGCTTCCAGGATCTCCGACCGGGGATCGGCCACCCCGAGGGTGCGGAGCACCCCGACGCGCAGCCGCGGTACGGCGCCGTCGACGCACGCCTGGTACGAGAGTCCCGGCGCGGGCAGCGAGTCCGGGTCGGCGGGGTGGTGCCCGGCGGCGATGTCGAGGTGGAGCGCGGCGTCCCGGACGGTGCGGGTGATCGCGCCGAGGACCGTGTGCCGGGGCCAGACCGGGAAGCGGGAGGGGCCCTGCGGGATACGGCCGCGGCTGGGCTTGAGGCCGACGACTCCGCACAGGGCGGCGGGGATGCGGGTGGAGCCTCCCCCGTCGCCGGCGGTGGCCAGGGCGACGAGGCCCGCGGCCACGGCCGCGGCGGCTCCGCCGCTGGAGCCGCCGGGGGACCTTTCGGTGTTCCAGGGGTTTCGGGTGATGCCGAACGCGTCGTTCGCGGTGTGGATCCCCGCGCCCATGGGCGGCATATTGGTTTTGCCGATCACGATGGCGCCGGCTTCGCGCAGTCGGCCCACGTGAATGGTGTCGTGGGTGGCCGGCGGAGCGTCGCGGAAGGCGCGGGTGCCGTGGCTGGTGGGGAAACCCGCGGCGTCCTCGGCGTCCTTGACGAGCAGGGGAAGCCCGGTGAGCGGACCGGTGCCGGCGCCGCGTGCGATGCGTTCGGTGGCCTCGGCGGCCTCGGCGAGGGCCCGTTCGGCGTCCAGCCGGACCACGGAGTTGATGGCGCCGTCGAGCTTGCCGATGCGGTCGAGGGTGTGGTGCATGAGTTCGGTCGGCGACAGCTCGCGCCGCCGCATCAGGGCGAGGAGGCCGGCGGCCGACGCGTAGGAGAGATCGGTCGGTGCGGTGGGGGCGAGGGGGTCGGTCATGAGGAGGACTTCTCCTTTTCGGTGACGGACTGGTGGGCCGGTGTGGTGGCGTCTTCCAGGCTCATGCCGGTGGTGCGCGGGCCGAAGGCGACGGCGACGCAGCCTCCGACGAGGCTCAGGGCGGCCAGGAACACGAAGACGGCGGTGTAGCCGAGTCCGGCGAAAAGCGCGGCGACCAGGGTAGGCGCGGCGAAGTTGAAGATGCGGGAGAGGGCGTTCGCGGTGCCCGAACCGAGGGCCCGGATGCGCGTGGGGAAGACCTCGGCCGAGTAGACCTGTAGGAAGGGAACGGCCATCTGGAAGAGAAGGCTGGCGACACAGCCCAGGACGACGATGGCCGCCTGGGAGCGGACGAGGCCGAACAGAACCAGTGTGACCGCGGTGAGCAGGCCGAGGACGAGTTGGGCCGTGCGGCGGTCCCACCGGTCGATGACCGGCACGGCGAAGAGGGCGCCGACGGGTGCGGCGGTGGCCAGGACGGCGGACAGGAAGAGCGTGTCGTCGAGTACGAGCCCGTTCTCCGAAAGGAGCGTGGGCGTCCAGGTGTTGTAGGCCGAGTAGGCCAGCAGTCCGGTCACCCACATCGTCGAGACGATCAGGAATGTGCGGCGGTCCGCTCCGGCCAGCAGGTGCCTGATCCGGGCCCGGGGCACCGTCCGCGCGGTGACTTCCGCGCCGTGCCCGGTGTCCGTGCTGTGCCCGGCATCTGTGCTGTGCCCGGTATCCGTGCTGTGCTCGGTTTCCGTGCCGTGCCCAACATCCACGCCCTGCCCAACACCCGTACCGCGCCCAACACCCGTGCCGTCGATCCGGACTTCGGTTTCGGGGCTTGTCACGCCGCACTGCCGCTCGATCTCCCGGACGACCGCCTCGGCCTGTTCCGTACGGCCGCGCGAGGCGAGCCAGCGCGGACTCTCGGGTACCCAGCGGCGGATCAGCCAGGCGAAGACGACTCCGAACAGCCCCAGCCCGAAGACCAGCCGCCAGCCCCACGTCCAGTGCGGTACGAGGAAGTAGCCCGCCCAGGCGGCGATCGGGATGCCGAGGGAGCCCACGGCGACCTTGTACGTCTGCAGCCGCCCACGGGCCGCGGCCGGAACGAACTCGGTCAGGACGACGATGGCGACGACTGCCATGCCCTGCGCCCCGAGGTGGGCGGCGAAGCGGGCGACCATGAGCTGCAAGGGGTTCTGCACCGCGATGCACAGTGCCGTGGCCGAGCAATAGACGGTGACAAACGCGAGCATGGTGCGGCGGCGGCCGATCCGGTCGGCCAGATAACCGCCGGCGATTCCACCGGTGAAGGCGCCGAGCTGGCTGATGCCCACGATCGCGGCGACGCCGGGCAGGGAGAGGCCCCACTGGCTGCGGAGCACGGGGGCCACGAAGGCGAAGGAGTACGTCTCGACCCATTCGAAGAGGATCATTCCGGCCAGGGCGAGGACGAGTCTGCGGTGGAACGGACCGAGCGGGAGCCGGTCGAGGCGGGCTCCGAGCGCGGAGGCGCCGGTGGTGGTCATGGTGCGGGACCTCCCGGGTGAGCAGGAAACACGGGCAGGGGGCGGTGCGGTCCGCCGGGCTCCCGGGGCTCCGGGTTCCCGGGAGCTCCGGAGGCTCCGGGGGCTCCGGGGGCTCCGGGTTCGGATGCCGGGGCGGCGGTGCGCGGGAAGCGCGGGGTCAGATGACGCCGTCGCCCCGCAGAGAGGCGAGCTGCTCCGCGTCGATGCCCAGCAGCCCCTGATAGACCTCGGCGTTGTGCTCGCCGAGCGCGGGACCGGTGGTGCGGATGCTGCCGGGGGTCTCGGACAGGTGCGGGACAGGTGCCGCCATGGGAAGTTCGCCGAACTCGGGGTCCTGGACGGTGACGAGAGTGCCGCGCTCGCGGTAGTGCGGGTCGGCGGCGATGTCGGCGATGTTCATCAGGGGCGAGGCGGGGATGCCGGCCTCGTTGAGCCGCTCGGCCAGGTCGTCGGCGGTGTACGCGGCGACCCAGTCGGCTATGGCCGCGTACAGGGGGTCGGCGTTCTCGGCGCGGGCGGCGCGGGTGGCGTACTCGGGGGCGTCGGCGATTTCCGGGGTGCCCATGAGCGCCGCGAGCCTGCGAAAGAGCGGGTCGGTGCCCGCGTGGAGGGAGAGGCGCCGCCCGTCGGAGGTCGTGAAGTCGCTGGCCGGCACGATCTTCGGGTTGCGGTTGCCGAGGCGCTCACGGACCTGGCCGGTGGTCGCGTACGAGGCGAGCGCGTCCTCGGAGGCGCGGAAGCCCGCCTCGTACAGCGCCAGGTCCACCACCTGTCCGCCCCCGCCCGCCGTGTCCCGGTGGTAGAGCGCCGTCACGACGGAGAAGGCCCCGAGATAGGCCGCCATGTAGTCGATGGTCGAGTACCCGCTGCGGACCGGCGGCCGGTCGGGGTCACCGGTCACATGGGTGAGCCCGGCGAAGGCGCTGGCGATGCGGTCGAACGACCCCCGGTCCCGGTAGGGGCCCGTCAGGCCGTAACCGGTGACGTACACGAGGATCGCGTCCGGCGCGAGGGCGCGCAGGGAGTCCGGGTCCAGCCCCCACTTCGCCAGGGTCGGCGGCCGGTAGTTGGTGATCACCACGTCGAAGTGCGGGACGAGATCGCGCACCAGGCTCCGGCCGCGCTCCGTACGCAGGTCGAGCGTCACGGACTTCTTGTTCCGGGCCTCCTGCGCCCAGTACGGGGAGCGGGCGCCTGTCGGCGTTCCACGGGTGAAGTCGCCGCGTCCGGGCTCCTCGACCTTGACCACCTCGGCTCCGAAGTCGCCCAGGAAGGTGGCGGTGACCGGCGCCGCCAGGACGGTGGAGAGGTCGAGGACACGGATGCCCTCCAGAGGAAGTGTCGCCATGGGGTGCTGCCCTTCGAACCGTAGTAACATTTCGTTATTAACGAAACGTTGTTAGCGGGACCATAGGCTGGCCACCGCACGTGGGCAAGACCCTGGGAAGGGAAAGTCGATGGACGGGGAGCCGAAGGTGAGCGAGACCGGCAGGACGCGCCGAAGGCGTCGCAGTCGCCAGGAGACCGAGGCCGATCTCCTCGACGCGGCGCGCCGGCTGCTCCAGCGGGACGGTGTGCTCGCCGGGGTCAACCTGCGGGAGATCGCCACCGAAGCCGGCGTCAACCACGGCCAGATCTACCAGTACTTCGGCACTCGGCAGGCACTGCTGCGGGCATCGGTCGCCGACCTGGTGGAGCACCAGACCGCCGACCGGGAGGGGCACTGGGAGCTAGCGTTCACCGAGCGGCGGGCGGCCATGTTCCGCCACCGGCTCACCGAGCCCGAACTCGTCAAGCTGGAGGCACTCCTGGCCCTGGACGGCGACGAGGACTTCAGCGCGCTGCCCCGCTTCGCTCAGACCAGGCGTAGCCTGGCCCGGGACCAGGAGCAGGGCGCACTGCCCGCCGACGCGGACACGGTCGCGGCGCACGTGATGACGGCCGCGGCACAGATGGGCTATGTCATCTTCCGGGAGGTCTACGCACGGGACACCGGGATCCCGCTCGCCGAGCTCGACGAACGGGCGGAACGCGTGTACGCCCGGATGGTCGCCGGTATCGCCGGACAGACGCCGGACACCGGCAGGGACGCCGGTCAAGCCGGCTGATGTGTCCCCGTGGGACTGGTCAGCCGCGCGTCGCGACGGTGTAGACGTACAGGGCGATCACACCGGCGACGCAGACGAGGATCACCCATGAGCTGAAACTGGTATGTCTCCCACGGCCTTTGGGCCGCGCGGCCTGGCCGGCCCGCTTGGATCCCCTGGACCGCCCGGCCCGCCCGGCCCGCCCGGCCCGCTCGGACCCCTTGGACCGCCCGGACGCCGACCGTCCCGGCGCGACCGGCGCCACATCGGCAGCCGCCTCGGAGAGCAGGCGGCGGCAGGTCTCGGCGAGCACGCCCGTGCCGGCGGAGAGGGGCACCACGGCCTCCAGGCGCGCCGGAGCGGTGGTGCCGCCGTCCAGAATGCGCCCTACGCGTACGAGGGTCTCGTCCCGGCCGCCGGTCGGAGCGAGGCTGATCCACCGCCGTACATGCTCACCCCGGATGACCACACCGCCGGACCGTTCCCGGTACACGGTGTGTTCCCGCCACAACAGCTTCGCCAACTCTCCGGCGATGTCCCTCAGTTGCGCGCTCACGGCTCCCCATTCCCTCCGCCCCCGGCGAATCGAACAAGCATCGCATCTGTGCCGGACCCGCCTGTCCATCCGGTTCGGCATCCGCGACCCCGATCACCAGGCGATCAGCCGCCGTCATCCCTCTGGACCGCACGGACTTCGTGCCCGGGCGGAGCCCCTTGGTTCTGCAGGCGATACGTGAGCACTTGCTTGTCGGCCGCTTGTGAAGCCTCAGCGCGCGAACTCGGGAGCCTTTTCCCCGGGCAGTCTGCGCATCGTTCGGAGCGGTGACAGGAAGTTGGGGAGGAAGCTCAGCGTCATACCGCCTGCACCGATCCACAAGGTGGTTGTTGCTCCGAACACAGAGCCCGAGGCTCCACCCAAGAGCCCGCCCACAGGAATGCCACCCCAGGACACGAATCGGGTTGTCGCGCTCATCCGGCCAAGAAGCCGATCCGGTGTCAGGCTCTGCTGGAAGCTCGATTGAGAGACGACGCGAACGACTCCACCCAGTGAAAGAGCCGCAAGTCCGACCGCGGCCGCATACAGGCTCCAGCCCGGTCGCGCCAATGGCATGAGGGCGGTCAACGGGCAGGTGAACAGCGTCGCGAGCCAGATGACCGGCCCCTGTCCGATCCACTTCGAGATCGTGGTTGCCGCCAGTGCTCCGAGCAGGGCACCACACCCCATCCCGGACAGAATGAGGCCGATGGCGAAGGGCTGGAGACCCATCTCCCGCTCCAGGAAGATCAGCAGCATGGTTTGATACATGACCAGGAAAAGGTTGAATATCGCATCCCCCAGCATGATTGAGCGCAGGGCGGGGTGCTTGAGGACGAACCCGAGTCCATCCTTGATCTCCTGCCACAGCTGAGGATTAACACTCCGCTCCGGCTTTGGTTCGCGTCTGCGGATAGTGATTGCGAGCAGCCCCGACAGAGCCATCCCGGCCGAACTCACCAAGAGCGTCGCAGGAGCTCCGACCAGGCCGATCAGCGGTCCCGCCACCGTCGGCCCGCTGATACTGGTCACCGAACGTATTGCCGAAAGCTTTGAGTTGCCTTCCACGAGGTTGCTGCGGCCCACCAGGTGCGGGAGATAGCTGACGTACGCGACATCGAAGAAGACGGTCAGCACTCCATGAAGCAGGGCGACTGTGCAGAGCCACCAGATGGTGAGCAGTCCGGCCCACCACGCGACAGGTATCGTCACGAGGGCCAGCGCGCGAACCAGATCAGTGCTGATCATTACCGATCGCTTTCGCATGCGGTCCACCCACGCGCCCGCCGGCAGACCGACCAGGAGCGAGCCTGCGGTGGTCATCGCGGCCAATAACCCGACCTGGAATTCGTCAGCATTCAATGCCACGACGGCAACCAGAGGCAACGCCAGAAAGATGATGCGGTCGCCCAGTTGCCCGAGCGCGGTGGCAGCAAACAAACGCCCGAAATCCCGATCTCTCAGGAGTCCGAGCCGGGAGGTTTTTGACATTTCTGTCCTCTGCTCTCGGAAGTGAAAGGCGCGCTACCGATTTCAAGGGCTACGGGTGGTCGACTCCGAACTCGTAGACCACTTCCCGACGCATATCCGGGATGACCATGTCGGCGGTCTCCACCGGGCGTCCGTCGGTGGCGTAGATGGTGCGCTCGATCTGGAGCACGAGGTCCCCCACGCTGATCCCCAGCAGGTTCGCCTGTGCCTGGGTGGCACGAGCGGGGCGCGGAACCTCCACAACGGTCGAGATGACCACGCCGATGGACCGCATGCGCTCGACCACCCCTTTTCCCGCCAGGGGTCCCATCTCGGGCAGCACGATCGGCGTTCCGTCCGTGATGGCCATCGGCTCCCAGGAATCGGAGAGCTGGACCGGTTGCCCGTCGGCGAGGAACTCGTAATGCGTGTTGACGCAAAGGCCTCCAGGCCTGATGCCGAGCCGCACGGCGACTTCTTCAGGGGCAGGGACGCGCACCTTGCTGTGTGAATCCCAGGCGTCGGCGCTGCCCGGTTGCCTTGCCCCGGGGCCGGGGGAGGAACCGAACCCGCGATCCCGGTGCCGCGAGCGGACCAGCCGCAGGCGCTCGCGCGGGGTACGGACGTAGGTGCCCGAGCCGGCGCGTCCTTCGAGGAGACCGTCGGTGATCAAACGGTCCATGGCCCTCTGCATGACGTTGCGCCCAACCCCGTACTCCTCGGAGAGCCGTGCCCGGGACGGCAGGCGCTCGCCGATCTGCCACTCTCCCGCGAGAATCCGCGTGCGCAGGACGTCGGCTACTGCGAGGTACGGAGCTTCTCGGGGCATGCACGGTCCTCCGGTTGTTCTGCTCTGCGGCAGCTGGCTGTTCCCAGGGGGCGTTGGCAAGTTACTGCACCCGGGGAAAGCTGCTGGAGTAGAAATACGATCGGCGCTCATGCGCCTGCGGAGGCCCACGGCATCGTGCCGGTGATCCCGATTTCGAGCCCCGGCGCGGAGTCGCGCCGGGCATCCGTCACCGAGTTCGAGAGCGCCTCGCTGCACGGGCCAACGATCAAGCTAGCGGTGCAGGTATGCGAGGCGTACGGTTTGAGGAGCGATCTGGACGGATAACGTCCTGCAACAGGGTGAAACTGCATCCGGCCAGCGAGGTAGCCATGCTTCTGAGGTTCCGCGTCACCAACCACAAGTCCATTCGTGACACCACTGAACTCGTGCTCACCAAGTCACGCTTCGAAGGGATGCGCCCCAAGGGCGGTGACTGGGGCTCGGTGACGAACCGTGTCATCGGCCTCTTCGGACCGAATGCGTCAGGCAAAACCACACTGCTGGACGCAATGGATTTCGCCGCGAAAGCCATTAACCGTTCCGCCGCATGGAGCGATCGGGACTTTTTTCCCCACGCCCCTTTCCTGCTTGACGAGGACTCAAAAAAGGAAACCTCTGCTTACGAATTCGACTTCACGGTCGAGGGGACGCGTCACGCATACGGATTCGAAAGCAGCTCCAAGGGGATCGCTTCCGAGTGGCTCTATTCGTTTCCAGAGGGGCGACGCCGTACCCTTTTTGAGAGGAGTGGGCCGAACCCGGAAGACTTGACTTTCAGTAGGAATCTAAAGGGTGAGAACGTTCGGATTTCCCGCCTGATGGGAGCCCGTAACCTGTACCTCTCCACGGCGAGCATGGCCAATCATGTGCAATTGAAAGGGATTTACCACTACCTGACCAGGCATTTGCATTATGCCGCATTCTCCGAATACTACAAACAGAGCAGAATCAGGTCGGTGAAGAAGTGGATTGAAGAAGAGGAGGCTCTGGGGCAGGCTCAGACGTTGCTGCGTTTCGCCGACCTGGGGATTCAACGCCTCTCTCTGGAAGAAATTGAGATCGACGAGAAGACTCAGTCGAACATGCGCAGGGCAATGAAGGTCGTCCTGGAGGATGGGGATGATGAAGAAAAGTTCTTCGCCGACTTCCTGGAAGAGCAAAGGAAGGTGATCAGTTTTTGGCATCGAGGATCATCCGGCGGTGACGACTCTCATAACCTGGACCTGAGCGACGAGAGTAGCGGTACGGTCGCATGGCTTTCTCTTGCGCTGCCTGCACTGCGCGAGATCAGGTACGGCGGGGTGCTACTCGTGGACGAGCTCGACTCCAGCTTGCACCCAAGGCTTGCATCAGCACTCATCGCCATGTTCAAGTCCCCCGAGATCAACCCGCTCGGGGCTCAGCTTGTATTCACTTCGCACGACACTTCACTGATGGGGCACCTCTCGGGCGATGGCCTGGACAGGGAGGAGATGTGGTTTGCCGAAAAATCGCCAGCTGGAGTCACGGAGCTGTATCCCCTGACGGATTTTCCCGTCAAGAAGGACCATAACGTGGAGCGCCGGTATCTCGGCGGAAGATACGGAGCGGTCCCCACACTCGCCTGGGAAGAGCTGCTTGCCTCGCTGCAGATGGAGAAGCAAGCATGAGCCGTCGCCAATTACGGGGACCCCAACGAATTTCAAAGTCGAAGAACAGGAGAATCGAGCACGCGAAGATTCTCGTCGCAGCTGAAGGCGTCAACACGGAGCCGCAGTATTTCGAAAAGTTTTCCGCATTAATAAAAGCAAAAGCCGTCCGGGTGGTCAGTATCAAACCGGTCGGAGTCGGTCGTGATCCTTTGAGTGTGGTAAACGAAGCGATAAGACTTCGAGATCTCGAAGGGAAGAGCGGAGACCCCTTCGACGCAGTCTGGTGTGTGGTTGATGTGGACGAACACGCCAGTCTTGAGAGGGCATGTATCGAAGCGGGCCGCGCGGGCATCGAAACGGCTGTCAGCTCGCCGTGCTTTGAAATTTGGCTACTATGGCATTTCGAGAACCGCACGTCATGGGTGAACGCGAGCACACTTTCTAAACTGTTGCGAAAAAAATGGCTTCTCCGGAAAAGATATGCCGAGTGGATTTCCCTACGAGGCATACCGGAAAGCCATGGATAATGCCTCCAGGTGCGAGAAGGTCAAGATGAAGCACGCACCGCCAAATCCACATAGTTCAGTCCCGGATCTGATCTCTGCTTTGCTCGACGCACATGGCAAGAAGTCTTGCAGCGGCTAACAGAATGAGGCGGATGACTCCTGGTATGAGCAACCGAGGAGCGAGTTGTGCGTTCGGCAGGGAGTGAGGGGCGCCGCCTGCCGGGAGGGGAGTGCTACCTCTCCTGCGTGCTCTGCGGTCTACCTCGCTCGGCGCGGAACTCGTCCAAGAGGGAGAAGAACATCTCCATCGGTGGCGTACCCGCCGACTCAGCTGCCCGTTCGATTTCGACAGCCCAGCCCAGGTTGCTGGGGTACGCCATGTTCATCCGCTTTCACAACCACTGTGAGAAGGGGCCGCTGTTCCAGAAGTCGAAACTCTCATCGCTGTCGTGGATCTCGCAGGCCACTGCGTAGCCGACAAGCATGGAGTCCAGATGCTGAAGAGAGCCGCGGCGAACCCACATTCCCGGGCGGAGCCGCACCTGGTCCAGGAACTCGTGGACATCGTGCAACTCTCGCGGCTTGCGCGGCCCGGGCCTGCCGGCCGCCAGCTCAGTCATACCTGCAGCCTACTGACAACAGCTAACACAGGAAGCGAATCTGTCGGTGAGTGATGAGGCAGCAGGCGAGTTTGAGGAACGCTTTGTGGACGTCGGCTTTTCGTTCCCAGCGGATGCGTAAGCGGCGCTACTGAACTTGAATGTGTGATGTCGGCCTGATCGTGTCAGCTGGTCAAGGTCAGGCCGGTGCCTATGAGGCAGCCGTCGATGAGGTGCGGTCGGTACTGGGTCTTCTTGAGGCTGCGCTTCACGGCGGCGGTGAGCTGGTCGAGGTTTGCGGCGGCGAGGTTGCCGATCGCCCGTTTCACCAGGGACCAGATGCCTTCCTGTGGGTTGAGGTCGGGTGCGTAGGACGGGATGTGGAAGACGGTCAGCCAGTCCTCGTTCGCAGCGATGAAGTCCTTCATCTGCGGCATGAGATGGGTGCGCAGGTTGTCCCAGACCAGGACGATGGGGCCTTTGAGCTGGTTGTGCGCCCGCACGATGAGGTCGCGGTAGTCCTGCCAGGTGAATCCCTTGGGTTCGCCCTTGCGGCCCCAGTGGACGCGAAAGCTGTAGATCAGCCTCGACCGGTCTCCGCGTCGGAAACAGACCATTCCCGCCATCGAAACCCGTCCTGAACCCCTGCCCCGGACGCGGGCGACCGGCGTCTGGCCGATGCGGCCCCAGGACCTCGCGCGTGGCGGCCTCAGCGACTGGCTGGCCTCGTCCTCATAGACGATCCAGGCCCCGCGGGCCGCCGTCGTACTTTTACCTGCGGCCACACCTCCTTCTTCCACAACTCCACAGCTCCGTCGTCACGTTCGATCGCCCGCGGGCCGGCTGCTGCCACGACCAGCCATGGCGCTTCACCAGCCGCCATGTCCCCTCCACCGTGTAGCCGACGTGGAACAAGCGTCCGATCAGAGTCTTCACCCGGGCCAGTGTCCACCGCTGGTCAGCCCAGCCATGGGCGAGCGGACCGCGCTCCAACTCCCGCTCCAGTCTGGCAATTTGGTCTGCCGAAAGCCTCGGACGCCCTGGCGATCCCTTCGACCGGACACCCTCTTCACCTCGCTCGCGCCACTGACGGCGCCAGCGCTCCACCGACCGCTCGCTCACCCGCAGCGCGGCCGCGATCTCCCGGTTCTTCGCGCCGCTCTCGAAGCGACCGACCGCTTCCAGCCGGATCCGCCGCCCTCTTGGCATCGGTCAAACCGCCGCCCTGCGCGTATCTCACACCCCGCAGCTACCGACCCGACCCAGCCGATGTCAGGCGAACGGCCCGACATCACCCAATCAAGTTCAGCAGCGCCCCAGTTTCTCCGCCCCAGTAGCCCCCTCTTCAGGAGCGCGCACTCGCAGCAACTGCGATGCACCGGAGATCCGAACGACTCACAACTGTAAACGGCAAACGCCTGCTTGCACTCACTCCAAGACGCGGGGCGGTCGCCTGAAACCAGCCAAACTGTGAATGAACCGATTCCTTGAACTCGAATTCAAATTTGAAAGGAGTCAGTGATTCCACAGATGCAAAATAGGGCAAATACGACACGCAGGCGCGCCACTCGCACGCGAAATCAACCCCTTAACCCGAAAATCCACATTGGCACATCAACAACAAGCCAAAAAATACGCACCCCGCAGCCCGATGAATGCGAGCCTTGATAGCATCTACCACCACCGAAATCGAGGAGCATTATGAGAAAATCCCTTTGGGTATCAGGGGCGGCTCTCACCGCCACGGCTCTATCTCTTTCCGTCTCCACGGCCAGCGCCGCCCCGCCCCCCGAGGCCAAGGCGTGCGCAAGCACCCAGGCGATCCAGTCCGTGCAAGCGCAGAGCAAGGCCAGCGTAAAGAAGGCAATTCGAGACGTATTCGAGAAAAGCTTTGAAACCCAGGCGATCAACGTAGCCATTTGCGAGTCCAATCTCAACCCGAAGGCGTTCAAAAAGACGCGATACACCTCCTACTACGGAATATTCCAAATCAGCATTGGCGACTGGAGGAAATGGAGCAAGAAGGGGGAGGATAAATTCAACGCAAAGGACAACGCAAAAGTCGCCCATCGAATAGTGAAGAACGAGAAGAATAAGCTCAAGTTCAGAACTTGGGGTGCGTGCGCCTATTGGCCCCATAAGGTTAATTGCAACCCCGTGATTTGCCCCTGACTCGATCGGGGCCGGGTCTGAATTCAGATTCGGCCCCAGGCGGCCCCAAAGAGCATTACACATGGGTTCGCACGTATCGCACGGTGGCACCGTCTGCCCTTTTTGGGCGAAGTTAAGATCTTTATTTCATCGTTCAGGGTAGAGTGTCGTCCAACCCGATGAACCTCTCTCTATTTGTTGGTTGAGGAGTTGACATGCCTGAGCGACCAACCATGCCGCAGTACCACGGCTTCCCTGTTGCCGGAGGGCTGGACCCGGCTTGCCCGTGTTAGCGCGAACAATGCGGCGGCATTGCGGGACCCAACATGCTTGACGAATGCCCACTGCTTGCCCGAGCCCTAAACCCTGTTCGTGCGTGGGCTCCCGTTTCTCAGTGCTGCCCGGATCTCGACTAGAGAACGATTTTGACCTTTGTGACGCGCTGGAAATTACCAGAGAGGCGAATGGTCGACAAGGATTACGCTACTGTCGAATATTGATGGCCCTCCTCTCGGCAAATTTCACGTCAACGGCATTCTTGGGCCATCCCCTCACCCCCTTCCGCTCTGGGCGGGAGGGGGTGGAATTGTGCGTCTGGGGCCGAATCCATCTGGCCGAGTAGAGATTTGGGCGGAGCTGTGTGACCTGGTTACTGAACTTGAATGTGTGATGTCGGCCTGATCGTGTCAGCTGGTCAAGGTCAGGCCGGTGCCTATGAGGCAGCCGTCGATGAGGTGCGGTCGGTACTGGGTCTTCTTGAGGCTGCGCTTCACGGCGGCGGCGAGCTGGTCGAGGTTCGGTAGACGTCGTGGTCGTAGCCGCGGTCGGCGAAATGACGTGGTGTTTCGAGCCGGCCCGGCCCCGGTCGACCGGTGAGGGGCCCGCGCAGTGCCCCCTCCACAGCGCCCTGACGTGGGAGGGGTCGACCACGCAACGGGACCAGTCCAGGCGCGCGACCACCGCCGGCCGTCTCGCGCAGGTCATGACCACCAGTGATCTCCGTCGCCTTCTCGCACTGCATGAGGCCCGGCTACGAGCGGGGCAGCAGAGTGAGGCAGCGTCGCGACAGGAGACGGATTCCGGCATCGACCAGGTCAGAACAGGCAACTTCCGGTTGTGGCGCGGCACGACGATGCGGTGGAGAAGAAGGTGCTCCTGCCGCGCGACATCCTGCCGTCCCACGTAGTCAAAGGGGTATGCACGGGGATCGCGGAAGAAGAGAGCAGGCGGGGGCCGAGTGAAATCAGCGCAGGAGGATCAGTACCTGGAGTTCGTGGCCGAGAGGGCGAAGGCGCTGTACCGGTCGGCGTACGTCCTCGCGGCCGGTGACACGCATCTTGCCGAGGACCTGGTCCAGGAGACCCTCAGCCGGGTGTACGTGCACTGGAAGCGGGTGGCCAGGGCGGACAGCCCGGCGGCCTACGCCCAGACGGTCCTGGTCCGTACTTCCCTCACGCTGCGGCGTCGGCGCAGCACCGGAGAGCGCCCCACCGGGAACATGCCCGACAGTGCGGCGGCCGGCCCGGACGCCGCGCTGCGGCTCACCCTGCTGGACGCGCTCGGTCAACTCCCGCCCCGGGACCGGGCGGTGCTGCTGCTGCGCTACTGGGAGGACCGCAGCATCGAGGAGACCGCCGGGATGCTCAAGCTGAGCAGCAGCGCGGTCCGCTCCCGGGGCACCCGGGCACTCAACAAGGTGCGTGCGTTGCTCGGCGACAGCCTGTCCGACCTGGTCCCGCACTGAACAACGGTGCACACCGGTCGAACCCGTCGCAGAACCCCCGTCAGAGACAGAGAAGGTGACGCCAGCATGCCGTTCGAAGCAGACCTCGCACACGCCCTGGACCGCACGACCGACTCCCTCGAACCCGATCTCACCACGCTCACGGACCGGGCCGTCGAGCGCGGTCGGAGCCGCAGCCGTCGTCGGCGCGGCGCCGGTGCCGTCGCCGGGGTCGGTGCCTGCGCCGCGATCGCGGCAGCCGGCCTGGTGCTTCCCGGCGTGCTCGCCGGGGCTCGCTCCGCAGGATCCGACATGGAAACGGTGGCGCTGGCGATGCCCCGTTCCGCGATCACCGGCACCCAGATGATCGACGCCGTGAAGAAGACGTTTCCCGGGAGCCGGTTCGGCCAGGAACACGGGCAGAGCAACGACCCCTCGAATCCGAACGGCGGATGGGTCGCCAACGGCGAAGTGGACGTCAACGACGGTCGCGGCGCCGCCGGCATCGGTGTCTCGGCCCTGCGGCTCAAATTGCCGCTCAGGGACGGCGACGGGCTGAACTGCGACAACATGGCCGGGCGCGCTGACGCCGGTGACACCTGCGAGCTGAGCGAGCTGCCGAGCAGCGCCGCGCTTCCCGGCGGCGCCCTGGTGGTGTCGGAGAAGATCGCGGAAAGGCAGCCGATGGGTGCCGACTCCGTCCCCGAATCCGAGATCGCGCACCGCTGGACGACGACGGTGACCCTGAAGTCGACCGGCGCCCAGCTTCAGATGGTGCAGTGGAACACCGCCGGCGATTTCAGTGACGGAAACACTCCGAAGCCGACCCGTGACGCCCCTCCGCTCTCCCAGAAGCAAGCGGTGGCCGCGCTCACCGGTCCCGCCTGGGCCCCGATCCTCGGCGCCGTCGGCTGACCCGTTGCTTTGCTCGGAGTGGCACGGTCAGTGGCTCGCGGGCGGCTTGCCGGGAAGGGGCAAGTCGCCCTGGAGCGGGTTGTTTTGGGTCGCCCGGACGGGTTGGGGCGGGGATTTCCGTTTGTGGCGCAGGGGGTCGATTTCATGCGGTACCGTGATCGCGTCATCACGCTCCGTGCGCCCCTGTGCATGGAGCGGCCCCCGGGGGTGTTACGAGCACCGCACCGAGGGCCTTCACCGCGAGTGGAAAAAGGGTCCACCGGGATGCTCTGGCATGCTATCGCGCCCTCTCGGCGCTACACGAAGGCTTCGCACGATGTCGTGCGCCATCCGCGTTTGAACAGTGACGCGAAGATGCTTCTCCTGTACGTGCAGGGGCTTCCCGAACGCCACGCCGACAAGGCGCTCAGTGAGCACGCGAAGAAGTTCGGGATCACCGGCCGGGCCTACCAGAAGGCCAAGGGGCAGCTGATCGCGAACGGGTTCGTGCATGAGTGGAAGCGGCAGGGGGAGCGCGGGTTCTGGGTGACCGACCAGCTCTTCGCCAATGTTTCCCTCACGGCCGACGAAGCCAGGGCGGTGCGGGAGTCTCGGGTGGGGGCAGTCGCCGACCGTCCGGGTACGCAGGATCCGGCGGTCGGTGGGCCGGGAGGCCGGATGGCCGGTGGCTGTGAACCGGTAGATGAAGAACTTGGGGAGAACTACTCCCGCCCACCCTCCGAAGCGGCAGAGGAGGCAGAGGAGGCCGAGCAGGCCGAGCAGGCCGAAGCTTCCGAAGTCGGGGAGGGGGAACGGGTGTTGCTCTCGTTGCGGCATGCGAATCCGCAGTTGCATCTCGGGGTGCGGGAGGCGCGGGGGCTGGCCGGGGCCGCTGCCGAGTGGATTCGGCGCGGGGTGAGTGCTGCGGATCTGCGGCGGGTGCTGACCAGTGAGCTGCCCAAGGACGGCGTACGGTCCGCCGTCGGGTTTCTGCGTCACCGGCTCGTGCAGAAGCTTCCGGCGCCGATAGCTGCCCCCGCGCCATCCGTCGCGCCGTCGCCCGTACGGGAGTTCGTGGCCTGTGAGGGGGAGGGCGAGGAGCACGTCTTCCGTCCTGTCGGGGACGAGGCCCTGTGCGGGCCGTGTGCCCGGGAGGAGAACCGGGCCTACTGGGCGGCCCGGCGGGTCGAGGTGGAGAACGGACCCGATCCGCTGCCGTGGCGGGAGCGGATCGCGGGGATCATTGAGGGCGAGCAGGGGCGGGAGCGAGGGGTGGAAGCGGGTTCAGCTGCGGATCTCGCCGCCGCGCCCGCTTCCGACGGCGTCCGTGATGCGGCGACAGGGTCCTAGGATCGCGGGCACAGTCGTCAGCGGCTACCGGTGAAAGGGGCACGCTATGGCGGGCTTTCGGGATCTGAGGTTCAAGGCGGTCACGTCGCTCCAGCGGCACGTCGTCAATCCGCTCGCCAGACGCAGCCCGGGACAGATCCTGCTGGAGACGACGGGCCGGACCTCCGGCCGGCCGCGCCGCACCCCGGTCGGCGGGCGGCGCGTGGGCCAGGAGTTCTGGCTGGTCTCGGAGTTCGGGGACAAGTCGCAGTACGTCCGCAACATCCTGGCCGATCCGCGGGTCCGGGTCCGCGTCGCGGGCCGCTGGTACGACGGGATCGCGCACCCGTTGCCCGAGGACGACGCCCGTGCCCGGCTCAGGACGCTGCCGCGCTACAACAGCGCCGTCGTGCGGGCGGTGGGTACGAATCTGCTGACCGTGCGGGTGGATCTCGCGGACTGAGGCGGAGCGGGGCCGGACATGGGTGTGCCCGGGCGGTTGCACACCACCCGGGCACGTACGGGAGCAGGTCCGCCGGATCAGTCGGTGATCTCGATCTTGCCGTTCGGCGCGGCGGCGGTCTCCGGCCGGTCCGGGGTCTTGGCCCTGGGGCCCGAGCCCTTGAGGTTCTTCAGCAGGGCGGCGATGTCGACTCCCGTGGTGGAGCTGAGGAGTTCCATGCCCTGTGCGACGTTGTCGGTGACCGTACGCGACAGCTGGCTCGCGCCGTCCGTCGAGATCACGGTCATCTTGTCGATGGCGCTCAGCGGCTCGGACGCCTTGGCGACGACCTGCGGCAGCACCTCGACCAGCATCTGGAGCACGGCCGCGTCGCCGTACCGGTCGAAGGCGTCCGCCTTCTTCTGCATGGCCTCGGCCTCGGCGGCGCCCTTCGCCGCGATGGCCGCGGCCTCCGCCTCGCCCTCGATGCGTACGGCGTCGGCCAGTGCCGAGCGGTGCAGCTTCTCGCCCTGACCGGTCAGGCGGGAGCGCTCGGCGTCCGCCTCGGCCTCCTTGACCTGGGCGATCCGGCGGGCCTCGGCCTCCTGCTCGGCCTGGTAGCGGGCGGCGTCGGCGGGCTTGCGGACCTTGGTGTCGAGCTCGCGGTCGGTCAGTGCGGCCTGGCGCTGGGCGACCTTCTCCTGCTCCTCCAGGACTTCCTGCTGGCGTGCTGCCTCGGCGAGCGGGCCCGCCGCGTTGGCCTTGGCCGCTGCGGCCTCGGTCTCGGCCTTGATCTCCGCCTGCTTGAGGTAGAAGGTCCGCTCGGCGATGGCGATCTCCTCGGCGGCCTTCAGCCGGGCCTGCTCGGAGGCCCGCTTGGCGATCGCCTCGGCGATGTCCGCCTCCTGCTTGGCGCGGGCGGCCTCCGGCCGGCCGAGGTCCTCCAGGTAGGAGCCCTCGGTGGTGATGTCCTGGATCTGGAAGGCGTCCAGGATCAGGCCCTGGCCGGAGAGGCTGGCTTCGGCCTCCTCCGCGACCTGGCCGGCGAACGCGGCCCGGTCACGGATGATGTCCTCGACCGACATCCGGCCGACGATGGCGCGCAGCGCGCCGGAGAGCACTTCCTGGGTGAAGCCGACGATGCCGTCCTGCTGCTGGAGGAACCGCTGGGCCGCGGCCCGGATCGCTTCCTCGCTGCCGCCGACCTTGACGATCGCGACGCCTTCCAGGTTGGACTTCACACCGCGCAGGGTGACGGCGCCGCGCACCGCGATCGGGATGTGCCGGCTGGAGAGGTCCAGGGTGAACTTCTGCTGGACGAACGGGACGACGAAGACGCCGCCGCCGACCACGACCTTCTGGCCGCTGTTGTCGATGCTGGTGCGGCCGGTCACCGGGTCGGTGGACTTCTTGCCGCGGCGGCCGGTGATGATGAACGCCTCGCTGGGCCCGGCGACCTTGTAGCGGGTGATGACGACGAGGGCGAGCAGCACCACGAGTACGACGACTCCGGCGACTGCGGTCACGACTGGGCTCATAAGGGTGTCCCCCCTGCCTCCCTGCGGGGACGGCAGCTAGGTTTCGGGCAGTGTGCCGCGGTGCCGCGGTGCGCCGCGAGGTGCGGGTGCGGTGCGGAGCGGTGCGGCACGGTGGATCGGTCAGGGCGGTGATCGGCGCTCGACGGCCGGACTCGGCGCTCGACGGGTCGGACTCAGCGTTCTACGGGTCGGACCGCGACCGAGGTGGACGACAGCGCGGCCTCCACCCAGATCTCGGTGCCGCGTGCGACCGGCGCCGCGCTCTTCGCCGCCAGCTTCACGTGCTGGCCCGCGAGTTGCAGCAGGACCTCTCCGTAGCCGTCGGCCGGGATGGCCGTGACGACCGACCCGGAGGTGCCCACGAGATCGTCGCTGCGCGGTGTGACGCTGGTCTGGTCCCGCATCAGGGCCCGGCTGAGCTTCCAGGTCAGCCAGGCCGCGACGAGCCCGGCCAGCACTCCGGCGGCGGTCGCGACGACCGTGCCGGCGCCGGTGGTGCCGAGCACGATCGCTCCGCCGAAGCCGAGCATCGAGAGGAACCCGGCGATGACCGGGAGGGACAGGAGGCCGTCGAACAGGCCGTCCAGTACGCCCCCGAAGAGCCCTTCGAGGACTCCGTCGAAGATCAGGGACAGTACGAGCAGAACGATTCCCGCAATGCCGAGACCGAGAAACAAAGTCATCCGGTCACCCTCCCCGATTTTCGAAATCCCCCGAGCATTTCCGTCGAACTGGCTGGATGATCCCATACGTACCGGCCGACAGGCACTGCCGGGTTCCGGCAATCTTTTACGCGTTCTTGATGCCGGAGAGCTGCTCGGTCAGTGTCGCCGCCGACTGGAACGTGGCGCCCAGCAGCGCGACGTGCTTCCAGCGCAGCACTCCGTCGGGCCCGATGAGGAACACCGCGCGGCGCACCCCGATCCCGGGTGCCGCGACCCCGTACGCGCGGGCGGTCGCCCGGTCGGTGTCCGCGAGCAGCGGCATCCGCAGGCCGTGGGTGCGGGCGAACGACTCGTGACTGTCCACACCCTGTGGACTGATTCCCCAGACCTCCGCGTCGAGCTCCTCGAAGGCCTCCAGGCCCGAGGAGTAGGAGCAGAGCTGCTTGGTGCAGACCGACGTGTTGTCGCCCGGGTAGAACGCGAGGACCACGGAACGTCCGCGCGCCTCGGAGAGGGTGTGGTCGCGGCGCTCGAACTCCTCGCCGATGAGCACACCGCCCGGGAGGGTGAAGTCCGGTGCGATCAGGCCGAGTTGCGGTGACGATGCCATGTCGTTTCCTCCGTGGTCCGGTGCTGCCGGGTTTTCCGTGCGTGTTCCGTACAGCATGCTCGGTACGGGTCCGGCTCCCCGCACCAGGAGGTACGCATGGCACGACCGCCGTCCACCGCGGGCCCTTTCGCCGTGGGCCCTTCCGCGGCGGTGCTTCTGCTGCACGGCGGGGCGGAGACGGGCCTGGCCGCGCCGCCGCCCGGTCCGCTGAATCTGCCCGCCGTACGGATGCTTCCGTTCGCCCGGTCCATCGCGGGGGCCACGGGGGGCGCGGACGGAGGCGTTCTCGTACGTACCGCCCGCTACGGCCACCGCGGCTGGAACGGCCCCCGCGAGGACCCGCTGCACGACGCCGTACGCGCCCTGGAGGCGCTGCGCCGCGAGGCCGGGGACGTCCCGGTGGTCCTGGTCGGCCACTCGATGGGGGCCCGCGCCGCCCTCCGCGCGGCCGGTCATCCGCTGGTGCGCGGGCTGGTCGGCCTCGCACCGTGGTGCCCGGCCGACGACCCGGTCGACCAGCTGGCGGGCCGCGATGTCGTCCTGCTGCACAGCACCCGCGACCGGATCACCAGCCCCCGCGCCTCCCAGCGCCTCACCGCCCGCGCCCGGCCGGCCGGTGCCCGCACCTGTCTGGTCGCGATCCGGCGCAGTGACCACGCGATGCTCCGGCGCGCCGGGCAGTGGCACGCGCTGACGGCCCGGATCGTCGCCGGGCTGCTGGGGCTGGGCCCGCTCCCCGGGCCGGTCGGGGCCGCGCTCGCGCTGCCGCCGGACGCCCCGGCGGTGGACGGCACTCTCGACCTGGACCGGCTGGAGGTGTGACGGGGCGCCGCTGCGCTGCCCGCGCACCTGGGGCGGCGCCGTGCGCACCCGCCGGACGCTGCCCGCCCGGCAGGGCGGTGCGCCCGTACAGCGGGCCGTTCCGGCGAGCGGCGACGGCGGGGCGCCGGTGATCCAGCGCAAGTCGCGCTTCAGCAGCATCACGCCCAGAGAGACGGACGCTCCGCTGCCCGTGGACAGCCTGCACACCGCGTTCGAGAAGTACTTCCAGGAAGTCCGGCTGCCGGAGCAGTACTTCTTCGCCGCGCTGGGTCTGGTCAGGGCCGCGGACTACAGGAGCGGCTTCCACCGGGCCGGAGAGGTCACGGCCGAGATCGACCCGGCGTCCCACCACAAGGCGGACGGCAGCAACCGGGACAACGGTGTGATCGGGCCGTACGGCCACTTCGGCGTCATGGAGCGGGCCATCTTCGGGCGGCAGAACCTGGGTAACACCTACGACGGCGGGCATCTGGTCGAGCACACCCTGATGGAGGCGCGGGACGCGGACGTGCACGGCAACATCGCGCCCCAGGAGAACAAGAACTTCAACCAGGGGCTGATGCGGGACTGGGAGAGAATTGCCGAGGAGCTGGTGCGTACCGGGCAGCCGTTCCGCTACCGGGTCGAGGTGAGCTACTCCTCGGACACGTACCGGCGGACGGGACGGCAACTGGTGGCGGCGGGCGTCATCCCCGGCCCGGTCCACGACGCGCTGGCGAGGACGCCGGTGCCGGCCGACCCCACCCGGACCCTGGCCGACCTCCTGTACGCGGAGACCGTCTCGTTCCAGCGGTGGGTGCCGACGCGATGGGTGGGAATGGTGGTGGAGCCCACCGGCGCGGACCTGCCCACGCTGACCCTCACCAAGGGCGCGCACTTCAGGAACCTGCACGGTACGCAGGCCGACGCCATGAACGGCGTGGTGGACCCGAACGCCCACGCGACGGCCACCGACTCCGGTGTCCCCGGCCTGCGTCGGCAGAATTCGGGGACCCTGGGCGGCTTCATCGAGACCGCCGCCGTGACGAACACCGGGCTTCTGTCGGTCGGCGGTGTCCCGTCGCTCTCGTCGTACATGTACCAGCCCGAGCCGCAGGATCTCGCCGACCAGCCCACCGCCACCACCACTCCCGCCGGAGCGGCGCCGGCGCAGCTTCCCGCGTCGAGCATCGTCGTGAACGTCCTTCCGCAACGGCTGAGCCTGGCCGAGCTGTACCGGCAGGTGATGAGTATCGAGACGAAGAAGCGGAAGCGGCCCGGCGGGGAGCTGTCGAACGAGAACAAGGCGGCCGGGACGATCGACCAGGATGCCAAGAACGCGTCGACCGGCTTCCGGACCCTGCTCACGCTGCTCGGCAACGCCGAGGACGGGAAGAAGCTCGTCCTCGCCATCAGGGGTCATG
Organism: Streptomyces sp. NPDC007164; assembly: GCF_040634135.1. Classification (NCBI taxonomy): domain Bacteria; kingdom Bacillati; phylum Actinomycetota; class Actinomycetes; order Kitasatosporales; family Streptomycetaceae; genus Streptomyces; species Streptomyces sp. NPDC007164. The sequence continues at coordinate 382,972 of NZ_JBEYFB010000003.1, forward strand.
ACGCGAACACCGCTTTCGGGCACAGCGCGTTCATCGACGCCATCCACCGCGCCAACCTCAACACGGCATTCCGCAATGCTCTGGTGCGGCTCGGATACGACCCCAATCTCGTGGCGTGACAACGGGCGGGTCGTCGGCGTGGCCGGGCGCGGTGCCGTGGTGCAGGGGTGGGGGAACGGGCGCACCCTGGTAGGGAGGTGATCGTCATGGTGATGACAACCGTCGGGTGGCATGTCGAACTGGAATTCGATGAGGACACTCATCGCACCCGCGCGGCCGCCCTGGTCCGGCTTCCGGACGGGACCGAGGTGCGCGCCCATGGATATGCGAGCCGCCACCCCTCCGACAAGGACCAGCCGAGGGTGGGAGAGGAGATCGCGGGAGCCAGAGCGCTCAACGAACTGGCGATGAAGATGCTGACGAAGGCGCACGACGAGATCGACGAGGTTTCCGGCCGGACCTCGCACCCGCTCACCTGACGCGGCGGCCGGGGCGTACGCGACCCGGCCCGCACGGCGGTGGCCGGCCCGGTCTGCGGATGCGCGGCGGGGGCGGGCGGCCGACGATTGAGGGCCGGGCAGCGGGTGGTCCGTGCCCGCCCAGGAGGTTGACGTGCAGGCCGATACGTACGCCGACGGCCCCGTGCCGTTCGACCCCCGCGCTCTGGCCGCGCTGGTCGACGGCACCATGGCCGGGGTGGGCGTGCTCGACACCGGGCTGCGCTTCCTCTACGTCAACCGGGCTCTCGAACGGCTCAACGGAATCCCGGCCGCCGAGCACCTGGGACGCACCGTCTCCGAGGTGCTGCCCGGGGTCGACGCGCGCGAGGACATGCTGCGGGCGGTGCTCGCCGACGGGAAGTCCCGCGAGATCACCTCCAGCGGATTCACCGCCGCGGCCGCCACGGTCCGGCGGTACTGGCACGGCGCGTACCACCGGCTGGAGATCGGCGGGCGGGTCGTCGGCGTGGCCGGGATAGTGCTGGAGATCATGCCCTCGGACAAGGGGCAGCGCGAGCTGGAGCAGGCCCGGCGCCGTCTGAACCTGCTCGACACCGCGGCCGCCCGGATCGGCACCACGCTCGACATGGACACCACCTGCGCCGAACTGGTCGATCTCGTCGTGCCGGGGCTGGCGGACCTCGCCACCGTCGAGGTGTTCCCGCCCGACGTCGCCCCGCCGGTCCGGCCCGCACCGCCCGGGGTGCTGCGGCTGCGGCGGGCGGCGCTGCGGGCGGTGCCCGCGCTCCACGACGAGCTGGCGGGCTTCGGGCTGACCGGTGAGTACATCGACTACCAGGAGGGCGCCGCCGTACAGCGCTGTCTGGCGGTCAACCAGCCGGTGGTGGAGAACCTCACCACCGACGAGCAGCTCGTCCGTTCCGCTCCCGGTCCGGAGCGGCTCGCCGCCTACCGGGCCCTCGGGATGCACTCGGCGGTCATCGTGCCCGTCACCGTGCGCAGCGGGCCGCTCGGCATCCTCGGGCTGATCCGGGCGGGCGACTCACCGGTCTTCACGGACGAGGACGTGGTGATCGCCCGGGAGCTCGCCGGCCGGGCCGCCGTCGATCTCGACCACGCCCGCCGGTACGCCCACGAGCACACCATCGCCCTGGAGCTCCAGCGCTCCCTGCTGTCCGAGCCGCGCCCGCCGCACCCGCACATCGAGATCGCCACCCGCTATCTGCCGGCCGACCGGAGCGTGATGGTCGGCGGCGACTGGTTCGACGTCATTCCGCTGCGGGACGGGCGGCATCTCAAGGCGATGGGCGATGTGATGGGGCACGGGGTGGAGGCGGCGGTCGCCATGAGCCACTACCGCTCCCTGCTGCGGCTGCTCGCCGACGACGAGCTGCCGCCGCACCGCATCCTGGAACAGCTGGACCGGATGGTCGAACGGTCCGGGCTGGACCGGGCGGCCACCTGTCTGCTGGCCGTCGTCGACCGGTTCGGCGGCGCGTGCGAGGTGGCCAGCGCCGGGCATCTGCCGCCGGTGCTGATCGATCCCCGGGAGGGTGCCCGGGTGTGCGACGAGATGTCGGTGGGGCCGCCGCTCGGCACCGGGTTCGGCGGGTACCGGACGACGCTGGTGGAGTTCGATCCGGGCACGGTGCTGTTCCTGTACACGGACGGGCTGGTCGAGCGCCGCGGCGAGGACATCGATGTCTCGGTCGACCGGCTCAGGGAACTGGCGATGCCGGCCGGCGGCAGCCTGGAGCAGCTGCTGGACGACGTCCTCGAACGGTTCGGGCCGGGTGCCGAGGACGACATCGCGGTGCTGGCCTCCCGCACCCGGCCCGCGTGGGAGGACTCGCCCGGCACCGCCCCGGATCCGACCTGATCCGAACGACAGCCCTCAGCCCAGTTCCAGGCTGGTGATGCCGAACAGGCCGGTGTGGTCGATGTCGGGCGACGGTCCTGTGTACATGCGGGCGGTCTCGAACGACGGGGTGAGGCCCAGCTGTTCGGCGAGGCGCACGGCCGCCGGGTTGACGTCCGGCACGTCGATCGCGACCGGGACGCCGGGACCGGTCGCCGCCACCGCGCTGACCAGGGCGCCGGCCACCTCGGGCGACTCCGCGTACACGGGTCCGATCCGGGACGACGTACGGCAGGGGCGCAGCACGGCCAGGCCGCACAGCTCGCCGTCGCGGACGGCGGCGAGCGAGGTGCGGGCGGGGTGGGCGATCCACGGCGCGAGGAAGCTGTCGCGGTCGGCCGGGAAGAAGCGGCGGTCGTAGGCGGCGAGCCGGGCGAAGGACACGGAGCGCCCGTCGACCAGCTCGGTGCCGGCCGGGGCGGGCAGACCCGCCGGCGGCAGGCCCTCGTAGCGCATGTTCGTCCACACGGAACGGAAGCCGGACTTGCGGTAGTTGGGCTGCTGGGCCACCACCCCGTCCAGGCCGACGTTGCGCCCGTCCAGCCGCGCCATGCCGGCCCGCCAGAGCCGGATTCCGTAACCCCGGCCGCGCAGTTGGGGCCGGGTGAGGTAGAAGCCGAGGAAGCCGAAGCCGGTGCCGTATCGGACCACCGAGACGCAGGAGACCGGTTCGCCGTCCAGGCGGCCGATCAGGAAGCCGCGCGGGTCGGTGGCGAAGAAGGCGTGACGGTCGGTCAGCCCGGGGTTCCAGCTCTCCTCGTGGGCCCATTCGGCCAGCATGGTGAGGTCGTCGGCGCTCGCGGTGGTGATCTCGAAGTTCGGCACGGGGCACCTGTACCCGCCCGGGTGGCCGTTTCAACGGATGTTTCCCGTCACCACCCGGTACGCGCCGGTACGGGTCAGATCAGCAGGAACGCGCCCGCCGTCGCGGCGCCCAGCGACGCCCCGGCGACCGTCTGGGCCACCGAGTGGTACCCGAGCGCGACCCGCGACCAGCACACCGCGACCGTCAGCGCGTAGCCGAACAGCCACCACGGCGAGTGCACCGCGGCGAGCAGGGCGACGACGGCCGAGGCGACCGCGGCGTCCACCGAGATCTTCCAGACCGTGTTGACGGCCAGCAGGACCACGGTCATCGCCCACAGGGCGAGCATCGCCACGAGAATGCCGGTGGGCGCGTGGCCCAGCACCATCACCACCGAACCGGTGCCGATGGAGCCGAGGATCACGAAGAAGATCGGCGCCCGCTTGGTGCGGTCGACGACATGGCGGTCGCCCCAGGTGCCGCGCCCGCGTTCCCATTCGATGTACCCGGCGGGTATGAGGCCCGCGCACAGGGCGCCGAGGAATCCCCAGAGCAGGCCGGTCCAGTGGCCGGCGGCGGCCAGGCCGATGCCGAGCATGCCGATCAGCAGCACGTTGCGGGGCTGGAAGACGTCGGTGACGGTGCGCGCGGTGGCGTTGTCCGGCGAAGCGGGGGTGGTGTCGGTGGTGGTCATGCTGTCTCCTCGGTGGAGGCCGTGCGGGGCGCTGCGGTCGCGGTGGACGGGCCGGTGCCGGCGGACAGGGCCGCTGCCAGCACCTGTGCCGCCCGGTCCTGCGGGACGGTCCGGTAGGCGGTGGCGACCCGGACCAGCCAGTCCACCTCGCCGTCCTGGTCGGTGGCGTGCTGGGCCTCGACCGCCGCGGCGGTGGAGGCGGGCGTCCCGCTGTTCTTCGCGGTGAGCGCGGCCTTGATCCAGTACGCCTCGGTGAGCGGGCCCGCCTTCTCCGCGTCGGTGGAGCCGTCCGCGGAACTGTCCGCGGCGGCGTTCTTCGCGGCCGGGAGCAGAGTGTCGGGCACGTAGTGGCGCAGCTTCTCCACCGCGTCGGCGATGTCGGCGGCCCAGCGGTCGATCCGCAGGTCGGCGGGGGTGCCGAAGCGGGTGAGTTCGCGGGCCAGCGAAGCCGGCGGGTCGAAGGGCTGCTCGGGGAACGCGGTCATCAACTCGCGCCACAGGCCGTGCAGTCCGGCCTGGGCCCGCCAGAGCTTCGCGCGGCGCCGCCCCTTGCTGAGGGCGGGGATGGAGGCGCCCACGGCGAAGAAGGCGAACAGCACGACCTGGGCGGCCTCGGTGATCTCGTCGAAGCGGAGCGCGAAGGACTCGCTCGGGGTGTCGACGGCGCTGACCCACAGGAACAGGGTCCGGCTGACGGTGTAGCCGACGCCGATGAACATGGCGAACGTCATCATCCCGAGGCCGATCCGCAGATGGCGCATCCCGGCACCGGCGGTGGCCAGCGCCCACTGGTAGGCGCAGACGGCGGACGCGGCACCGAGGTAGAGGTAGAACACGCTCATGTACAGCGTGGCCCCCCACTGTCCCGCGTGGTCGGCGACGAAGCGGTCCGAGGGGACGGAGCGGTCGACGACGGTGAAGAACAGCACCGTCAGCAGGACCAGCGTGGCGATCGACGCCTTGGCGGCCACCTGCTGGATGGTGCGGGCGAACCGTACGTGGCGGGGGACGGTTCCGCCGGCGGGGTACTGGCCGTAGATCGCGACGATGTAGCTGAGGATCGCCAGGATCGCGATCGTCGCCGTGTAGTGCTTGATCAGTACGGCGAGGTCGGTGACGGCGCTGTCGTTGAGCGCGATGCGCACGGCCCGGGTCTTGGTCCACAGGGCGGCGGCGAAGCCCGCGTAGCAGCCCCACAGGGCCCGGCGGCGCTTGTCCTCTTCGTCGCCCCACAGGGCAGCCGGCATGCGCCACAGGGCGACGGCCGTCATCAGGGCGGCTACCAGATAGCCGGCGAGGTCGAGCGGGGTCACGGCGGATTCCTCGGGGTGGGGGATACGGGGAGAGGTGCGGTGTCAGGAGCGGCGGAACAGGCCCCGGCGGCGGTTGGCGACCGGGCGGGACAGGGAGTTGGCCAGTCGTCCCACCATGTCGTCGCTCGACACGTCCATGGCCATGCGGGGAATGAGCGAGGCCCCGAACTCGGCCATGCGCTCGTCGTGGGTGTCGTACTGGGCACGGGCCTGCACGGCGCCGTCCCCGGACCGGAGCGCGTCGGCGATCGTGGCCACGACCGGCGACGGCGCGGGTGACGACGGCGGGGACGGCGGGGGGCCGGTCCCGAGTACCCGGGTGATCAGCGAGGTGTCGAAGACCGGCAGCAGCCGCCGCAGTTGTTCCGGATCGAGGGAGGTGCCGTGGTCGAACCACTCGTGGCACAGCTCGTGCAGGATGACGTGCTGGGTCTGGTACGCGGTCGGCCGGCGGCGGTAGAGCACGAAGCTGGTCCCGCCGGTCTTCAGCCGCAGCCCGCAGGCGGCGTTGACGCGGGCCAGCCGGTCGGGCATCTCGTGCAGCACGATGGTGCGGCCGCGGGCCGCCTCCATGTTCGCCACCAGTGCGTCGATGGAGAAGGGCGCGGGGATGGGCAGGTCGGCCAGCCCCGCCTCGCACTCCTTCCGTAGTTCGCGCAGCGACATGGCGGTCTACTGCTCCGGCTCGCCATGGACGCCGCCGCCGTCGGCCGGACCCTGCCGGCCCTTGGCGTCCGCCAGCAGCGAGAGCGCGAACTGCAGCAGCTCCGGCGGCAGACCGTCCTCGTCGAGGCCGCGCCCGGCCACTCCGCTGATCTCCCCCGTACGCCGCATCGCGAGGAACTGGAGCCCGGCGACCACGTCGTCGACGACCTCGGACTCCTCCTTGAAGAACCGCCAGTCCACGCCGAAGCCCAGACCGAGCGCCTTGAGGATGTCCTCGGACGGCTGGGTGACCTTCCCGGCAAGGATGTTGGAGAAGTAGCTGTGCGAGAGGGAGCCGCCGCGTTCCTTGACCAGATCCGCGAAGAAACGCCCCGAGATCTTCTGGCCGGGGAAGGTCTTCTCCACCATGTACTCGACCTTCTGCTGCAACGTCCGCAGCTCCGGTGTGCGTTCCTCGGCGCTGTCCATCCGGTCCCCCACGTATCCGCTCCCGTGCGATCGGCGTTCACGGTCGTCGATTCGGTCGACGGGCTCGTACTGTAACCAACCCCGGCGTGACGTTCTCATTGCGGTAGGCGTAGGCGGTACTGAAACGGGCTTGCGTAAACACGCTACGTCACTGTTAACTCGAAAAAACATGGGCAGGGGACCACGAGGGGAGTCCCCTGCCTGTGGAATCCATGGATTTCGTGCGAATTCACCACGGACAAAAGGTGCATGGCGCACATGTATGTTGCGCGGGCATAGGTGTAGCCCTTCACGACGGGGGATGCGTGAAGGGCTACACGTGCATTATGACTGTTGGTCAGGCAGTCATCAACCAGCCTCGGGTCGGCGTGCCCCGGGGCGGGACCGCCGCGGGGGCCCCGGCCGGTCGCGCGAATATCGATTTCCGGCCGAATGGAATTTCGCGCGATTCCCGGCCCGATTCGCATTCGAGTCGGATCGTGATTCGGGTCGGCATTCGAGTCGGGACGTGAATCGGAGTCCAATTCGGAGTCCAATTCGATGTCGAACTCGGTGTTGAATTCAGTGTTGAATTCGGGGTCCGATCGGAGGTTCAATCCGAATCCCGTGGATCCAATTGCTTTCCTGCCCGGGTGCTTCCGCCGTGCTATTCTGGAAGCAGTTGCAGTTGTGGTTCCCGAAGCTCCAAGTGCGCTCCCCGGCTCAATGCGCCGGGGGCTGCGCTTCTGTGTTTTCCGGTGCTTTTTCCGGATGGGGTAATCATCGCGGCGACGTGGGATCCGCACCGTGCGGCTCCCCGGGAACTGCCCCCCCATGAAGGAGACAGAACATGGCTACTGGCACCGTCAAGTGGTTCAACGCGGAAAAGGGCTTCGGTTTCATCGAGCAGGACGGCGGCGGCCCCGATGTCTTCGCCCACTACTCGAACATCGCGGCCACCGGCTTCCGTGAGCTCCAGGAGGGCCAGCGGGTGAACTTCGATGTCACGCAGGGCCAGAAGGGCCCGCAGGCGGAGAACATCACCCCGGCCTGATCCGGCCGCTCCGGCGCCGACGCGCGGAGACGACTTGCCCGATCGGGGCCCGCACCTCCGGGTGCGGGCCCCGGTCCGCTGCCGTCCGCGCGGTCCGGTGCCCGCCCGAGCCGCTCCGGCGCGGCTCATTTTTCGCAGCCGGGCTTCGTCCAGGCTTGTCCACGGCCCGTTCTTGCGATTCCTGTGCCGCCCGCCGCCGCAGTGAATTCCTCGATACGCGCCCCGTCGAGGAAGGGTCCCGCATGGACCGCGATCGCACAGCACGTTCGAACGACCGTTATTCCCGCCCCCGCTCCGGCGGCCGCAGGCCCGCCCCGGTACAGGGCGAGTTCGCAGCGCCGAAGACCATCACTCCGGCGCTGCCCGCCATTTCCGCCTTCGCGGAACTGGACCTGCCCGAGCCGCTGCTCTCGGCGCTCACCGCCGAGGGCGTCACCACGCCGTTCCCGATCCAGGCGGCCACCCTGCCGAACTCCCTCGCGGGGCGCGACGTGCTGGGGCGCGGCCGGACCGGCTCCGGCAAGACCCTCGCCTTCGGCCTGGCCCTGCTGGCCCGGATCGCGGGCAACCGGGCCGACGCCCGCCGCCCGCTGGCCCTGGTCCTCGTCCCCACCCGGGAACTGGCCCAGCAGGTCACCGACGCGCTCGCCCCGTACGCCCGCGCGCTCCGGCTGCGGATGGCCACCGTCGTCGGCGGCATGTCGATCGGCCGGCAGTCCTCCGCGCTGCGCTCCGGCGCCGAGGTCGTCGTCGCCACGCCGGGCCGGCTCAAGGACCTCGTCGAGCGCCGCGACTGCCGGCTGGACCGGGTCTCCGTGACCGTCCTCGACGAGGCCGACCAGATGTGCGACATGGGGTTCATGCCGCAGGTCACCGAGCTGCTCGACCAGGTGCTGCCGCAGGGCCAGCGGATGCTGTTCTCGGCGACCCTGGACCGCAACGTCGACCTGCTGGTACGGAATTACCTGCACGACCCGGTGGTCCACTCGGTCGACCCGGCGGCCGGTGCGGTGACCACGATGGAGCACCACGTGCTCTATGTGCAGGGCGCGGACAAGTACGCCACCACGACCGAGATCGCGGCCCGCGAGGGCCGGGTGCTCATGTTCCTGGACACCAAGCACGCCGTGGACAAGCTCACCGGCCATCTGCTCGGCAGCGGGGTGCGGGCCGCCGCGCTGCACGGCGGCAAGTCCCAGCCGCAGCGCACCCGAACCCTGGACCGGTTCAAGAACGGGCAGGTCACGGTGCTGGTCGCGACGAACGTCGCGGCGCGCGGCATCCACATCGACAACCTGGACCTGGTCGTCAACGTCGATCCGCCGAGCGACCACAAGGACTACCTGCACCGGGGCGGCCGTACCGCCCGCGCCGGTGAGTCCGGCAGCGTCGTCACGCTGGTGCTGCCGGGGCAGCGCCGGGAGATGACCCGGCTGATGGCCGACGCCGGGATCACCCCGAAGATCGCCCAGGTCCGCTCCGGCGAGGCCGAACTGAGCCGGATCACCGGTGCGCGGAAGCCCTCCGGCGTGCCCGTCGACGGCAGCGCGCCGACGACGGAACGCCCGCGGAGCGTGCCTTTCCGGGGCCGGGGCACCGCCCCCACGAAGGCGGGCCGCTCGTCCCGCCACTCCGACCTGCCCGACGCCGCGGCGCGCGCCGCCGCGAAGCAGCGCCGCACCAACCGGGCGGGGTGACGCCGGGGGCCGCGACCCCCGGGCCGGCCGGCGCCCACGCGCAGGCCGGCCGGCCGCCCGGCAGTCCGCCCGGCAGTCCGTCCGTCCGTCTCAGGCGATCATGAAGTCCTTCACCCGCAGGGCGCGTTCGACGATCCTGATGTCGCCGAGCCAGCCGTGCATCAGCTGGTCGAGTCTGCCGCCGTACTCGTAGGCGCCGAGCAGCCAGGGCAGGCCCAGGGTGGCGAGACCGGTGGTGCGGGTGGCGGGGTTGCGGGCGACCACGCAGCCGTCGATGTACATCGTCGTGTGCTTCCCGTCGTTGACGACCGCCACGTGCCACCACCGCTCACGCAGCAGTTCGTGGCTCCAGTTGGTGACGGCCCCCGGCTGGTTCAGGGGCGCCGCCGCCCACTGGAGCCCCGGGCCGTCCGACACGGAGAGCGTGGCGACGGGCTCCTCCGGGTCGCCGGAGGTCTTTCCGGCCGCCCCGAGGGTGCCGCGGCGGCCGAGTACGGCGCCCCAGGCGTTGCGTCCGGCGTCCCAGTCGGCGGGGAGGCGGAGGAAGGCTTCGACGGTGTAACCGGACCTGAAGGTCTTGGTGTTGAGCGGTGCGTTGTTCTCCGTACGCAGATACGCGCCCCGCAGCGGCGGCTTCGAGCCGTCGAAGTAGAGGCTGCCGTGGCCGGGCTGGTCGGGGTGGTGGGCGGTGGACCAGCGCAGCGCGTCGGACGCACTGCCGGGGACGGCCTCGCGCACCAGGTCGTTGCGGTGCCCGGACAGGTCGGGGACGCGCAGACCGGCTTCGGCGGCGGAGCCGTCCGGGTGCGAGGGGGAGTCGAAGCGCCAGTAGGCGACGGTGCCCGGTATCAGCAGCTGCTTCGCCGGGCGGGGGCCCCGTACGGGCACGGGCGCGAAGCCCGCGAAGCGCTTCTCGAAGTCGATGGGGACGGCGAAACAGTCCTGCGGGCCGGTCAGTTCGATCTCGCCGCGCTCCAGGTCGTTGAGCCGCTCGCCTGCCCGGCCGAGGACCCACGGGGAGATCGTCTCCACGTCGATGGTGTTCCTGGCCAGGTCGAAGCGGTAGAGGCGGATCATGGCGCTGCCGCCGTAGTAGCGGTTCTGGTAGTTGGTGATGTGCAGATGGACGTCGTTGCCCGCGGTGTTCTTGCGGGTGGTGCGTCCGGCGGGCCAGTAGTGGCCGTTGAGGGTGAGGAAGATCTGGTCGTTCCCGGCGATCAGCTCGTCCCACAGATGCTGTCCGTGGCCGGAGAGCTGGGCCTCGTCGCCGTCGGCGTTCGCGTACACCAGCTCGTGAGTGGTGAGGATGACGGGTGTCCGGGGGTGCCGGGCGATGACCTCCTTCGCCCAGGCGAGCCCGGCCGCCGACGGCCGCCAGTCGAGCGCCAGCACCAGCCACTCGCGCCCGGCGGCGCGGAACAGGTGGTACGTGTTGTAGCCGTCCGGGGTCGCCCCGCCGAATGTCGGCAGCCGCCGCATGCGCTTCGGGCCGAAGGTGTCCAGGTACGGGGTGCGGCCGCGCTGGTCGTCGGTGGAGGACTTGATGTCGTGGTTGCCCGCGACGACGCTGTAGCCGACCCGCCGCCGGTCGAGCAGCTCGAACGCCTCGCCGATCGCGGCGAATTCGCCTGCCTGGCCGCTCTCGGTGAGGTCGCCCAGATGGGACAGGAACACGATGTTCTCGTCGCGCCCGTGGTCGAGTACGTAACGCAACGACGCCTCGACCGGCGCCTTGTCGATGCTCGCCCCGTCGAAGAGGTACTGGGTGTCCGGCATGACGACGAGCGTGAACCGGGGGTTCTCGGGATCGGGCCGCCAACCGGCCGCGACGGCACCGGTGTGCTGCTGGGCCTGGGCCGCGGCGGGCGTGGCGGACGCGAGCCCGGTGGCTGCGGTGACGGCACCGGTGAGCGCGGTCGCGCGCAGGAACGTACGACGGCTCGCGCCGGGCACAAGCGGTCCGTCGGGCTGGTGGAGGGGGCTGCACATGGATGTCTCCGCGGGGGACGAGCGTAGGGACGAACGTTGGGGTGATCGTCTGCAAGCTAGCCGCGGGGTGGGGGAGGAACCGGTCCGTATGGGCCACAGCTGGGCGAAGGCTCCATGAATTCGCACAGCGCGGGACGCGCGGCACGGCGGTGGCGGGGCAGTACGGGCGGGGCGTCCGGGGGCGGGACGGCGGGACCGGGCGACGGGCTCCGGCCCCGCCCCGGGTCTGCTGTCGGCCCCGCTACCAGCCGCGCCGTGCTGCGCCGCACCGGCTGTGCTGCGCCGCACCGGCCGCGCCGTGCACCAGCCGCGCCTGCTGCTGGCCCCGCCCGCGCCGCGCTACCGGCCGCCCGTGCCGCGCCGGCCGTGCCGCGCCGCCCGCACCGGCCGTACCGGCCGCACCGCGCCTGCTGCTGGCCCCGCCCCGCCCCGCTACCGGCCGCCCGCGACCCGCAGGACCGTCCCGGTCACGTAGGACGCCTCGCCCGACAGCAGCCAGGCGATGGCGGCCGCGATCTCCGGGGCGGATCCGATACGGCCGAGCGGGATCCCGGGGACGGCCGCGTCCGCGCGGCCGGGGTCGCCCGCCGTGGCGTGCATGTCGGTGTCGACCATGCCGGGGGCGACCGCGTTGACCCGGATGCCGTCGGGCCCCAGCTCCTTGGAGAGCCCGATCGTCAGCGCGTCGGTCGCCGCCTTCGTGGCGGCGTAGTGGACGAAGTCCCCGGGGCTGCCGAGAGTGGCGGCGGCCGAGGACACATTGACGATCGCGCCCGCCCCGCCGGCCGCCATGTCCTTCGCGGCCCGGCGGCAGCAGAGCAGGTAGCCGAGGAGGTTCACGTCCACGACGCGGCGCAGCGTCTCGGCGGAGGTGTCGGCGAGCCGCCCGAGCGGGCCGGTCACGCCCGCGTTGTTGACCAGCCCGGTCACCGGGCCGAGCTGCTCGGCCGCGGTGTCGAAGAGCCGCTCCACATCGGCCTCCTCGGCGGTGTCCACCCGCACCGTGACGCAGCGCGCCCCGGCGGCCCGTACCGCCGCGGCGGTCCGCTCGGCGGCCTCGGCGTTGCTCACGAAGCCCAGGGCGAGATCGTGCCCGTCCGCCGCCAGACGGATACAGGTCGCGGCGCCGATTCCCCGGCTGCCGCCGGTGACGACGGTGACGCGGCGCGGCGACGGTGACGGTGACGGTGACGGTGACGGAGTGATGCTGCTGTCCGACGGCACTGGAGAACCCCTCGTTTCGCTCGTGGATCATGCGGTTCACGCAGCGAATCACCGTGGGCGCCGGTGGATCAAGGCCGCCGGTGGGGGTGGCGGCACCGGGGCCCGGCGCGGGTGCCTGCTGTTGGAGTGGCGCCGTGTGACGGCACCGGCGTGGTGTCCGGCGCGGGGCGTCGGCGGTTGCCTAGCGTCGACGTTTGACGGGCCGTTGTCGGCGCGGAACGGGTTGAATCGCCCGACGCTCGGTGACGGCTCCTCCTCAACGGCGTTCCCCTGCCACCGCCTCGCATTGCGGTGGCAGGGGACGCCGACCGCTCTCGCCTCTCACCACGGTCTTCCGGCTCTCAGGCCCACAGCGCCCGCGCCAGCGCGACCCCGGCGAACGCCGCGCCCAGCCCCGCCGCCACGCTCCCCACGACATTGGCCACCGCGTAGGACTTCGCGCCGTCCTCGGCCAGCCGCAGCGTCTCGTAGCTGAACGTCGAGTACGTGGTGAGCGCCCCGCACAGCCCCGTGCCGATCAGCAGTTGCAGGTGCGAGGAGGCGGCGCCGGCCGCCACCGCGCCGGTCAGCAGGCCCAGGACCAGCGAGCCCGACACATTGACCGTGAACGTCCCCCACGGAAAGACGCTGTCGTGGCGGGACTGCACCGCCCGGTCGGTCAGATAGCGCAGCGGCGCCCCGACCGCCGCGCCGACGATCACCAGCAGCCAGTTCACCGGCCCCGCTCCCGTTCGTCGCCGAAGCGCACGATCTCGCACTCGTCCAGGAAGGCCACCCCGCCGCCCGCGACCAGTTCCCCGATCAGCGGCAGGAACGCCCGGATCCGCTCCTCCGTGTCCACGATCACGACCGCCACCGGCAGGTCCTCGCTCAGCGAGAGCAGCCGCTGGGTGTGGATCATCGACGAGGTACCGAAGCCCTCGATGCCCCGGAACACACTGGCACCGGACAGTCCGGCCAGATGCGCCCGGTGCACGATCTCCGTGAAGACCGGCCGGTGGTGCCAGCCGTCGGACTCGCCGACGAGAACCGTCAGCCGCAGGCCCCGTTCCGTGTCCGGCGTCGTCATGCCTGCCTCCAGGCCAGCACGCGGCGGGTCGCCCACACCGCACTCCACACCGCCGCGAGAGCCGCGAACAGCGTCAGCCCCAGATACCCCAGACCGGCACGGACCCGGCCGCCGTCCAGCAGCCGCTGGATGTCCACCGCGTACGTCGAGAACGTGGTGAAGCCACCGAGCACCCCCGTACCGAAGAACGGCCGCACCAGCCGGTGTGCCGTCCACGCCTCGCTGATCACCACCATGAACACGCCGATCACCGCACACCCGACGGCGTTCACGACCAGCGTCGTCCACGGGAAGCCGCCCGGGGCGGTGGGCCAGAGCAGCGCGGCCCCGTAGCGGGCGGTGGCTCCGATCGCACCGCCGAGCGCGACCACCGCGACGACGGAACCTTGGGGGTTCGGGCTTCGCATGAGCGCTTTTCTCCTGCCTGCCGCACCCCCAGGCTATCGCCCGGGGGAGTGACCGGCGCGGGGTCTACCAGGTCTTGCCCGGGGGCTGCTTGGTGGTGACGTTGATGCGGTTGAACAGGTTTGTCAGACCGATCGAGAGGACCAGGGCGGAGAGCTGCTTCTCGTCGAAGTGGCGGGCGGCCTCGTCCCAGACGGCGTCCGGAACCGGGTCGTAGCGGTCGCTGAGCCGGGTCGAGTGCTCCGCCAGCGCCAGCGCGGCCCGCTCGGCGTCGGTGAAGTACGGCGCGTCGTGCCAGGCCGACACGGCGAAGAGCCGCTCGTCGCTCTCACCGGCCTTCCGCGCGTTGCGTACGTGCCCGTCGACACAGAAGGTGCAGCCGTTGATCTGGCTCACCCGCAGACCGACCAGTTCGAGCGTGATCTCCGGCAGCCCGCCTGTGTTGATGGCCTTGATCAGGCCGAAAATGGGAGGCAGCGCCTCGGGCAGGAGGTCGGCCGGGTTCTGAATACGTGCTGCCTGCATGATGTCTCTCCTTCGGTGTCCGTCTCACGGTCGCGGCCGCGTTCCCGCCGCGCCCTCACTGCACTGACGGACGGCGGAGCGGAAGTGTGACGAGCGCGGCGGCCGAGATCCTCACCGTGTCCGCCGGAGCGAGCTGCGCAGCCCGTTCTCCTCGGCGACCCTGGCCCGGAGCCGCCGTCGCGAGGAGTGCGGGGTCAGTAGCACCCCGACGAACGCACCCGCATCCGCATCCGCGAGGCCATAGACCGGCTGCTGAAAAGTCAGGCCACCGGCTCCACGGCAGCCTGACCGTCGCCGCCCTCTCCGCCGTCGCCGGCGTCCACCGCATGGCCCTCTACACGCGGCACGTCGATGTGAAGGAGTTCGGCGAACGCGTCCGCGCCGAGACGGGCCGAACAACGCGGAGCCGGGCTCCCGGCCTACCCCGGGGCACCCGGCTCTACTTCCGGTAGTCCACGGCGACTGGCGATGTATGTTCCGGTTTCGCATGCTGCGGCTGTTGCGACGACGACGGCAGGGCCTGGGGCGAGGCAGTGGTCCGTAGTTCGAGTGCGAGGGCCTGGAGGCGGGCTGCCACGGCGCTCGGGCCGAGCATCGCCAGTGCCCACAGGGCACCGAGGCGGCGGCCGGAGGACCAGACGCCGGTGGCGGGCGGCCGGAACGGGGCCACAGCGATGTTCCGGGCGGCGAACGGGGCGGGGTCGAGATAGGACATGCCGCCGGTCCCGGACAGATATGCGCGGGCGCCGGTCGCCGCGGCCAGGTTGGCGAGCCGGAGGGACCGGCCGGGCCGGGCAGGCAGGCGGCTGCTGGTGAGGATCTGTCCCTTCCAGCCGAGCAGGTCCAGCAGGACGCGGGTGGACATCTCGGCGACCGTCGCGGTCTTGCCAGTGGTGAAGGCGTCCAGCACCGGGTCAAGGGCCTGGGCGAGGGCAGGCCAGTGGGGGCTGGCTCCATAGTGCTGTCGCAGCATCCCGGCGGTCCTGCGGCGGGCAAGGTCGGGGTCGTCGATCAGGGCGTCCCGGATGAGGGTGGGCCGCCCGCTGGGCAGGTGGGTGGGGATGGTGAGCCACCGCTGGCGGACTGGGTCGCCAAGGACGGCGAGGCGGGCTCGGTGCTGGTAGTCGCGGCGGGTGAACTGCACGTCGTCCAGGACGATCCAGCAGTCCGCCGCGAACAGCTTGGCCAGCGTCGTCAGCCGTGGCAGGAAGTTCGGCTGGTGGATGGAGCACAGCCCGCCCGGTTCGGGCAGGTCAGGAGTCGATGAGGCGGCTGGTGAAGCCGTCGCGGATGAGGGATTCGTACGCGGCATGCACGTCCTTCGGGACTTCTTGCTCGATGGCGAATCCGAGCTTCGGATACTCGATGACCCGCTGGAGATCGCCGACGAGCATGTCCAGGACGAGCTTCTCGTCGCCGATGGACTTGAGATAGTCGTCGAACCCCAGCGGCTCCGACGCACAGAGGATCTCGAGGTCGGGCCACACCTTGCGGGCGGTCGCGAACGATCGCCTTTCCATATAGGGCTTGGAGACCAGCAGCACCGACCTCGGGTGGATGCCGGCGGCGGCCAGGACCTCGCGGGAGAGGGTGATGTTCTGCCCGGTGTTCGCCGCGTTGGGCTCCAGCAGGATTGCATCGGCGGGGACGCCCAGCTCGATGGCGTGCTCGCGGAAGTGGATGGCCTCACCGCGCGGGAAACGGGCCTTGGTGGTGGGGCTGTTGCCGCCAGTGAATACCAGGGCCGGGAAGAGTCCGGCGCGATACAGCTCGGCGGAGTGGGCGGCGACGCCGAGGTCGTGGCTGCCCAGCCCGATCGCCACATCCACGGGCCTCAGCTCGTGCCGCATCTGGTGGTAGTCCCAGATCAGTTTGGCCCCTCGCCACTGGTCTTCGGTGACGTCCTGCTGGTCGTTGCGCACGCGTGTTCTCCCTGGTCACCGTTGCCGGGGCCTTCTCGGCCCCTCGCTGCTGGCCTTGACGCTCTCGATACTGCGCAGTTGGTGCACGAGTCCGTACTGCGCGGCCGTCTTGGCGGCCTGATCGAGGACGAGGAGCCCATCATCCCGGGTCGCCGCGTCGGAGAGCAGGATGTGGCCATGAGCGGTGTCCAGTCGCACGCGTTGCATCGGTGATTCGGTGGTCCCGCTGCCGCGGGCGATGTCGATGAAGTGCAGGGCCTGGGTGAGGTCGCCGGCTCCGCGGCGGGCGAGGGCGATTTTCTGGTGGGCCACCGACCAGTCGTCGGGTTCTTCCAGATCTTCGAAGTCGCGGGTCGCGGCCTGCATGACGCGGGTCGCATAGTCGTGCTGGCCGCCCTTGCTGAGCGCGGTTCCCACCCACAGCCGGGCTCTTGCGCGGTCTCGGCAGGAGAGCCGGTCGTCGACGGCGAGGGTTTCGTAGTGACGGGCAGCGATCTCCAGCTTGTCGGACATCTCTGTGACGACCGCGAGGAACAGGTCGAGCTGGGCGACGCGGCGGGGGATGCCGAGCTGGGTGAACACCGCGCGGGCTCCGGCATACGAGTACTGGGCTGAGAGCGGGCCCAGCACGGCGCCCTGGTCGCGCTTGAGGTCGCCGAGCAGGGCGGTCGAGCGGGCGAACAGATACAGGCCCTTCTCGTCCAGCTCGGGGGCCTTGAACCGGCTCAGCCACCGCGTCAGGAGGCTGCTGGCGAAGGTGAAGTTCTGCCGGGACAGAGCGACCACGACCCGGTCCAGATCATCTGTCCAGGACTCGTACTCCCAGGCCCTGGGGCCGGCGGCGGTGACGCGTCGCCGGGCAGGGGGCACGGCGCTGGTCGTCTCGGACAGGAGCGTCTCGAACCGCAGGTGGACCGAGGCGTCCGCGCGGCCGAGGGCGGTGTCGAGGATGGCCTGAGTGTCGGGTCTGGGCTCGGTGTCGGCGAGCTTGCTCTCCCACTTGGAGACGGTCGCGACCGCCACACCGAGGTGCTCGGCGAAGGCCCGCACGCTCAGCCGCAGAGCGAGCCGCAGGGCCTTGGCTTCCAGGCCGGTCCAGTGGTGCACGGTCGCCACACGTCACTCCCTTCCACCGGTCATCGAAGCAGATGCGTGCAGTCGGTGGGACGGAAGTGGAACGGAAGTAGAACGGCCGGTGATTGGCCCGGAGTCCGGCGGCGGCCACGCTCGAAGTGTCACCACTTGTCGAGTCTTTTGGGCGGTCCTGAGCATGGAACCCCTCACGGAGCATCGCCCGGTCAGCGGCCCGGTCGTTTACGGTTTCCTGCGGCTGGTGCGGGTCTCCCCCGCGCGGCAGGAGGCGCTTGTCGCCTCGCTCACCGAGTACTGCCGCAGCCACGAGTTGCAGCTGTCCGGCCTCTTCACCGACCGCGAGGTGAGTGGCGCGGCGTCCTCCGCGGCGTTCACCGGGCTGCTGGACGTGCTGGCCCTGCCGGTTGTCCATGGCGTGATCGCCCCGGCCATGTCCCACCTGGGGCCGAAGGCCATAGCAGTCGAACGCGAACGCCGGATCGAAGCGGCCGGCTCGCGGCTGCTGCTGATTCGCAAGCTCCGCATTCCGCACCACTCCGTCTCCCGCAGTGGCCCCGTCCGCCGCCGCAGTCCCGGAACCGACCACGTCCTGGACGCCGAGTCATGAGGGCCACCATGGCCGAGACCATCCAGCAGTTCTTCGACGCCCGGCCCGAGTCCATCGGCCAGGCACGGGCGTTCACCGCCGAGGTCCTGACCGGCTGGGGCCTGCAGGGACGGGCCGAGGACATCCGGCTCTGCGTCTCCGAGCTGGCAACCAACGCCCTGGTCCACGTCACTGCCCCCGGGCACGGCTTCCTGGTCAGACTCGACCTCGACGAGGAAGCCGTACGCCTGGAAGTGCACGACAGCCGCCGCCAGCACCCGAAGGCCCGCCAGGCCGCCGACACGGACACCTCCGGACGCGGACTGACGCTGGTGAGCATGCTCGCCGACGGCTGGGGAGTCGAGAACCGTACTCCGTCCGGGAAGATCGTCCGGTCCTGCTTCAAGGCCGCGGGAGGGACGACAACATGAGCGTCATCCTCACCCCGCCCGGCCCGGAGTTGCGGCTGCTGGTGTCGCTCGCGTCCTGGACCTGGCCGGGCACCGGACCGGACGGCCGCGAGGTCGCCCACATCCTGATCACCCACACCCCGCACCTGACCGGCCTCGTCACCACCGAGGCGGTCGAGGCCCGGATGCGGCGACTGTCCGACAGTCTCGGCGGCCTGGCAGGCCCCCGGGAGACCGTCCCGGAACTCGACCGCTGCCTGCAGACCGTCGGTGGCCAGGTGCTGGTGCACTTTCGCGGCGCGTCCCGCAGTCTGCGGCTGCCGACCCGCCGGTCCTGGACCGAGCTGGTCGCCCGCAACGGAGAGGCGATTCTCCTGCTCGGTCTGGAGCAGCTGCCGCGGTCCGCCGGAGCCGACCAGCTCGACGCCTACCTGGACGCCGCGCTCGCAGCCGATCGGCTGCTGTTCGGACGTGCTCGCACCCGCTGAACCCCGGATCTTCCCGCACGGCCCCCCTGGACGGAACGGATGAGAGGAAACACCGCTATGGAAACCTTCGAACGCGCCCGGCTGGACGCCTACTTCACCCGGATCGCCAACCAGTTCAACCCGGCTGAGCAGCCCGCATCGTTCCTGATCACCCATCTGCTGGCCGAGCGTCCCGCGTTCGTCCGCGCCATCGCCGCGATGACCCGGCTCACCGCAGTGCTGCCCAAGCCGAAGTCCATCCACCCGGCCGCGAAGCGCGAGGTCGAGCAGACCGTCCCCGTCGACACCCTCACCCGCGAGATGTTCACCGACGACGCCACCGCGCTGGACTACTTCGAATCCCGGGCCGCGGGCGGGACGATCTCTCTGCTGGACGTCGGCGGCTACTTCGCCCCCTCACTCGAAGAGGTCCACAGCCGCTTCACCGGCCGCATCACCGGCGTCATCGAGGACACCGAGAACGGGCACCGCCGCTACGAGGACCTCGGCAAACTCCCCTGCCCCGTCATCTCCGTCGCCCGGTCCCCGCTCAAGGACCCCGAAGACTTCCTCGTCGGCCAGTCCGTGGTCTTCTCCACCGAAGCCGTCATGCGCGACCGCGGTGACATCCTCCACGGCCGCCCCGCCCTGGTGATCGGCTTCGGCAAGCTCGGCTCCTCCATCGCCCGTCTGTTGCACGCCAAGGGCGTCCAAGTCACCGTCTTCGACATCGACCCCGTTCGCCGCACCCAGGCTCTCTCCCAGGGCTTCACTGTCGCCCGCGACCGCGAAGCCGCCCTGACCGGCGCCGGCCTGGTGCTCTGCGCGACCGGCGCCGTCTCCCTGCGCGGCGAGGACTTCTCCCACCTGCGTAACGGTGCCTACGTCGCCACCGTCACCTCCAGCGAAGACGAACTCGACCTAGCCGGACTCCCCGACGTCTACACCCGCGCCAGCGTCGGCGACCACGTCACCCGCTACCAGACCACTGGCCACTACTTCTATCTGGCGAACGGCGGCAACGCCGTCAACTTCATCCACGGCGCCAGCGTCGGGCCATTCATCTTCCTGGTCCAGGCCGAGATCCTCGCCGCGATCAGGATGCTCACCCGCGGCGACCTCGCCCCCGGCATCCATGAGGTCCCCGCACCCGACCGCGAAGCCATCGCAGCGACCTGGCTCTCCTACTTCAACAGGTGATCACCATGACCATCACAGCCGACCACATCCGCACCACCATCGCCGCCTACCTCGATGAGCACCCCGAGACCAAGCGCGAACTCGGTGTCGTCCTCAGCCTGCTCGACGGCGGCGACGACCTCACCAGCCGCAAATCCCTGCCCGGCCACGTTACCGCCGGGGCGATCCTCGTCGGCCCCGACGGCCGCATCCTGCACATTCTTCACAACGCGACCCAGAAGTGGCTGCTGCCAGGGGGACATCTGGAAGCCTCGGACGCGACGCTCCTGCAAGCCGCCTGCCGCGAACTAGCCGAGGAGACCGGCATCCCGCCCCACGTCGTCACCCCGCACGGAGAAACTCCACTTCACGTCGACATCCACCCCATCGACGCCAACCCCGCCAAGGACGAGCCCGCCCACCAGCACTTCGACTTCCGCTTCCTCTTCCGCACCACCGCCGACATCGGCGGCCTGCAGACCGAAGAGGTCTCCGACGCCGCCTGGCGCGGCCTCGACACCCTCCGCGACCTCCGCCTCCGGGACCGAATCGCCCAGGCACTTCGCTGACACCCCAACCGGCCGCCCCCGCGATCCGCCGTTCCACGGCGCGGGGCGGTCGCATGCTTTCCTTGACCGAGTGGTCAGGGCGTTAATGGAAAGATCCTCCAGCGGCCCCTCACGCCGGCCCCGAGCAGTCCGCCGTGTTCCGGTGGTGCCGGAGCAGTGCCCGGCAGTCCGTCGCCCTGCTGTAGTCGCGCTGATCGTTGGCGAGGGCTTCGGCCAGGCGGACGCTCTGTTCGACATGGGAGACCGTCACCCGCTCAGCTTGCCGCTCTATGTCCTGACCATGCAGAACCGGTCCCTGGTTTCCTACGCGGAGTCCGCGCAGCGGGGTCGGCTCGAACGGGAAAGCACTTCCGTGGTGCCCCTGTTGACCACCTACCATCAGTTGCAGGCTGAAGCACTTTCCCAGGCGGCATCCGTGGCCGTGATCGAGCAGCTGCGAAAGGGCACCCCGTGACGACCGAATCCCTCCGTTGGTTCATGTCCTCGTACAGCAACAACGGCGGCCAGTGCATCGAGGTCGCCGCGAACCTCGTCGCCCCGCGCGGCGTCGTCCCCGTTCGCGACTCCAAGAACCCCGGCGGCCCGGTGCTGACCGTTCCCGTAGCCTCGTTCGCCTCCTTCATCGAGGGCGTGAAGGCCGGAGAGTTCGCCGGGGGCTAACCCCACCGCATACCGTCATGCCTCCCGGATGGGTTGATGGCTCGCTCTCAACAAGCCTTGTGGCATGAGGACTTACGGGAAAACCGCCGCGTTCGTCGCCCTGTCCGTCACCACCGTTCTCACCGGGGCCGCCAGCCCGCGGGCCGTCGCGTCGGCCGGCCCCGCGCCCGCCCTCGACTGGCGGCCCTGCGCCACGGACGGCGGGCCCGCCGGGCAGGAGTGCGGCGAGTTGTCCGTACCGGTGGACTACCGGGATCCGGGCGGTCCGCAGCTCTCGCTCGCGGTGACCCGGGTCCGCAGCGACCGGCCCGGCGCGCGGCGCGGGACGCTGGTGGTGATCGCCGGGGGTCCGGGTACCTCCGGGGTGCAGCGGGTGAAGGAGAAGGGGGAGCGGCTGCGGCAGGAGACGGAGGGGCGGTACGACATCGTGAGCCTCGACCCGCGTGGGGTCGGCGGCAGTACGAAGGCGGGCTGCGGGCTCGACCCGGAGGACCGGGAGCTGGTGAACATGCGGTCCTGGCCCGCCGCCGACGGCTCGATCACCGAGAACGTGGCACGCTCCCGGCGCATCGCCGAGGCCTGCGCGCGCAACGGCGGAGCGGTGCTGCGGAGCCTCACCACGGCCAACGAGGTGCGGGACATCGACCGCTTCCGGCAGGCGCTCGGAGAAGAGAAGCTGTCGGCCTGGGGGATCTCGTACGGGACCTACGTCGGCGCCGTGTACGCGCAGAAGTACCCGCAGCACACGGACCGTTGGGTTCTGGACAGCAGCGGCGACCCCGATCCGTCGCGCGTCGCGCAGGGCTGGATGGCGAACATGGCGGTGGGCGCGGAGGACCGGTTCCCCGACTTCGCGCGGTGGGCCGCCGACCCGGCCAGGGAGGAGGCGGGGCTGCGGCTCGCGAAGCGGGCCGAGGACGTGCGGCCGCTGGTGCTGGAGCTGGCGGCGCGGCTGGACCGGGAACCGAGGGAGTCCACCACGGCGGGCGTCCCGCTGACCGGCAACCGGCTGCGCCAGGCGCTCCAGATGGGCATGTACGACGACGATGCCTTCGCCGGGTTCGCGGAGCTCGTCCAGGCGGCCCGGAGCACCTCGGTGAAGCCCGTGCTGCCTGCCGCACTGGCCGGGCCGCTGCCGGACGCGGATGCGGCGGTCTCGATGGCCGTGGTCTGCAACGACGTGCGCTGGCAGGGCACCGTCCCCTCGTACCGGCGCGCCGTCGCCGCCGACCGGGCGAAGCACCCGCTGACCGCCGGGATTCCGGTGAACGTCACCCCGTGCGCCTTCTGGAAGGACGCCCCCGCCCAGGCGCCGACCAGGATCACGGACACGGGACCGTCCAACGTTCTGATGATCCAGGGCCTGCGCGACCCGTCGACGCCGTACTCCGGCGCGCTGAAGATGCGGGCGGCCTTCGGGGACCGGGCCCGTATGGTCGCCGTCGACCACGGCGGACACGGCATGTACCTGGGCAACGGGAACGCCTGCGGCGACCGCGCGGTCACCGAGTTCCTGACGACGGGGACGCGGCCGGAGCGCGACACGTACTGCGCGAACTGACCGGGACGCCGGGACACCGGGACACCGGGCCGCGACTGGGCAAGCGCCCCCGCTCAGTCGCAGCCGGGTGTCACATGTCCGCTGTTCCTGGCCTGTGCCAGCAGGGTGACGACCTCCTCGTCGGAGGTCTGCGAGAAGTCCCGGTACCACTCGCCGACCGCGTAGAACAGCCGCGGCACCGACAGGCACACCACCTCGTCCGCACTTCGGCGCAGCCGCACGACCGCGTCCGGCGGCGCCACCGGCACGGCCGCCACCACCCGCGCCGGCTGCTGGGCCCGTACCACCAGGCAGGCCGCCTCGGCCGTGGCGCCGGTCGCGATGCCGTCGTCCACGACGATCACCGTCCGGCCGCCGAGCGGTATCCGCGCCCGCCCGGCCCGGTACACCTGCGCCCGCCGCCCGAGCTCCGCTTCCTCGACCCGTTCGACCGCCGCGAGATCCTGTTTTCCGGCCCGCAGCCGGGAGACGACGTCGTCGTTGAGGACCCGGACCCCGCCCTCGCCGATGGCGCCGAACGCCACCTCCTCGTGGTGCGGCACGCCGAGCTTGCGGACGACGATCACATCGAGTTCGGCACCGAGCGTCTGCGCCACCTGGAACGCCACGGGGACTCCGCCCCGGGGCAGTCCCAGCACGACCGGGTGCTCCCGTTCGAGGTGGTGGAGCGCCTCGGCCAGTTGTTGGCCCGCGTCCTCGCGGTCGGCGAACAGCACGGTGATTCACCCCCAACCAGGGGAGAGGGGGCCGCCTGCGTATGCCACATGCGTACGCCGCCTGCGTACGCCGCACACGTACGCGCCCCACCGGCTTCCTTACCTTCGAAACAACCCCATGTGCGGCGTCCCCGCAACTCGGGCAAGGTCGGTTGTATGGGACGAGTCGGAGCGGTTCTGATCGATATCGACGGGGTGCTCACGGTGGCGTGGAAACCGCTGCCCGGCACCGTCGCGGCGATGCGGCGCCTGCGCGAGGCGGGCGTCCCGCTGGTCCTGGTCACCAACACCACCTCCCGCACCCGCGCCTCGATCGCCGCGAAACTGGCGGAGCTGGGCTTTCCCGTCACGGCGGAGGACATCCTTACCGCCCCTGCCGCCACCGCGGCGCACCTGCGCGAACACCACCCCGGCGCCCGCTGTCTGCTGATCAACTCCGGGGACGTCCGGGACGATCTGACGGGTGTGACCCTGGTCGACGAGGAGGGCGAGACGTCGGGCCAGGGCCACGGCGAGGGCGAGACGTCCGGCCACGGCGAGGCGCCGGACGTCGTCGTCATCGGCGGGGCCGGGGACGCCTTCGGCTACGCGGAGCTGAACCGCGCCTTTCGCCATCTGCGGCGCGGCGCCCGGCTCGTGGCCATGCACCGGAACCTCTACTGGCGCACGGCCACCGGGCTCGACCTCGACACCGGGGCCTTCCTCCTGGGGCTGGAGCGGGCGGCCCGGGTCGAGGCGGAGATCACCGGCAAACCGGCCGGATCGTTCTTCGCCGCGGCCCTGGCCCACCTCGGCGTCACCGCGTCCGAGGCCGTGATGGTGGGCGACGACATCGAGTCCGACGTACTGGCGGCCCAGGCCGCAGGGGTCACCGGCGTACTCGTCAGGACCGGCAAGTACCTCCCCGAGACGCACCAAGCGGCCGAGGGCACCCCGGACCACGTGATCGACTCCTTCGCCGACCTTCCCGAACTGCTGGAGCGGCTACGGGCGTGAGGGCCGGACCGGCCGGATCCGAAGGACGTCCGGGGCGACGGGTGGTCCGTTCCCGTCAGGACACCGGCGACATCTTGGGCACCTCGCCCTCGGTCGTGTTGACGTCGATGACGGAGAACGCCGCGCCCTGCGGGTCGGTCAGTGCGGCGAACCGGCCGAACGGCATGGTCATCGGGCCGAACCGCAGGACGCCGCCGCGCTCGGTGGCCTTCGCGACCGCCGCGTCGCAGTCCGCGACGGTGAAGTACACGTTCAGGTACGGCGGAACCTCGGGCGGGAACTCGTCGCCCATCTTCATCCGCCCCATGACGGTCTTGTCGCCGAGGTTGAACAGCCGGAAGTCGACGTGCTCGTCCTCCATCTTCACCATCGTGTAGGGGAAGACGGCGGGGAAGAACGCGTCGGACTTCTCGGGCTCCCGGGTGAAGACCTCGGCCCAGCAGAACGCGCCGGGCACCCCCTGTGCCTCGAAGCCCTCGTGGGTGCCGGCCTGCCACACACCGAAGACGACGCCGCTGGGGTCACGGGCCAGCAGCATCGTGCCGAACCCACTCACCTGCATGGGGTCCATCAGTGTCTCGCCGCCGTTGTCGCGGATCTTCGCGGCGGTGGCCTCGGCGTCCGGTGAGGCCAGGTACAGACACCAGGCCGACTGGCCCTCCTGGCCGGGCATCGGGGGCACCACCGCGGCGACCGCCTTGCCGTCGGCGTACGCCTGCGTGTAGTTGCCGAACTGGGACGAGGACTCGCCGAACGTCCAGCCCAGCACATCACCGTAGAAGCTCTTCGCGCCCTCCAGGTCGGCGAACATCGCGTCGGCCCAGCACGGTGTGCCCTCCGGTTGTACAGCCATGACCCTGACTCCTTCGCGCTAGGTGGGGGTGGCCCGGCCTTTCACGCTAGCCAGCCCGCCGCCTCCCCGCGCGTTGGAAGCGCGGGCCCTGGCCGGCCGCGCCCCGGCCCTGCGGCGGGTCCACCCGCACCAGGCCCGACTGATAGGCCATGGCGACCAGCTGGGCCCGGTGCCGGGCGCCCAGCTTCGTCATCGCACGCCCCACGTGGGTGCGTACGGTCAGCGGGCTGACGTGCATCCGGGCGGCGATCTCGTCGTTCGACAGACCCTCGGCGGCCTGCGCCATGACCTCGCGCTCGCGGGCGGTCAGCACGTCCAGGGACTCGGGCGCGGCGACCCCGCCCTCCGGGCGGGCGAGGTAGCGGGTGATGAGGGCCCGGGTGGCGGTCGGGGACAGGAGCGTGTCGCCCGAGGCCACCGTCCGGATCGCGTCCAGCAGCTCCTCCGGGCCCACGTCCTTGCCGAGGAAGCCGCTGGCGCCCGCGCGCAGCGCGCCCGCCACGTACTCGTCGATCTCGAACGTGGTGAGGATGAGGATGCGGGTCTGCCGCAGCGCCTCGTCGCGGCAGATCTCCTCGGTGGCCGCAAGACCGTCCATCCCCGGCATGCGGATGTCCATCACGACCACGTCCGGGGCGGTGGCGCGGGCCTTCTCCACCGCCTCCCGGCCGTCCGCCGCGACACCGACCACCTCCATGTCGTCGTTCGACTCGATCAGCAGCCGGAAGGTCCCGGCCAGCAGCGCCTGGTCATCGGCCAGCAGAACCCGGATGGTCACCGCGCCGTCCTTTCCTCGTCGTCCTGGTGGGTGTCGGGTTCCGCCGTCTCCAGGGGAAGCTCCGTGGTCACTTCGAAACCGCCGCTCGCCCGGTGCCCGGCGGCCAGCCAGCCGCCCGCGGACAGGGCCCGCTCCCGCATTCCGATGAGGCCGTAGCCCGGCTCGCCCGTCGTCCGCGTTCCGCGTCCGTCGTCGGTGATGGTGAGGGAGAGCAGCCGGCGCGTGTAGCGGAGCCGGACCGAGGCCGTCGCGGAGCCCGCGTGCTTGGTCACGTTGGTCAGCGCCTCCTGCACGATCCGGTACGCGGTCAGGTCCGTGCCCGGGGACAGCGCCCGCCGCTCACCCTCCACCGACACCGAGACGCCGAGACCGGTCTGCTCGAACGAGGCGATCAGCTCCGGGAGCTGAGCCAGCCCGGGGGCGGGTTCCAGAGGCGTCTCCGGGTCTCCCTCGCGGCGCAGCAGCCCCACGGTCGCCTTGAGCTCGCGCAGTGCGGAGGAGGTGGTTCCGGCGAGCTGGTCCATCATGTCCTGCGCCTGCTCGGGACGGCTGCGCAGCAGGTACGCGGCGGTGGCCGCCTGCGCGTGGGCGAGGGCGATGTGGTGCGCGACGATGTCGTGGAGCTCGCGGGCGATCCGGGTGCGTTCCTCGCTCACCCGGCGGCGCGCCTCCTCCTCGCGGGTCCGTTCCGCCAGTTCGGCCCGCGCCTCCACGGCGGCGAGATGGCCCCGCCGGTTGCGTACCGACTCACCGATGGCGCCCGCCAGCAGGGCGCAGGAGAGGGTGCCGATCTGATCGGGCCGCAGTGGCTCGCCCCTGCCCAGGAAGATGGACATGACCATGAGGGTGACGGCCGCCCCGACCGAGTACACGATGGCCGTGCGGAGATCGGTACGCAGGGCCAGGAGGTAGAGGGCGACCAGGGCGGCACCGGCGACGCTGGGGCTGGGGTCGAACCCGATGCGGGCGCCCATGAGGGCCAGGACGCCACCGCACACCGTCGTCACGGCCACCACCGTGCGCGGGAACCTGCGGTGTCCCAGCAGCAGAACGACGGAGGGCACGACGGCGGCCAGGGAGAAGGCGAGCGTCGGGCCGCGGACGATCCGGGCGCCGGTCAGGGTGCTGGAGAAGACCGCGAAGAGCCACAGCACCACGGCGATCGCCACGTCCACGGCCCGGGGGTGGCGCCGGGCCCACTGCCACCAGTCTCTGAACACGCAGTCTCTCTTCCTCTTCCGCCATCCATGGTCCCCGACCCGTCCGTCGGCCCGCCCGTCCGCTCGCGCGGGCGGGCGGGCGGCCGCGGGCCCGTCCGTCACACATACGACGGACGGGCCCGCGGCCGCTTCATGTCACGCCACCGCGACTCACACGCGTACGGGATCGGGGGCCGGATCGTGGGCGGGTTCCGCCGCCGGCCCGCCGCTGTTCAGCTTCTCGCCCTCCACGTCCACCTGGGGCACGACCTTCGCCAGCCACTCCGGCAGCCACCACGCCCGGTGGCCCAGGAGGGCGAGCACCGCCGGGACGACCGTCATCCGGACGACGAAGGCGTCGAAGAAGACCGCCGAGGCGAGGCCGACGCCCATCATCTTGATCATCGACTCGTCCATCCCGATGAACCCGGCGAACACCGCGATCATGATGACGGCCGCGGCGCCGACGACCCGCGCACTGTGCCGGAACCCGGTGACGATCGCCTCGCCGGGCCGTTCCCCGTGGACGTACGCCTCCCGCATCCGGGTCACGAGGAAGACCTCGTAGTCCATGGCCAGGCCGAAGACCACCCCGATCAGGAAGATCGGCATCATGCTCATCACCGGGCCGGTCTGCTCGACGCCGAGGGCGTCGGCGAGCCAGCCCCACTGGAAGACCGCGACGATCGTGCCGAAGGCCGCGGCCACCGACAGCAGGAAGCCGAGCGCCGCCTTGAGCGGGACCAGCAGCGAGCGGAAGACCACCATCAGGAGCAGGAAGGCCAGGCCGACGACGAGTGTCAGGTAGGGCAGCAGCGCGTCGTTGACCTTCTGCGACACATCGATGTTCACCGCGGTCGCGCCGGTGACGAGCATCGTCGCACCGGTGTCGGACTTCAGCCCGCGCGCCTCGTCGCGGATGGTGTGGACGAGGTCCGTGGTGTCCTCGGAGCTCGGCCCGGTGGACGGTACGGCGGTGAGCACCGCAGTGTCACCGGCCTCGTTGAAGGCGGGGGGTGTCGTGGCGACGACGCCCTTGGTGGCCGTGAGCTGCTTCGCGGCCTCTGCCGCAGCGGCCTTCGGGTCGTCCGAGCCCTTGGTGTCGACGACGACGGTCAGCGGGCCGTTGAAGCCGGGGCCGAAGCCGTCGGCCAGGGCGTCGTAGGCGCGGCGCTGGGTGGTCGAGGTGGACTTCGACTCGTCGCCCGGCATGCCGAGCTGGAGGTCGAGCGCCGGTACGGAGATCAGTCCGAGGCCGAGGACGGAGAGCACCAGGACCGCGAGCGGCCGGCGGATCACGAAGCCCGCCCAGCGGGTGCCCAGGTTGGGCCGGGCGGCCTTGGCGCCCTTCGCGCGCTGCCCGCCCCGGGGCCTGCGTGCGGCGCGCGGCAGGACGGCCTTCTGGAAGAAGCCGAGCAGCGCGGGCAGCAGCGTCATGGCGACCAGGACGGCGATCACGACGGTGCTCGCCGCGGCGAGCCCCATCTTGGTCAGGACGGGGATGCCGACCACGGACAGGCCCGCCAGGGCGATGACCACGGTGAGGCCCGCGAAGACGACCGCGGAGCCCGCCGTTCCCACGGCCCGTGCCACGGCCTCCTCGGCGTCGTGCCCCTCCACGCGTTCGGTCCGGTAGCGCGAGACGATGAACAGGGCGTAGTCGATGCCGACCGCGAGCCCCAGCATCAGGGCGAGCGTGGTGGTCGTCGTGGACATCCCGACGGCGACGATCGAGGCCACGCCCACGCCGATGCCGACGATCGCGGTGAGCAGCGGGAGGCCCGCCGCGGCGAGCGACCCGAAGGTGATGAGCAGGACGACCGCGGCGGCGGCGACGCCGACGAGTTCGGTGGTGCCGCCGAGTTCACCCTCGGGTACCAGGGCCGAGCCGCCGAGCTCCACGGTCAGCCCGGCGTCCCGCCCGGCCTTCGCGGTGTCCTCCAGCGCCTTCGTGGTGGCGTCGGTGAGATCGATGCTCTGTACGTCGTACGAGACGGTGGAGTACGCGGTCCTGCCGTCCTTGCTCACCGCCCCGGCCATCTTGAACGGGTCGAGTACGCCCTTGACCTGGTCGCCGCCCGCCACGTCCGCGACGATCTTCTCGATGGCCGCCTTGTTCGCGCTCGCCGTGACCTTCTGGCCCTCGGGCGCAACGAAGACGATGCGGGCGTCGGCACTGTTGGAGTTGCCGCCCGGGAAACGCTGGTCCAGCAGGTCGAACGCCTTCTGCGACTCCGTCCCGGGCATGGAGAACCCGTCCTCGGGGGCGGCCGGAGCCTTGGCGGCGGCGAACGCGCAGGCGGCCAGGACCACCACCCAGAGCAGGGCGACGAGCCGGCGTCTCCGGAAGGAGAAGCGGCCCAGCCGGTAAAGGAAAGTAGCCACGAGGAGGCGCTCCAGTCTCTCGAAGGGATGCCTCGATCCTTCGTGAACGCGCACGTCATCGTCGTCGTGCGGCTGCATGGAGTCCTGCGTACTGTCGATGCAGTACGCGGCCGGTCCCGCCTGCCCCCTGGGCGGGACGTCCCGGCGTGTCGCACCATCCTCGGGGTGGGGCTCCGTTTCCTCGGGACGGGTGTCCCGCATTCCTCGGGGCGGGCGCCCTGTTGCCTCGGCGGGTGGGTGCCGGTTCTGGATCAGACCTGGGCTTCGGCCGGCAGCGCGGGCACGATCGCTCCGGAGCGGACGAGCGCCCGGTGCAGGCCGGACATCGGTACGCCGGTGATGTCCGTCCCCCGGTCCGCGGACAGCGCCGCGAGCGCCCCGGCCGCCTGCCCCGTCGCCATGGCGGTGGCCTGCACCCGCAGCGCGGAGTTCGCCGCCTGGTCGGAGCCGACGCAGCGCCCGGCGACGACGGCGTACGGGTTGCCGGCCGGGACCATCGCGTCTCGGGGCACGGTGGGGACCACGCCGTGGCGCAGATGGGTCTTGTCGATGCCGTTGCCGTCCGGGCGGTGGATGTCGATCGGGTAGAAGCTGTTGCAGACGGAGTCCGCCCAGACCCGCCCCGCCAGGTAGTCCTGGCCGGTCACCGTCGTGCGGGCCGCGATCGTGACGCTCTCGCGGACCCCGACCTCCGACGCGCGGAAGTCGAGCCGGAGGTCCTCCAGCCCCGGCAGGGTGCGCAGGAACCGGTAGATGCGCAGGACCGCCGCGCCGCCCGCGAGCTCCCCGGCGGTACGGCCCTCGCTGGTCGCGCCCTCGATCCCGACGAGGTGGATCGCGTTCTCGCCCCGCTTCGCGAGGAACGGCAGCAGCGGCCGGCCCCGGGAGCCGAGGTCCGAGGCGAGCAGTTCCCCGGACTCGACCGCCAGGGCGTGCCTGCGGTCGAGCTCGTCGTGGTCGAGGCCGTCGACGTCGTAGCCGGACAGCCGGATGTCGATGGTGCCGGGCTGACGGGCCGGATTGCGGCGGCGCTCCAGCCCCGCGAGGCCGATCACGTCCGCGTCACCGGTGCAGTCGACGAGCCGCCGGGCGGTGACCGTTTCGAGCCCGCCCTTGCCGCACAGCTGGAGCTCCCACAGGTCACCGGTCCAGCGCGCCGACGCGGGCATGGTGTGCAGCCGCAGACCGATGCCGCTGTTGTGGACCTCCTCCAGGAGCAGCGCCCCGTACAGCGGTGCGTTCACCCGCACCTGCCGCTGCCAGTGCGGACGCTCGTCGTGGCGGAAGTCCGGCAGCTCGTCCCCGCTCAACTCGACGGCCCTGCACACCAGTTCCCAGCCGATCCCGGCGATGACCTGCTCGCCCCAGGCGTGGAAGAGCCCCGGGAACGCGACGTTGGCGCTGGTGGTCGTGCCGCCCAGCCCGGCGTTCTTCTCCACCAGCAGCGTGCGCGCACCGAGCCGGGCGGCTTGGACGGCTGCGGGGACACCGGAGGGCCCACCGCCTATGACAACGATGTCGTACTCGTGCTTTCGCATGGATGCCTCACGCCTGGATCGCGGATTGATACGTTTCAATCGTACCGATCGAACCCCGCCGCAGGCGAGGGCAATGGCGTGATCACGTGAAGTTCCGTCCACGTGGCGAGAGATGGAGAACGTGCGCTACGGTGACCACGTCATCACGCTCTGTGTGTAAACGCGCACATAGGGCGGCCCTCGGCGGTGCGACAACACCAATCCGAGGGCCTACACCACCAGTGGACAAGGCCCCCACCGGAAATGTTGCGTCATGCTATCGCGCCGTCCGCGCGCTATACGAAGGCATCGAACGATGTCGTACGCCATCCGCGTCTGAACAGCGACGCGAAGATCCTCCTCCTGTACGTCCAGGGCCTCCCGGGCGAAGCCATGTGCAAGCCCCTGGGCGAACTGGCCCGCAAGATGGGCATCAAGGGCCGCGCGTACCAGAAGGCGAAGGTCCAGCTCGTCGAGCACGGCTACGTCCACGAGTGGCGGAGTCAGGCCGAGGGGGGCCGCTGGCTGACCGAGCAACTCGTCACGAACAACCCCCTGACGAGTGAGCAGGCAGGCCGCTTACGGACAACCGTGCCCACAACCCCGTTGCCGGGTGCGCGATTTCCGACGGTCGGTGGACCGGCCTCTCGGGCGGCCGGTGGCTATAAACCCGCAGAAGACCACCGTGATAAGACAACTCCCCACCCACCCTCCGAAGCCGAAGCCGAAGCCGAAGCTGAGCCCGCGCCGGGTCCGGTGCCCATGCCGGAACCCGTGCCGGAACCGTTGCCGACGGCGGGCCCGGCACTCACGCCAGGCCAAGTGCCCGTGCCGGAGCCCGTGCTGGAATCCGTGCCGAGGCCGGAGCCCGTACCGGAACCCGTGCCAACGCCGGAGCTCATGCCGGGGCCCGTGCCCGTACCGGCCTCGCGGGCCGCCACGACGGACCCCGCCCAACTGGCCCGAGCGGAACGGGTCCTGCTCTCCCTGCGCCACTCCCGCCGCGAACTGCACCTGGGCGTGCGCGAGGCCGCGAAGCTGGCCGCCGAGGCGGTCAAGTGGCTGGAGCGCGGCCTGAGCGAATCCGACCTCCGCCACGCCCTGCTCGCCGAACGCCCGAAGGACGGTGTCCGCTCGGCCGTCGGCTTCCTGCGCCACCGCCTGATCCAGAAACTCCCCGAACCTCCCATCCAGCACGCGCCTCACGAACGCCCACCCCTCCCCGGACTCGTCGAATGCTCGGGCCCCGGCGAACCACACCTCTTCCGCCCCCTGTTCGGCGAATCCGAATGCCCTTCCTGCCGCCGGACCGCCGCCGAAGCGGAACCCGAACCCGAACCCCTCCCCTGGCGCGAACGCGTCGCCCGGATCAACGGCGCACCGACGGCATCACCGGCCGATGCCTGACCGGGGTGCGTACGCCAATGCGCAGAACTCCCCATGTGATCTCCTTGCGCCACCCGGCAGGGTTGGGCATGCGAGCAGGCGCCACGGGGGATGGTGGTGATAGCGCGTCGGCTCACTCGGCTTGTTCGCCCGGCGCCGTCTGTAGCGGCCCTCCGCTGTGTCGCCTGCTCGCATGCCCACCACTGCCGGGCTCGGGGCGTGATCGCTAATGGCCCGTCGTACGGAGCCACCGCAGCGTTGCGACGAGCTCTTCGCCGAAGTCCTCGCAGAGCGCGAGCAACGCGCGTCCCGCAGATGAGTCGAGCAGCCCTTCGGAATCGGGAAGGGTCCGGAGGGCGCCGTGGCAGGCCGACTCGACAGCGAAGTTGCGCGAGGCGAAGTAGCCCTCGCCGCTCGTCCGGTCCGCCAGGTTGGCGAGGTACTGGTGGTGCGTTTCCTCCGAGGGATGGGCGTAGAGCGAGCCCTCGACGAGGCTGTCGAGGTAGCTCGCCAGGCCGGACGACAACTCGACTGCTCGCTCAACAGCGTCCAGGACCGGCGTGTCCAGCAGCTCGCCGAAGGCCAGCAAGCCCCCGATGGTCTCCAATTGGACGAGCTGGACCGTGTCCGGGTCGACCTCGGACTCGAAGAGCGGGGCGGTGGACAGCACAGCGACTGCCTGACCGTACGCGTGACGCGACTGTTCACCAGCAGGCTCTGCTGCCAGCCGGAACAGCGACACCAGCACATGCGGATCGACGCCCCAGTCCGCATCCATTTCGAACGCGAGCACCGGCGTACGCCACCGCCACAGGGCCAGAGCGGCGGCCCGACGCCGGTGAACCGGATTGAGGCCGGCCAACCGCTCGATCTGCACCACGTCCGTGCGCTGACCTTTCCGATCGCCGCGTCCTCGCCCCTTCGTTTCGGGACACCTCAGAAGCTGCCGGCGGACCGCGTGACCGCCCGGGACCCCCGCCGCAGGAGCCACGATCGTACTCGCGGGAGGCCTGGCCTCCGCCGCCGGCGGCGGAGGGTACTGGCCCACCGTGTGCGCCTTCGGTCGAGCGTTCCTCAAGCTTTCGGGCGGAAGCCCGGGCCTTCGCAGTGGTCCGCCGCGTCTACCGCCGCCGGGTGGCCGCCGCGACGGTGGCCATGAGCTCCGCGTCCAGTACGGACGGGTCGGCCAGCCGGGTCGGGGCGGCGTAGGAGTTGAGGAGCGCCTTGGTGACGCGCAGGGCGGCCTCGGGACGGCGCACGATCGGCTTGGTCCACGCGGTGACCGCCGAGTCGAGTTCGACCTCGGGCACGACGCGTTGCAGGACCGACAGCTCAAGCGCCTCGATGGCGTCGAAGGCGCGTCCGGTGAGGATGAGTTCGCGGGCGCGGGCGGCGCCGACCTCGTGGATGAGCCGGGGCAGTACGCCGCCCCAGGCGGTGGGGAGTCCGAGCGCCAGTTCCGGCAGCCGGAATCCGGCGGTGTCGGTGCCCACCCGCAGATCGCAGGCGAGGGCCAGCGCGAGGCCCGCGCCGATGGCCTTGCCCTGGATCCGGGCGATGGTGACGGCCGGGTTGGCGGAGATCGCCTCGCAGACCCGGCGGGCCTTGTCACCGGCGATCCGGATGCCACGCCCGGTGGGGTCGTCGTCGAGCCAGTCGGCGAACTCGTTGCGGTCGCCGCCCAGGCAGAAGTCGTCACCGGCCCCGCTGAGCACCAGCACCCGGACGTCGGGGTCCGGCACCGCCAGGACCGCCAGCAGGTCGTCCAGCATCGCCTCGGTGACCGCGTTGCCGGTGGCGGGGGTGTCCAGTTCCACGCGGAGGACGGCGCCCTCGCGTTCGGCGCGTACCGTGCTCGGCCGTCGGAACGGTGTCAGGTACTGCGGGAGCGAGAGCTTCATACCGTCACGCCCAGCGAGGTGATCCGCCGGAAGACCAGCCGGGACGCGTAACCGGCCGGGGAGACGGCGCGCAGGGTGGGGAAGCGTTTCAGCAGCTCGGCCAGGAGGGTGCGTGCCTCCAGGCGGGCGAGGGCCGCGCCGAGGCAGTAGTGCACGCCGCCGCCGAAGGTCAGGTGCGTCCCGCCGCGCCCGACGTCGAAGGTGTCCGGGTCATCGTTGCGCCGGGGGTCGTGGTTGGCGGCGCCGTACATGACGTGGACCATGCTGTCCTTGGCGATCGGAACGCCCGCCAGCACGGTGTCGTCGGCCGCGATCCGGGTATTGATGTGGATCGGCGGGTCGTACCGCAGCACCTCGTCGACAGCGGAGTCGATGTACCCGGGGTTCTCCCGGAGCCACTCCCACCGGCCGGGCTCCTTCAGGAGCAGGTCCACCATGGCCGACAGCAGGGTGGCGGTGGTCTCCAGCGAGGCGATGGTGACGAACATGGTGAGCCGGTAGAGGATCTCGTCCGCCACGTCCCGGTCGGGTTCCCGCGCGTCCCAGGTGTGGATCCAGCCGGTCAGGACATCGTTGCCGGGACTGGCCCGGCGCTGCCTCACGAGCTCGGTGAAGTAGCCGCGCAGCTGCTCGGTCGCCTCGGCGGAGACGGCGAGCTGGCTCTTGGTGGGCAGCAGCTCCTGGGCGTGCACCTGGTTGTGGGTGATCTCCAGGATGTGGGCGTAGTCCCCGGGCGGTATCCCCAGCCACGAGCCGATGGTGCTGATCGGGAGCTGCTCGCTGACCGTACTGACGAAGTCGGCCTCCCCCCAGCGCATCTTGTCGGCCAGCTCGTCGAGGAGCCGGGTGACGTGCTCCTCGACCTGCGGGGTCAGCCGCGCGATGGTCGACCGGTCGAAGAGGTTGCCGAGGCTGCGGCGCTGGCAGGTGTGCTCGGGGGCGTTGAGCCGGGAGAGGGTCTTGGTCATTTCCTGCGTGGCGACGGCCTCCCAGCGCTCGGTGTCCGCCTGGCGTTCCTGCCAGGCGAAGTCGGGCGCCAGCCAGTTGCGCCCGCGCAGCACCTCGCTGCACGTGTCGTAACCCGTGACGAAGTACGCGTCCCAGGGAGCGCGTACGACATCGCCCATGTCTCTCAGATCGGCCAGCAGGGGGTAGGGATCAGCCTGCCCCTCGGGCGATTTGAGACGTCTCAGGAGGGAAATGAGGGCACGGCGGTCTACGGGGGGCCTGTCTGTGCCACATATAGCGCTCACGCAGAGTTCCTTGACCTGGGCTCATGGTTACCGGCAGAACCTACCCCTCCGCATATGCCGCCCATGCGTGGATCCATGTTGCCCGTATCACAGAGAAACCCTGCTTCAGCCTCTTGCCAGCAGCCCCGCGTGTCTCAACTTCCTCGTGCGTCACTCCAGTTACATGGGTGGTGGGCCGGGTCATGGGTACGCGTCGCCCGGCCCACCATGATCATGTCCGGTGTGTCACACCTGATCAGGTCGGGTGCGTCACGCCTGATCAGGTCCCGTGCGTCACACCCTGAACACGTCCAGGAAGGAACTCCACCAGCCCTTGGTCTTCTTCTGCGGCTCCGCGTGGTCGTAGTGCGCGGCCGGCGCCTCGTCCGGGACGGTGTTCCGGGACGGCACGGGCGACTGCGCCGCCGGCGTGGTGGTCGTCCGACGGGCCGGGGCCGGGCTGAAGACGACGGGCAGCGACACCAGGGCCCGGTGGAACGGGCCCGGCCGCCACTCGACACCGGAGGGGTGCACCGCGAGGGCGAGGTCGGGCACCGTGTTGAGGATCTTCTCGATCGCGGTGAGGGCGATCAACTGCGCGGGAGACTTCGCCGGGCAGACGTGCGGGCCCGCGCCCCAGGCGAGATGGGCGCCCTTGCTCAGGGTCTGGCGGGCGTCGGTGAGCGCGGGGTCGCTGTTCGCGGCGGCGAAACTGATCAGTACCGGGGTGTCCGCCTTCAGCGTCACCCCGCCCAGGTCGACGTCCTGGACCGGGTAGTGCGTCGCGTAGTTGGCTATCGGCGGGTTGTTCCACAGCACGTCGTCGAGGGCGTCCTCGACCAGCATCCCGGTGCCCCGCCGCTGCGCGATCCCGGTGTCGCTGGACAGCATGAGGAGCAGCGCGTTGGCGATCAGGTTGCGCTCCGGCTCGACGCCCGCACCCATCAGCATGACGAGCTGGTCCTTCAGCTCCTCGTCCCGCAGGCCCGCCGGGTGCTGGATGAGCCAGGAGGTGATGTCCTCGCCGGGCTGCCGCCGCTTGAGCGCGACGAGCTCCATCAGACACTCGGTCAGCTCGGCGTTGGCCCGGAGCACGTCCTCGCCGTCGAAGATCGCGGACATGCTGCGGGTCAGCCGGTCGCCGATGTCTCCGGGGCAGCCGAAGAGCTGGTTGAACAGCAGCAGCGGCAGCAGCTTGGCGTAGTCGCCGAGCAGGTCCGCGCTGCCGCGCTCGATGAACTGGTCGATGAGATAGTCCGCGATCCGCTCCACGTCCCGGCTGAGCCGGGTGGTGTTGAGCCGGCCGAGGCTCTCGGTGACCGCCTTGCGCAGCCGCAGGTGCTCGGTGCCGTCCGTGAACAGGCAGTTGGGCCGGTACGCCATCATCGGCAGCACCGGGCTGTCCAGCGGCACCCGGCCCTCCCGCAGCGCGCCCCAGCGCCTCGCGTCACGCGCGAAGAAGGACGGATTCTGCAGCACCCGGAGCGCGGCCTCGTGCTGCACGATCAGAGTGGCATCCACACCGGGGGCCAGCTCGATCGGGGCGGCGAGTCCGTGCGCCCGGAATTCGTCGTACACGCGCTGCGGATCGGACGCGAACTCCGGCCCGTAGAGCGACGTCTGCCGCTCACCGCGCATCGGGCACCCGGTGGGGGCGCTGTACGGGGTGGATCCCGGCGACGAGTCCATGTGTGATTCCTCGATGTGATCGCGGACCCGAAGGCCCGGACGGAGTACGGCAGTCGGGTGGCAGCTTCTCAGGCCGCGTGTGCCAGCTCTCAGCCGCGTGGGCCGGCTCTCAGGCCACGTGGGCCAGAAGGTGCTGGACCAGGGTGATCAGGGCCTGCGCGGACGACTTCTCGTCCCGGGCGTCGCAGTACACCACCGGGGTGTCCGGCAGCAGATCGAGCGCCTCGCGCAACTCCTCCTCGGCATGCCGGGAGTACGGATCGAAGCTGTTGACCGCGACCGCGTACTCCAGCCCGTACGTCTCGACCAGGTCGATCACCGGGAAGGTGTCGGCGAGACGGGCCGGGTCGACCAGGAGCAGCGCGCCGAGCGAGCCGCGCGCCATGTCCTCCCACAGCTCGACGAAGCGCTGCTGGCCGGGCGTGCCGAACAGGTACAGCACCAGCTCGTCGCTGAGCGTCAGACGGCCGAAGTCCAGCGCGACCGTCGTGGTGACCTTGTCGGGTGCGCCCCGCAGGTCGTCGATGTGCGCGCCGGCCTGCGTCATCCGCTCCTCGGTGCGCAGCGGGGTGATCTCGGAGAGGGTGCCGATCAGCGTCGTCTTGCCCACGGCGAAGTGCCCGACGACGAGGATCTTCGCCGCGCGCCGCACCGCGTCCGGGACATAGATGCTGTCAGCCGAACCGGACGTGGAGTCCATGCAACACCTCTTCGAGGATCTTCCTGTCAACGAGCTGAGCCGCCGGTGGCGCCTTGCGGCGCATCAGATGACCTTGTTCAGCTAAGTCGTTCAGCAGCAGCCGCGCCACCCCGACCGGCTGGCCGAGGTGGCCCGCCACCTCGGCCACCGACAGATAGCCGCCGGAGCACAGCTCCCAGATGGCCCGGACCTCCGGGCTCGGGTTCGGCGGCGGCTGCCGGTCGGGGGCGATGGTGACCAGGGTGACGAGGGAGAGGTCCTCCGCATCCGGCAGGCCGCGCCCGCCGGTGATGACGTAGGACCGGACGAACCCGCTGCTGACCGCCTGCTCCTCGCCCGGCGCCGTCATACGTCGATACCCGCGTCCTGGCGGGGAGGTGTGGTCATCGCCTTCCCCAGCGCGGCGACCTGCTGCTGCATGCGGAAGGACATGGCCTCCATGTCCACATCGGCCGCGGCGGCCGCCGCCAGATAGGCGCCGGTGCCCGCCGCGATCAGGAAGATCCAGCCGTGGTCGTACTCCAGCAGCGTCTGACGCCAGCGGCCCGGTGCCCGGGCGCCGATGAAGGGCGCGACGGCCCGGCTCAGCGACTGCATGGAACTCATCGCGGCCGCCACGGTCTCGGCGTCGTCCCGGCCGATCTGACTGGAGCTGGCCAGCAGCAGACCGTCGGCGGAGACGAGGATCGCGTGCCGTGCGCCGGGTACCTGGAGCACATCGTTGAGTACCCAGGACAGGTCGGGGTTCACTGGAACTCGGGTCCTTCCGTCGTCGTCATGTCACGCCCGGACCGCGTTCCGCGCTGGAACGCGCCCAGACGGGAAGCGGTCTCCTCGTTGCTGCGCACCGGACCGGGCTCGGCCGACGGCACCACCGACACCGGGCTCTTGCGACGACGCTTGGGCAGGCCACCGGCGGTGGTGGTGGCGGGCCCGGTGGGCTGCGGAGCGGCGGCCGGCTGCCCGGCCGGGGGGAACAGCGGCGTCGGGGACGGCACGGGCGCCTGGCGCCGGGGGAGTGCCGCCACCTCCGCGTCGTAGTGGCCGGCGGCGACCGGGGGCGGCGAGGGCACATCGCCGGTGAGCAGTTCGTCGGGCAGGAGAACCACCGCGCGTACGCCTCCATAGGGGGATACGGAGTCCACCGAGACCCTGAACCCGTAGCGGGCGGCCAGCACACCGGAGACCGCGAAACCGAACTGCGGGGGAATGCCCAGGCTGGAGACGCTGATCGCGGCCTGCGGCGCGAGGAGGGCCGCCGCGCGGTCCTTCTCCTCCTGGCCCATGCCGAGACCGGCGTCGTCGACGATGAGGCAGACACCCGTCGGGACGGCCTGGATGTTGATCTCCACCGGCGCACCGGGGGCGGAGTAGTTGGTGGCGTTGGCCAGCAGCTCGGCCAGGACGACCGCGACGGGCTCCACGGCCTTGCTGACGACCGAGAAGTTCACCTGCCCGTTGACCCGCACCCGGTCGAACTGCCGGATACGTCCCTGGGCGCTGCGGGCCACGTCGAAGACGGAGGCGACGGTCTCCCGGCGCCCGAGCCAGCCGCCGCACAGCACCGCGATGCCCTGCGCCCGACGGCCGAACTGGCTGTTGGCGTGGTCGATGGCCATCAGGTCGGCGAGCATGCCGGGGTCGTCGCCGTACTTCTTCTGGGCGTTCTCGATG
Source organism: Streptomyces sp. NPDC007164 (assembly GCF_040634135.1). Lineage (NCBI taxonomy): Bacteria > Bacillati > Actinomycetota > Actinomycetes > Kitasatosporales > Streptomycetaceae > Streptomyces > Streptomyces sp. NPDC007164. The sequence continues at coordinate 422,711 of NZ_JBEYFB010000003.1, forward strand.
ACGACCTGCTGCTCGTCCGCGAGGCCCTGGAGGGTACGCACGGCGGCCTTGAGGACCGCTTTGGTCTCCTCCTCGGCGTCCCTGCGGACTTCGGCCAGCTCGGCGGAGTGCTGATGCGTCAGACCTGTGTGCGCGACATGGAGTTCGTCCCGCTGGCGCTGCAACATGTCGCGTTGCTGGTGTAGTTCGGCATTCTGTCTACGAAGCCCGATATTGGTCTTGCGAGCCCGCAGAACGGCACCTACGGCGATCAGCGCAACGACAACCAGCGCCCACAGAAGAGGGCCCTGTGCAAATGTCATGAGACTCACTTCAAGTGCCATGGCTATGGATACGGCTTGACGCTCCCTCATGTGCCGCAGTTGCCGGGCCGGTCGAGCCACGTCTTGCGCCACCCCAGGGAAGGCCCCTCCGGATGTGGGGCCGAGGAATCCATTCCTCCCGGAATGCCCCCATACGCCATCAGCCCACTGGAAGTAAGATGATCTTAACATCGGGCAGGCGGGCAATTGTCAAGACCGACACGCCAGTTGCACTCTTGGTGCCGAATGTTCACAAGCGGGCTGGGCGGCGGCCTGGATGGCGGCCTGAATGACGGGCCGGGTGGCGGCCTGGGCGGCAGGCCGGATGGCGGCCTGTTCGCGGGGTCGTCCGATTGCCCTTTGTCCCGCGCCGGGACTGGCGAGTCGATGCGGATCGCGCCCCCGGTGAGGGATTCGGCGGAGGCTCCTCGGTAAAGGTGATGCCCGCTATTCGAGACGACCTGTCTTGAATAGTGGATGCGATGTCATGGTTGCACCCTGCACACACATCTGCCGGGGAGGCTGCCGTGCACCGTTGGACGATGCTCGCTCTCGGGACCGCGGCGCAGACCGTCGCCTGCACCTTCCTCTACGGGCTTCCGTACACCTCGGAGGCATTGCGGCGGGAGGACGGACTGAGCCTCGGCGAGGTGGGGCTGCTGATCGCCTGCCCCACCGTCGGCCTCATGCTGACGCTCATAGCCTGGGGAGCCCTGGCCGACCGTTTCGGCGAGCGGATCGTCATCACCTCCGGCCTGGCCATGACCGCCGTACTCCTCTCCCTGGCGGCCACGGTGAACGGCCTGGTACCGCTGGGCGTGCTCCTGGCGCTGGCCGGGGCGGCGAGCGCATCCGTCTCCGCGGCCAGCGGCCGGCTCGTCATCGGATGGTTCTCCGCCCGGGAGCGCGGCCTCGCCATGGGGATCCGGCAGACATCGACCCCGTTGGGCATGGGCATCGCCGCCCTGGTGGTCCCCACGCTCGCCGCGCACGACGGAGTCGGGGGGACCGTCCTGTTCTGCGCGGCGCTGTGCGGTGTCGTCGCCGTGCTCGTCGGCTCGCTGGCCACGGACCCGCCCCGCACCACGCGGCCGGCGGGACAGGAACCGGCCGCCAACCCCTACCGTCACTCCGCGCTGTGGCGCATCCACGCCTCCAGCGCCCTGCTGTGCGTACCGCAGTTCGCGACGAACGCCTTCGCGATGGTGTTCCTGATCGACGTACGCGGCTGGAGCGCCGTGCACGCGGGTCAACTCCTGGTGTTGTCACAGGTGTTGGGGGCGGTGTCGCGGGTGCTGGCGGGCCGCTGGTCCGACCGGGTCGGCAGCCGGGTGCGGCCGATGCGGCAGCTGTCGGTGTGCATCGCCGTCGTCATGGCCGCGACCGTGCTGGGGGCCCTCCGGCCCTCGCCGCTGACGGATCTCGCCGTGGTCCTGGCCTGCGGCATCACCGCGAGCACCAACGGCCTGGCCTTCACCGCCACCGCCGAACTCGCCGGGAGCGCCTGGTCGGGGCGGGCCATGGGCGTCCAGAACACCGGCCAGAACCTCGCCGCATCGCTCACCCCGCCGCTGCTGGGCGGCCTCATCGCCTCGGCCGGATACGCGCGGGGCTTCATGCTGGCCGGGGCGCTGGCGGTCGCGGCATGCTTCGTGATCCCCACGGTGCGAATCCCGGCAGCCCCGGATCCGACCGCTGCCCCGGCCCCGGAGCACGACAGCCGCACCGACTGACCGCCCGGGGCCTCACCCGTGTTCGTGCCCCCGCTCCTCACCGGCGTACGGGTAGACCGGCCGCTCGAAAAGGGTCACGGAGCCGTCGGCAACCGCAGCCCCGTGCACTTCCCGCGCCGCACCTGGTCCTTCGCGAACGCGCCCACGTACTCGCGCAACAGCGCGCTCCGCTCGCCGCGTTGCTTCTCCGTGGGAGGGCCGGACTTCCCGTCCGCCTTCCGGAGGGAGTAGCCCTCCCCCCACTGCGCGCCGAAGCCGATGTTCTCGCCGTCGCATTCGGCGACGGCCCACGCCAGGGAATCGGTGGACGAGGGGTGCCGGAAGACGCCCTCCCCCTTCAGCGAGCCCGTCACGCGCAGGTCGGCACCCCAGTCCCCGAGCCAACTGGTGAGTTCCACCAGCGGTTCGCCCCGCTGCGTGCCGTCGCCGTCCCGCGGTGATGCGTACAGGGTGCAACGTCCGACGACCCCGCCGTCCGCGACGGCGACGCGCACCCGCCCGTCGCGCCCCTCCGCCGGTACGGGGGCGGTGGCCAGAGCGCCGCAGGCGGTGCCCTTCGTCTCCGCGCGGGGCACGTACGCACCCGTGTCCGGCACCGCCCCGTCTTCGGGCGCGGGCAGCGGAGCGCCCCCGCAACCGAGCTTCCCGGTCACCTCGTTCGTCATCCGCACCGCGAGCCGCAGCATGGCCGCCTTCTCCTCGCGGCTCTCGGCGAAGAAGGCCCAGGTCCCCACCAGCAGCCTGCGGTGTTCCGCGGCGGCTCCCTTGCCACCGCGCGGGCACTCGGGCATCAGGTAGACGACGCTGTTGTCGGTCCCGAAGCCGGGCAGCCCGCCCGGCAGCACGGCGTACGGCGGCCGGGCCTTGCCGATGAACGACATCTCCTTGTCCCGGCCGGGCCCGTCCGGATAGGTGTCCACGGAGACCACGACCCTGTCCTTGTCGGTCGTCAGTACGCAGTGGTACTCGCCGAGTTCCTCGTCGAAGGACTCCTCCTGCTTCCCGAGCCGTGTGTCCGGCCGTACGGTCTTCAGGTCACCGCCCGGCAGCTTGCCGCCGCACGCCTCACGCGCCAGCCACCAGTCCTTGAGCGGCGCCCGGACCGAGGCCCCGACGACGGCCAGTACGGCCAGCGTGCAGACCACCCCCCACAACAGCCCGCGGTGCCGCCGCGCCCAGTTCTCCACCCGTTCCCCCGGTCCACTCGTGCTCCACTCCGACCCCACTCCGACCCCACCAGTGTGAACAGCCCGCCGGAACGCCCGCAGGGCGGGTGCCGATGGGCAGGGGCTGGTGGGCGTGGGCGCCGGTGGACGGCTGCCGGTGGGGGGTTACGCCTGCGGAGGGGTGAAGATGCGGTCCAGATGGTGGCGCAGCACCTCCGCGGCCGACTCCGGCGGCCGCTGGCCCACCAGAACGCTGGTGCCCATGCCGGCCGCCATGGCGAGCAGGCTGATGGCCTCGGTGCGCGCGTCCACGCCGGGATCGGCGAGACCGTCCTCCTGCGCCTGCCGCAACAGTCCGGCCAGGGCGTCCTCGGCGGCGTCCGGGCTGTCGATGAACGGCTGGGCCGCCAACGCCTCGTCGGTCACGGAGAGGATCGCGTACGAGCTGTAGAGGAGGTGAAAGGTCCGGCTCTCCTCGTCGGCCGGGAGGGAGGTCAGGAGCAGCGCCTCGGCGGTCGCGCGCGGCCCCGGGTTCTCGCCGATGGCCCGCAGGCGGGCGCCCACGCGTGCGGTGAACCGGTCGGTCAGCTGGCGGAGCCCGTGGAGCAGCAGCTTCTCCTTGGTCCCGAAGTAGTACTGCACCAGCCGCAGCGATACGCCGGCCTCGGCCGCCACGTCCCGCATGCCGACCGCGTGCAGCCCGCGCCGCCCGGCGACCCGCACGAGCGCCTCGGCGATCTGCCCCCGCCGTTCTTCGTGGTCCACGCGTTTCGGCATGCTCTCGTGTTCTCCACCCGTCGGTCGTGCCCGCACTGCCCGCACTGCCCGCACTGCCCGCACTGCCCGGCTGTTCGTCTGTCGGCCCGCCGGCCTGCGCGTCTGATCGGACGCCTTCATGATACCGCCGTATTATCTCGGGGATCGACTGCGCCGACGCCGCCGCCCCGCCACCTACTCCGGCGGATTGAGCCTGCGGAAGTACGTCCAGCTGGTCTCGTTCGGCTCGCTCCACTTCTCCGGGGCCCGGGCGAACTCCGGGTGGTGGCCGGCGATGTAGGCACGGGTCCGCTCGGGGACCTCGGCGTACGAGCCGAGCTTGCGGCCCCGGCAGTGGAAGGTGAGGCCACCGGGCCGCTGCCCACGGGCCATCCACGGCAGCCACGGTGACATCCGGGACCACGACATGGTGGCCGGGACACTGGGGGCCGGACCGGCCAGGTCGGCCCGGTCGGCGAAGAACTGGAAGAGCTCCAGGGCCTTGTACGTGTCACCGGCCGAGTGGACCGGGTACTGCGCCACCGGCAGCGGCGAGGGGTAGGCGAGCGGGATCTCCAGGCTGAAGCAGACCTGTCCGCCGAGCTCGGTCGTCGGGATCGGGAAGGGACGCCACTTCTGGTTCGCCGGGTCGTTCCAGACGTGCACCACCGGCAGGTCCTGCCAGGTCTCCAGGATCTCGCGGGTGGCCGGGTCCAGGTAGAAGGCGGCCTCGCGGGTGAGCAGCTGGTAGGCGTCCGGCCCGGCTTCGGCGTCCTGGACCAGGCGGGAGACGTTGAGTCCCTCGAAGCCGAAGACGCGCTGATAGGGCTCGTCGGGCGCCCAGGAATGCACGTCGCCGGACCACCAGTACGTGACCTCCTCGCCGTCGAGCGATGCGCGGGTGCGGACGAAGGAGCGGAGCAGCTCTGCGGGTGTCGTCATACGGACCACTCTGCGCGACCGCCGCCCCGGTCCGAGGGGAAACACCCTGAGCCGGAGCGGAAGCGGCTGGAAGAAGTCGCTCCCACCGGAAACCGCCGCGATCGGGAATTGACAAGTAGCTCCGGACAAAAGGCAAATGACGAATAGTCACCTCCGATAGGCTGGTCATTCTTGATCAGCCACTGTCTCTGGAGGTTGCACGGTGTCCGAACCCGGTGGTGCGGGTCCTTCGCCCGGCGCTGTTCCCCCGCCCCCGGCCCACGCGCCCCGCCCATCGGTCCCGCCCCCGCCCCCGCCCACCCCCGCGACTCGGCCCGGCCCGGCGCCCGCGCCTTCGCCCGGTCCGATGCCCGCTCCTGGTCCGACGCTCCCGCCCGCGCCGCCCGGCCCGCCGCCCCCCGCCCCGAGCGGCGGGATGAACAAGGGTGCCGTGATCGGGGCGATGGTCACCGCGGCGGCCACCATCGTGGCCGCCGTCATCACCGCCGTAGCCGTGGGCGGCGACGACAGGCCCGCCGCGCAGCCGGGTCCGGCCGCCTCCACCCAGCCGTCCGCCACCGCGCCGTCCCGGTCCAAGTCCGGGTCCCCGCCCGCGTCGCAGCCGGTCCAGTCCCTTCCCGCCCAGAACCCGGCCCCCGAGGTGTCGGCGAATCCCCGGATCGAGGCGAACCCGGACAGCGGGGCCGTCGGTTCGGTGGTCACCCTCACCGGCTCGGGCTTCGCGTCGGGCGAGCGCGTACGCATCACCTTCTACGGCAGCTACAGCGCGGACTGGGACCTCCGGGACGTCACGGCCTCGTCCGACGGAGGCTTCGTCGCGGAGATCAAGGTCCCCGCGACCTATGCGGACGACCAGCAGAAGTCGGTGGAGGCCAGAGGGCTGGACAGCGACAAGCGCGCGGACACCCCCTTCACCGTCACCGAGTGACCCCGGCCGCCGGTAGCCGGCGACGGCCACCGATGGCCGCCGGCGGCCGGCCAATGGCAGGTGAATGGGCGGCCGGGAACGCGGCTGAACCCGGACTGTAATCTTTTCGTCTTCCCTTGTCGGGCGGACTGTTCTTCGTGAGGGAGAAAGCGGTCCGATCGGAAGGCGGCGAGCGGAACCAGCCTTTACATCTGACCAAAATCTAGAAAATCGGCCGAAAATTGAGAAATCGAATATCGCAGGACCTTTCGCGAATGGATTCCGGACCCCCGCTCCCCTTGTGGCGCCGACCACGGGCGAGGCTCTGGGCCCTGGCGGGTGTCGTGACCCTCGGCTTCCTCATCGCGCTGGAGATCGCCGCGCATCACTACGGCCTGCCGGGGCCGATGGCCAGCCAGGCGAAAGAGGTGGTGGTCGCCCCCAAGTCGGGCTTCCTCCTGTACTCCGGCATGGCGCTGATGATGCTGGTGCTCACCTGGCGGCAACGGTTCATCGCGGTTGCCGCCGCGATCGGTATCGACGTCGTCTTCCTGGTGGTCCGGTGGGCGGCCGGCATCGAGGTGACCGACGGGCACCCCTTCGGCAACGGCGCGCTGTGGGTGCTCCTGGGCGTCGCGGTCATCGCCCTCACCCGCCGCACCGGCCCGGAACGCGCCCTGCTGCTGAAGGGCGTCGGGCTGGGCCTGCTGCTGGTGGCCGGCCGCAAGACCGGTGACACCTGGCTGCTCATCACCTCCAAGTCCCGCCCGATGGTGCTCGACCAGTACGTGGCGGTCGCCGATCACGCGCTGGGCAACCCTTCATGGCTGGTGGGCCGGCTCGTCACGGCCACCGGCCCGATCGGCTTCAACTTTCTCGACATCGTCTACGGCCAGCTCGCGGTGGCCGCGGTCCTCGTCGCCCTGTACCAACTGCGCAACGTGGCCGTCGAGCGCCGCTTCCCGGTCCACCACCTGGTGCGCACCTTCCTGGTGATCGGCCTCCTCGGGCCGGCCATCTACATGATCTTCCCGGTGGTCGGGCCGCTCTACGCCTATGGCACCGGCACCGAGCACTGGGCGTCCGTCAGCCTGTGGTGGTCGGACACGCCGTCCAGCGCGCCCTGGTCGCTGGGTGACCTGTGGCCGGTGACGCCGCCGCCGGTCGATGCCCCGCACGCCATGCCGTTCGACGGGATCACCCCGCGGAACTGCATGCCCAGCCTGCACACGGCATGGGCCACCGCGATCTTCATCCATTCCCGCAAGGGCCCGCGGTTCCTGCGGTACGCGGGCACGTTCTGGCTGATCGCCACACTCACCGCAACGCTGGGATTCGGCTACCACTACGGCGCGGACCTCATCGCCGGCGTGGTGTTCACCCTCACGATCGAGGCAGCCCTGCGCTCGTTCGACCGCGGCTGGGACCGATCGGGGCTCCGGCTGGTCGCCTACGGCACAGCCGTCTTCGCCGCGCTCCTGGTGTCCTACCGCTACCTGCCGTTGGAGATGGCCGAGCTTCCGTGGGTGTCCGGACCACTGCTCGTGCTGGCGATGGGCTCGGTGATCTACGGCTACGTAAGGACCACCGCACGATGGGAGCCGGCCTCCTCACCGGCCCAACACCCGGAAACACAACCCGAGAAGGTCTGAACCGAGCCGGGCCGGGCCGCCGAGTTGAGCCGGGCGGAGGGCGGGCGGCGCCGTCAGCACCCACGAGCGACCCTGCTCGGTCGGCCATGGTCACACCGACCGAGCAGGACCTGTCGCGGAACCCCTGCGTTTGTCGCCGACCCCCTGCAGATTTGTCCGCGATCGGTAACCGAGGCAGCCCATCGGGCCATTCGTATGTCTAGATGGGCGCACGGCATCGGCGGAGACGGCAAAGGGGCGGGCGGACATGGCGAAGCACAAGAGGGGATGGCACGGCCGGATTCTCGCGGCGGCACTCGGGGTGACGGCGATGGCCGCTGCCACCTCGGTCTGGACCGCTCAGGCCGACACCGCCGGAGGGCCGCAGCCGCAAGGACGTGTCTCGTCGCCGGACGCCCGGCACCAGGACCGGAACGTGACCAAGGTGGCGGAAGACATCGCCCACGCATCGGACAAGGGCGCCCGGGGCGTCAACATCACCATCGACGACGGACCGGACCCGGTCTGGACGCCGCAGGTGCTGCAACTCCTGAAGGACAACGGCGTGAAGGCCACGTTCTGCATGGTCGGCACACAGGCCCAGGCGCACCCGGACCTGGTCAAGGCGGTCGTGGCGGCCGGGCACCGGCTGTGCAACCACACCGTCTCGCACGACACCGCCATGGACCACAAGTCCGAGGCGTACCAGTCCCAGCAGATCCTGGACGCCGAACGCATGATCACCAAGGCGTCCGGAGGCGTCCACTCGCAGTACTACCGGGCCCCGGGCGGTGCCTTCACTCCGTACAGCCGACACCTCGCCGCGTCCCGGGGCATGCGCCCGTTGGGCTGGAACGTCGACACCAAGGACTTCGAGCGCCCCGGCGCGGATGCCATGGTCGCCACCATCAAGCGCGAGATCTCCGACGGCCCGACCGTCCTCTTCCACGACGCGGGCGGAGACCGTTCCCAGACCCTGGCCGCCCTGCGCGAGATCCTGCCCTGGCTGAAGCAGCAGGGATACTCCTTCGGCTTCCCCGTACGGTAATTCCGGCTCCCCGTACGGCTCCTCGCACGGCTCCTCGCACACCTTCTCGTACGACTTCCCCGTACGGCGACAGAGGTCCGTCCGCACCGCCGAGGACGGAGACGAGCCCCGATCCCGGCCCCTGCCGCCTCGCGTTGCCCCGCAGCCGGTCCACCTCGCCCCGGCAGGCCACCGCCGCACGCTCCTCAAGCGCCCGCTGCACCACGTTCATTCATTGGACGCCCGCCATTTCGAGCAGGCGGCTCATGTCGTGGAAGCCGTGCACGCAGGCGTCGAGGACGCCGGGGTAGCGTCCCGTGGTCTCGGCGAAGCGCAGGAGGAAGTACGGGTCGACCGAGTCGGGGGCATGGGTGTGGGCCTCGACGATCACGCCGGTTTCGAGGTTCTCGAAGCGGCAGTGCTCGCCGTGCGGAGCAGCCCACCAGACGTTCTCGTCGAGCGTGCCCAGCTCGAACCTCTGGGTGAGGGTGTGTGCCAGGCTGCGGAAGTCGGCGACGAGGGTTTCCAGCTCGGGGCGGGTGCGCCGGGCCTCGTGCGCATCGACCAGTTGCAGCGCCGTGCAGGTCGTCGGTCCGGAGACGAACACCCGGATGTCCCGCCCGGCGAGCTGCTGGTTGAGCCTTCTCGCGGTGGCAGATGCCTCAGCTTCGGACACATCGAATGTGGCTCCACGGCCACGAGCGACCGCGCGGCGGACGGTCTCGGCGGACGGTTCGTCGGGCACGCGTGGATTCTAATCCCGGACTCGCGCTCTCGACTTTCGACGTTCTGACAGGCGCGTTCGCGGCGTTCGGCGGCGTCGCCGGGGTGGTGGCCGTGCAGCGCGTACACCGGTGAGCATCCCGGTCACCGTGCACCGCCCCGTCTGCGCGATCAGCCCCGGCGCGGCCCGCGCAACGCCGAAACGATCAACCCGAACCTGAGCCGATGGAACCGGGGTTCAGTCCCAGTCTCCGGGGTCGGTGGCCTCGATCAGCGCGGCCAGCTTCGCGCGGTCGTGGAAGGCGCCGCTGAGAATCAGCCCAAGCTCCCGCAGAGCCGCCTCGTCCTTGCCGTAGACGCACATCATCCCGGCCTCGGGATCGAAGCCGCCGATCCGGTCGGCCAGTTCCGGCGCGTGGATGCGCACCGCCGTGTGCGCGACCGCGTCCCAGCTGTAGCCGCCACCCTCCTGGCCGACGGCTTCGAAGAGGTCGGCCAACTCGACAACGTGGTGGTCGCTGAGGATCAGGCTGTAGTTGCCGGGCGATGTGCCGAACAGTCTCAGCGGGCTGAGGTCCGCGTGATCGATTGTTTCAGTCATGCGGGCATCCTGGCATGACCCACTGACAGGTCGGCCTGCTCGCCGAAGTGGAGCGCGAGCTGCCTCTGTTCCGTGCGCTTTGGGGATGCCACTTCGACGGCGAGCGGACCTGGACGGTCACGGGCGGTTGCTGCTGCCCGCCCTGCCCGGCAGGCAGTGGCAGGCGCCGTTCGGGCTCGTGCCCCGCGACAGTACGAGAGCATGTGCATGCCGATACGTAAGGACTTGTCTTAGGGGGACAGCGTGGCCTTGGACGTGTGGACTTCGTTCCTCGGCCCGCTCCGCGGAGCGGGCCGAGGAACGACGGCTGAGGGCGGCCACCGGCGAGGCGCGCCGGTCCGAACAGCTGCATGCGATCAAGGAATTCATCGCATGTGCCCAGGAGGCCGAACGAGCGGGCTACAGCCGCCCTGATTCACGGGGCGGTGACGACGACGGCTGGAGTGGGTCCGCCGGCGCCACCATGACCACACTCTGGGTCGCCGAACGGCACCTCGTGCTGCTCTGCGATCCGGACCTGCACTCCTCTGTCCATGCGTATGCTCGCGCGCTCAACCAAGCGGTATGGCGCGAGATCGGCGACACCGAGGTCAACGAACACTTGGAGGAACACAAGGCCGCCTTCATGACCGCGGCCCGCGCAAGCCTGTCCTCCACCTCGTCCTCCACCCTGTCCTCCACCGGTGCTGAGGCGGGCGACTGACGGGCGCGTGCGACGATCGTGGCGGGGAGCGGCTGGGGGATACCGATTTTTCCCGGGAGCGGAGTCAGGTGAAGGACGACGAGATACGCGCGCGCTTCGACGGCCGCGCCCGCGTAGAACTGCTGCCCGGCCGTGCCGGCGCCTCGAATCGGCGCCGGATCGAGGAGATCGCCCACGCGCTCGGCTACCGGCTGCTCGCGACCGAGAGCCTCGCCGAGTTCGGCATCCGGCTCGTCTGCGAACGCGACGATGCCCCGATCGCACGCCGCCGCGCCGAGCTGACCATTGCTCGGCTGCGCGCGGGTGGGCCGCTGCTGCCGGCGGTGGAGCCGCCTCCGCCTCCGCCACCGGGCCCGCCGCCTCCGGCCCCGTCACAGCACCGGCCCCGGCAGCCCAGCCGTCCTCGGTGGGGGGCGCCACCACCACCGCCACCGCCCGCCACGGGAGTTGCTCCAGCCCGGCCGCGGTTCCCACCCCCGCCACCGGGCCCGCCGCCGCCTCCGCCGCCCATCGCCCCAGCCCCGTAGCGGCGTTCGCCGGTGCGTAGCCGTCGCGCCGGGGCCAGTGTTTCCGACCGCAGGTCCTACGCGTCGACCGGGCCGTCGGCCGCGCTGTCGACGGCGGCCGGCTCGGGAGAGTCGACGTCCTCCATGAAGCCCAGCATCCGGGCGTTGACGACGTCGGGGTGGTCGATCTGCGGTCCGTGGCCGGTGGCGGCGATGATCTCGGCGCGGGCGCCCGGGATCAGACGCGGAACGCGCTCCAACTGCCGCTGCGGGTGCACCAGGAGACTGTGCCTTCCCATGATGAGGTAGAGCGGGGTCCGGATGGAGCGCAGCGCGTCCTCGGTCAGCGGAAGAGGAGCGGGACGGCGAATCCGGAAGGCCCGGGCGCCTGTCTGGACCGACTTCCGCAACTCGGGAACGGCGATGACCGGCTGCTCCAGCCAGGAGGCGAGGTGCGGACGCAGCGCCTTGGGAGCGAAGCTGGCGAAGAGGCTCACGAAGACCCAGGTGAAGAAGCGCAGGCCCACCTTCTCCAGGCCGCCCGGGTCGAGGGCGGTGACGGAGGCGAGCCGTCCGGGCCGGCGGTGCGCCTGGTTGAGCACCAGCCAGCCGCCGTAGGACGAGCCGACGAGGTGGACCCGGTCGAGGCCGAGCGCGTCGAGGGCCTCGTCCATCCACTGCGCGGCGCGCTCGGGCTGCCACATGGGCTCGCGGTGGACGCTGCGCCCGGCGTCGCCGGGGGTGTCGAGCGCGTAGACGGGCCGTTCGGCGCTGAGCTCGGGGGTGTTGGGGTACCACATGGCCGAGCAGTAGCCCGCGCCGTGGATCAGGACCACCGGAGTGCGGGACTCGGCGGCCGGGTCGGTGGGGCCGTACCGGTAGACGTGCGTGGTGCCGAAGCTCGTCTCGACGTCCGTCTCGGAGCGGGCGGGCGCACCCATCGCGTAGACCGCGTCGCAGGCGGCGAAGTACCGGTCGCGCAATGTGTCGTTGACGTAGCGGCCGACGTCGCGGCGTACACGGGTCGGGTGGTCGGGCACGGTGGCACCTCCTGGAAGATCCGTTCTTCGTAATACGACCGTACCACGATGTTGATACATCGGTACCATGAAAAGAGCCCGCCGCCCATCGCCGACGGGCGGAGCGCGAGGGCGCGCACCGGCATTGCCGTGGGGCGAGGCCCCTGGCGCCCGGCCGGGGCCTTCATCAAAGAGCGGTTGAGGCGGTTTACGGTCACCGATATGCCACTGAAATCGGAAAGCCCACCCGGCTGCGACTTCGACAGGAATTGTCACTCCATGCGTGCAGTCCGGTGCTTTGTCTTGGCACGTAAACCGGACCGCACATCGAATGCGCAACCCGCTTGCGCCGCCTCCGGCCTGCGCGGCCCGCACGGTCCTCATGTCGGATATCCGGCCCGACCGCACCCCGGTGACCGGTGCCTTTTCTGAAAAAGCGCAGAAATGGGACGGCGCCTCCTGAGTGCAGTCGCATTTCTCTGCGTGCGCCGCGATTCTGCGGTGATGCAGGGGGAGTTGGCCGTCACCCTTCCAGAGGGAATTTCCCGCAGGTTTGGCCGGTGTCATCGCGGCTGCGAAGGTCTGTGCAATGGGAAGTGGCTGATCATTTTCGTGGTAGAGTCTTAATGAATTCACAGGACGCCGCGATTAAAAGGGGAATGGCGTGAATACCGAGAAGGTTACGGCTCGACGTCTTACGGCCGAAGAGATTTCAGGCTTGGGCGTCCAGGACGCTATCTTCGTCCCGGCAGGGATGAGCGGCCTTCCTCTCGACTGCTACGCCCCGGCTTTCCTCACGGAGCCGGGAAAGAACTTCGAGGGGGGATCCTTCGCTGCGAGGACGGTATTCGGTGAGGAGATTCACGTCCTCCCGGACAATGCCGAAGAGAGTGGGATCTGGATCGCCGACAAGGCGGGGGAGGAAATCGAGGTTCTCCAGAGCGCCGGCGTCCTCCTGAACCTCGCCCTCTTCGTGCCCGGCGGGAGCAAGGAATCCCTGGAGTCGCTCTACTCCGCCGCGCGCGACGCGTTCGGTGCGGGGGTCGTTCAGCGCTGGAGCGAGGAAGTCGCCGCGGTGCCGGACGTCAAGGTCGACCTGTACGAAGAGCCGGCCCGGGCGCGGAAGAACACGAACAGCCAGAACCGCGACCGCCGTGCCCTGGACATCTACCCGACCCGAGTGAGGTTCCTGGAGCCCAGCGAGGGCTGGAAGTTCATTGTCGAACCGCACAAGGAGATCGTCGACGACACGCCGACGATCTGACCTTCTCCAGGCGCTGAGGAAGCCCCGGGCCACTGGCCCGGGGCTTCCTCGCTGCCTGAAGCGGGTGACGAGAACCGAACTCGCGCTCCGAGCCCGGGAATCACCGGAGCTCACGCCGACCGGATGCCGCCTGACGCAGTGACGCGTAGTTCAGGACGCCGCCTCATGCCCCCGAATGCCGGAGGGTGTGCAGGAACTGCTCTGCGAGCTGCTCGGTGTCGATGTCGTCCGCGCTGCGCCCGGACAGGATGTGGAAGAAGGGCGGGCCGATCAGGAGCGCGGTCGCCTGTTCGAGCGAGAGGGCGGTGCCGCTCGACTCCCGCGCCGCCGCCACGACCCCTGCGGCGCTCTCCCCGAGGATGTCGCGGGAGGTGAGCAGCGCGGCGACGTCCGCGTCGTGCTGGGCTTCCCCCATGAGCGCGCGATAGGCCGCGCCTGCGTGGGAGCGGGAGCAAGAAGGTGACGAGGGCGTCGAGATATGCCTTGAGGTCCTTGCGGGGGTCGTCGCTGCCGGGTACGGACAGTTCGTGCCGGGCGTCGATGGCGCTGGCCTCATAGAGGACTTCCGCCTTGTTCGACCACCAGCGGTACACGGTCTGACGGCCCACGCCCGCCCGCTCGGCGAACTCACCAGCGCCGGCCTGCTCGGCCTCTCGTACGCCTCGACCATGGCCTACCCCCGTGTACGCGGCCGGTCTGTTCGTCATCGGGCTCGGCATCATGCTGGCCGCGCCCTGTCTGACCGCTCAGATCGCGTCGGCCCTGCCCGTGGCTGTCGTCGGCACCATCCTCACAGCCGGGTTCACACACCACCTGCCCGCCGACCTGGGCCGGCACACGCCGCTCCCGCGTACGGTGCAGGAAGCGCTCACGCTGGCCCCGGCCGACCACACCGCCATCACCGAAGCGTTCACCCACGGCGCCGACACCGCGCTGCGCGCCGCGGCCCTCATCGTGTTCCTGGCCGTCGCCGGCGCCCGCCGCGCCGACCGGACCGCCCCGCGATAGCGCAGGGCTTCACGCCGTACAAGGTCTCGAACGTGGGCCCATGTGCCCATGTGCCCACGTGCCAGGCGGAACGGGCTCGGGCGCAGGGTTCGGTGCGTGCCTCCTCAGCAAGGCCCCTCGGCCGGTGGCGCGGTGACCGGGCGGGGTACCACGCCGGTCGGCGGAAAGGCCACAGAGGTGCGGAACACGACGAGGGTCTAGGTCCAGCTACGTCTCATGTACGAGCCGGGCCTCACCCCGCTCCTCGCCGTCTTCAGCCCGGCTTTGTCGGTGAGTTACGAGAGCGCCTGCAGCTCAGCGGCGAGAGCAGCCTCTTCCACGAGAGCACCTGGATGATTGCTTCGGGACCATGGTTGTGCTCCGCACGACGAGGGGCCCAGGTGCTGCCGAAGTCCAAGGTCGATCCGTACGCGGCGATCCGCCGTGAATCGCGTCGAGGGCTCTCGAACCGTGCCCTCCAGCGGAAGTACGGCACCGAGTTCCTGACCGTGCAGAAGGCGTTGTCGTCGGCCCGGCCTGAGCCGTGGAAGAAGCTGCCGCCGAGGGCGACCCGGCTGGATCTGTTCAGACCGCTGATCGGCGAGATGCTGCGGGCGGACCTGGACGCGCCGCGCAAGCAGCGCGACACGGTGAAGCGGATCTTCGAACGGCTGCCGGATGAGCATGATGCGGACGAGATCTCCTACCGGATGGTCCGCGAGTATGTGGCCACGCGCCGTGAGGAGATCCGGGTCCGGGCCGGCCGGGGTGCGGCGGAGGCTTACGTCCCGCAGCCCCAGCCACGGAGGCACCAGGTCTCTTGCCGAGGCGGCAGCGGATGCTTCCGGCGAAATTCGTTGTCAACCCGCGGATGTCGAAGGCCGAACTTGCCTCTCCCTCCGCTCAGCGGCCCATCAGCCGCAGCAACCGGGCCTGTCGGGCCTCCCCGGCCACGGGGGGAGCCCCTGGGGCGGCGAAGAAGCGGTGGGTGGTGTCGGCGGAGACAGGTGACTCCGCCAAGCCGGCGTAGATTTCGGCGAGGTGGTCTTCGATCCAGGCGACGAGCTCGGGAGGGAGCTTCTCGGGAGCGTTGACGGCTCGGGCCAGGTCCCAGGTGTGAATGGTCGCATCCGTGGTGCGCACGGCGAGGGCTTGTTCTCCGGACACCGGGCCGAGGGGGTAATCCAGGATCTGCCGGAGGGCGCCCGGCCTCCGGAAGGCCTCGGCGCACTCCCGTACCGACCGGATGTAGGCGCCCACCGGATCGCGGCCCAGGGCGTCCTCGTCCCGGAGCCGGAGGAAGTCGTCGGCCGAGCCGCCGTCCAGCAGGGAGACGTAATTGAGGTTTCCCCGGGTCATGTGGTTGACGAGTCGGCGTACGTCCCATTCTGCGCAGGGGGTGGGCGCCGACCACTGCTCGGGCCGTACCGCGCGCAGCCTGCGGGTGAACTCGGAACCGGAGAGTAGATAGCGGTCGATGATGCCGGCGAAGCGGTATGACATGGCCGCAGCGTAGGAGTGCCAAAGGCGATGTGCTGGCGGAAATCCGTCGCCGAGCCCATCAGTGGAACGCCCGCCTGCCACTTGCCCGAAAGGCGGGTCTCCCGGACTGGGCCGGCAGCGCCGTCACTTCTCATCGACACGCACGGCCCCACTGATCAGCAAGTGACTCCGAAACCGATCGACAAACGCTGTACCGAGAGATCTGTGCGGCTGCTCGTCATGCCGGCGACGGAGGCCATGGACGCGTCGCGGCAGTACGGCTTCGCTGACCGCAGACCGGACATGGAGGAGCACGCGCAGGTGATCCTGTCGCGCTTCCCGGAAGGCTCGCGGTTCCTCACGAACACCCGCCATGGCGGCGACCACCCCGACTTCTACGAACGGGCCACCGGCTGCCGGCCGATGACCGGTACGCCTGGGACTTCGGCCGGCTGGGCGTACAGGGCCTCGGCCGGTTCGGCGTCGCCCAGCCTTATCAACGGCGAGCGTTCCAGGGCCGGCCGCCATGCGGTCGAGACCACCCTCCCCGGCGGTGCCGCTTCCAGCGGGCTCGCCGCGCCTCAGGTCGCTGACCCGGGGCTTGAAGCCACTCTGTGCCGGGCCGTTGGACGGCCGCCGCGCGGGGTGGGGTGCCCGGTCGGCACCCCACCTCATGCATCAGGCGTGGGAGCCGGCCTTACGACGTCGTACGAGGAACACCGCGCCCCCGCCGATCGCCATGGCCGCGCCGCTCGCGAGGGCAAGCTGCGGCATCGCGGAGGACGAGCCCGTGGCGGCGAGGCTGCCGCTCACCGGACGGGACGAGCTGCTCTGTGTCTTGACGTCCGAGGTGTTCGGCTTGGTGGTGCCGGGCTTGGCGTCGTCGACCTTGCCGGGCTTGCTGCCCGCGGCGGCGATCAGGAACTCGTAGCCTTCGAGGTCCGGGTTCCCGCCGCAGGTGCCGTTGTCGTTGAAGTAGTCACCGGCGACGAAGGTGATGCCGTTGCCCGCGGGGGCCGAGGCGTCGACCTTGAGGCGCATCTTGATGTCGGCGTGGGCGCCGGCCTTCAGCGGGCTGATGGCGTCCATGTAGTGCTTGTTGTCGACGGTCTTCCACTTCGAGGACGAGGCGGAGGACCACTGCAGGTGCACCAGGTCGTCGGTGGACTTGAGCCCGCTCCGGTCGGTCGCGTGGACGTAGGCGAACGGGAGCACCTTGTCCATCGTCTTGTCGGTGCCGTTGGTCACCCGGAGCTTGAAGTCGACCTTCGTGCCGGCGACAACGGTGGACGGCAGACCCGTGACGACCGTGGTGAGCTTGGCCTCCGGGACGCAGTTCTCACCGTCCTCACCGCCCTCGCCACCCTCCTCCTTGGCCTTGGCCAGCGCCTCGTCGGCGGCGGTCTTGTCGGCGAGGGCCGCCTTGGTGGCCTTCTGCGCCTGGCCCAGCTTCCGGGCCGCGGCGACCCGCTCGTCGTCCCGCGCGTCCACGGCTTCCACGACCGCGGCATCGGCGGCGGCCTTGGTCTCCTGGGCGGTCTCGGCGGCGGCCTTCGCCTCGGTGAGCTTGGTCGCGGCGGCGGCCTTCTCCTCCTCGGTGGCGGTCTCCGGAAGGGCGTCGACCACGGCCTGGGCGTCGACGACCGCCTGGTCGGCGTCCACCTTCGCGGCGGCGGCCTCCGCCGCCGCGGTCTCGGCGGCCTTGGCGGCCACGGCCAGAGGACTGGTTTCGGACAGGGTGGCTTCCAGAGCCGCCTCGGCGGCACTCTCGGCCTCTACGGCATCGTCGTATGTCGCCTGCGCGGCGGCAGCGGCCTTTTCCAGCTCCGCGATGGACGGCTTGTCCTGCGTCTTGTTCTGCGTCTTGCTCTGTGTCTTGTCCTGCGTCTGTGCTGACGGCTTGTCGTCGGCGAACGCGGGGGTGACCGACAGCAGGAGAGCAGGCATGGTCACTGCGGCGGCAACAGCTGTGGCAAGAACTGGGCGAATCTTCACAAGAGCCCTTCGGTGTCCGAAAAAAGAAGAAGGGGTCGCAGCGGGAGGGGGACACGCAGATGCGACTTGAAGGGATCGTATGGCCGGGCCAACGGTCCATCACCACGAGTTCTTCACCTGTTCCGGCCAATACCACGGAACCCTGAGTGACAGAAAAGGCAAAAGGGTGCAGTTGCGTTCACCGCCTGCGTTTTCGCTGTGATCAATGCCATAGGCGCCCTGGATGCGGTGTTCCACGCCTCCCCGGCCCGGCCGCCCCGCGAGCGCCTGCACCTCCGCATACGCACACGCCCGGTGGCCGTCGCTGAACGATTCGGTGCACCGGTGACCGTGCTGCGCGTACCCCGGAACGAGGCGGGCCTTCTCGTACAGAACCGAGGAGCGGGAGAGGAACGACGACTCTGCTGCGGACATCGGCGCTCACGCCGCCACCACGAGACGGGACGCGAACAATGCCCGGCCGCGCGGGCACGGCGCCGCCTTCGTGTACGACGTCCCCGGTCGCGGTGCAAGGGGTCACGCCTGCGGAAGCACCCGGCAGTTCACGTTCTGCCGACCCGCGTTGCTCCCCACGAGCGCGCACCGAGATGCGATGGAATCCGCATGCCGCACAGCCGTCTGCACTGACCACTCTTCACCGTGGCTGCTGGCACGTTGCGGCACGGTCACCGCTGGTGCGACCGCGGGATCGCCGCCTGGCAAGTGACGCGGGCATCGGGCTCCGTACCGATCGAAACAGATACCCGGCGTTCTGCGACAGCGGCGGCGGTCTCCCCGGCATCCCAGTGATCGGGGCCATTGGCGTCAGCCGTCGATGGCCCCGATCACCGAGGTCTTGCCGGCGGCTGTTGCGGCCAGCCTCCTTCGATGGCCGGGCCACTACCCGCAGGAACGTTCGCGGCCATCAGCGCTGCGGCCTCACGAACGCCGAGGCGGGATCCGAGCACACGCGACGGAATGTGCGGTGACCACAGCGACCAGTGGAGAACGACGTTCCACAGTCCGTCTCCGCTCGGCACCGCACGTGGAACCTCTTCATAGAAGGGATCAGCAGTGCTGCTGAGAAGGCTGAACTCCCCGTGCGACGGAAACGGGAAGAACACACGCAGGGCCGGCTGGGCGTACAGGGCCTCGGCCAGTTCGGCGTCGCCCAGCCTGATCAACGGCGAGCGTTCCAGGGTCAGCCGCCATGCGGTCGAGACCACCCTCCCCGGCGGTGCCGCTTCCAGCGGGCTCGCCGCCGGCAACGGCCACTCGCACCGCAGTTGACCGATCGACGCCCCCTCACGCCAGGCGTGCAGAATGGCGTCGACCACCGCGAGGTCACCGGTACTGCCGAAGGCTTTTCAACGGGACCCAGCGGCTGGGCGCAGCGCCCGCGCCGAACCGCCTCGCGAGCCAGCGCCTCTCTCAGGCCGCCCGACTCAGCCAGCTCCGGATAGAGCTCGGGCAGCACTTCGCTTGAGCGTTCGGGCATGTGCACACCTTAGGCAGTGACAACGAGGCCAAGCGGGCTGATCGCGCCGAACCGCGAACGGGCAAGCAACGGGCACGAGCGACACAGCGCGGTCGAGACAACAAAGAAGCCCCCGGCCACTGGCCTGGGGCTTTTCATGGAACTGGTGGCGAGCATCGAACTCGCGCTCCGAGCTTGTGAACCACCCGGCACTGAGCAGGCTTACATGCCATCTGACCTGTGGAAACGTGCCCCTGGGGGTGTGTCGCAGTGGCTTCGTCCGGGCCTCTGCCGACCCTGTTCACCGTCCTGACCGGCACCCAGTGGCACGCCCGTTCTCGGGCGGGCGGCCGAGACGCGGGTGGTCGGCCGAGAGCTGAGCGGTACCAGCCGTGCCTGGTGCGGCAGCAGAGCCCTGGTACGGCAGCAGGGCCTCGGTACGGCCGCAGGGCCCCAGTACAGCAGCAGAGCCCCGGTACGGCCGCAGGGTCCGGACCGTGCGTCGCGGTCCGGACCCTGCCCCGTGCGGTGCCGCCCTGCGGCGGCGGTGCGTCAGCTCTGTGCGGTGTCGTCGCGCGTCTGCCCGGCGCCCTCGACTGCGCCTGCCTTCTCGCGCATCATGCGCACCAGCTCCGCCTTCCGGTCGGCGGCACCCTTGCGGTCGAGGTTGCGGTGCGGACCGTTGTTCTGCCGTTCGGCACGGGACAGCCTCTTCCGCTGGCCGCCGCCCATGCCCACGGGGTTGTTGATGTTCTTGCTCACGGTCATGGGGTCTCCGTAAGTTGTTAGTCGGCCCGGGAGGGCCGGGTGTGGCTGATGGGGTCTTGCCTTCAGTGGCTTGCCAGGAGTGGCCGCCCGGCTCTCTTGG